>LMZU01000016.1 GCA_001567245.1 Microgenomates bacterium OLB23
CTTGGCCGTGAACCGGCTCCTCTACGAATCCGGCTGCCTCGGGACGTGCACGCGAGTGCACATGTACGAGGCCATGGAGTCGGACGTCCTTCTGGACGACTGGAGGGGAAGGTAGTCTGACGGCGAAGGGAGCGGCGGCGCAAGCCGCCGCTCCCGGAGCCGATCTTCAAAGCTCTTTGCAACATGCCAATGCGGCATCAAGCGAAAAGCACGTTGAGGATCACAATTTCCTGAACCCTCAACCTTTGTTATCGAAGACATTCGGTACCAGAGGTTGTATCATAATATGTAATAATGCGTATACTTTCTCACTACAAATATCCCATCATTATTGCTCTCGTCTCACTCGTTATTATTCTACTTAACTATACGCCAGGCACGTGGCTTTCTGGTTGGGACACCCTGCATCCAGAACTTAACTACAGTGAAAACCTAGCAAACATTTTTAGTGGTGTATGGCGCGATAACCAAGGTTTGGGCGCTGTTGCAGGCCACTCACATATGAGTGATTTACCACGAGTTCTCACCCTCTACTTGTTTGATCTATTTTTTCCAACGTCAGCAGTGCGCTATGCATATGTTTTTTTAATGTATCTCATTGGTGCTCTAGGTACATATTTTCTTATTACCCAACTCTTTCACAAATCTACACATAGAAATATCACAGGAGCTATAGCAACACTGTATTACATGTTTAACCTTGGCACAATACAACAATTTTTATGTGCCATTCGAAATGTTTCCTACACAGTACGCATTTCTGCCATGGATTCTTTATTACACATTTGCATCACTTAGTTCGCCTTCTCACAAAACATTTGTAATGTTTTTTCTCATATCATTTCTCGCAACACCTCAGGCCTACGCTGCGCAGCTTTGGTATGCATTTTTTGGTACCTATGTGCTGGTATTGATATTTCATATAGCACTGCATAAAGACAAATATACTCAGTTCAAGCGCGCTGGTATACTTATTTTTTGACAATATGTGTTAACTCTTATTGGCTGCTCCCCAATTTGTACTACATCTCCACACAGGGAGACATGCCCCGAAATGCTAAACAAAACAGACTGTATTCCCAAGAATTCAGGCTAAGAAATCAAGAATTCGGTAGACTAAGAGATGTTGCACTATTAAAAGGCTTTTATCTTGACTGGTCTATTTATGACTTTAAGAGCGAGCAATTTGAAAACCTAATGCCCGAATGGAAAAAACACTATGAAAATCCTTTTATCTCTGTATTGGGCTATGGTGTTTTCGCCTTAGTGCTTGCAGGCGTTTTTAATTACAATTAAACAAAAGTCTCCTGCCACTTCTCTTATACCTTTATTTGCACTACCATTTGCACTACTTGCTAATCGTGTTTTTCCCTTCTCACTTCTTTTTGAAAACTTATTACATATCAAGCTATTCGAAGAAGCCCTACGATTTGTATTTACAAAATTGTCTATACTCCTTACCTTAGGCTATACAGTATTCTTCGCAGTCAGCGTTTTTACATTTACTCGAAAAAGCAAGTGAAAAAAGCATCCATAAAAAAAATAATCTTTGCCTTTTTTGCGCTCATTCTTGCTCTTGGAATGCCTGTACTAAACAGGAACCTTATTTCGGATAAAGTGAAAGTTAATATTCCACCTACGTATACCGAGCTTTGGGAATTCATGTCAACTCAACCCAAGGGAACATTACTTACCTTACCCATACATACATTCTCAGGCTGGCAGTATTATGATTGGGGGTACCAAGGTTCCGGCTTTATTTGGTTCCCCCTTAAACAACCAGTACTTGACAGAGATTCTGATCGTTGGAATAACTTAAACGAGGAGGCTTTTAGAGAACTACAGTATACCCTTTATAGAAAGGATCCCAAAAAAATTTGTTGCCACTCTAGAAAAATATAACATTACCTATATTCTTTGGGATAAGAACAACATTTCATCAGAAGAAAAAAATCGTAAACAAATTACATTTGAACGCGAAACAGGAATAATGATTGACGAACTACTTGCACAGGGATTAATTACACCACTCTGGAAGAAAGATGGTATTGAAGTATTTAAAAACATCGAACCTCATCACCGCATTGAAATCATGAGTGAACTTCCCAATATTCTCCCCACTTACTATTGGGGAATTTATGACGCAGCATATGAACACTTTGGAACCTATATATCAAATCCCGATATAAATGTACATGCAACATATCCTTACCGAAAGTTACTTAATTCTAAAGACAGGCTTAACAATAGCCTTAACACCTTTAAGCACCTTTTAATACAAAACGACATGTACATCGATGCAGCAACTATATATGCCAGTAATGCACGCAGTGCAAATGTACAACTAATGACAGATAGTAACGGAAAAAAATTTGTACGTATTACATCGGATGATGTAGAAAAAAACGGTGTGCTTATTGACTTGCCATACTTATCTCAATCTACTGCATATGTTGTCTCAATAAATACAAAGAATGTGAATGGCATTCCTCTACGACTTTGTGTGTTTAGTTTTTACTCCAATCTATGCCATCTGTATGACGAAACAACTAGAAGTGAAACTGTAGTGCAAGACTCGTTTATTGTACCTCCGTATGTAGAAGCACAGGGGTACAGCTTGCGCATTGATAATGTTTCTTTTGGCAGTAAGCCTGCAGTGAACGATATCTATGACATACAAGTAACTCCCATTCCTTTTGATGAACTTAACAGCATGTATTATGGAACAGATAAGCCCCTGCAGCAACAGATAACAAAAGTAGGATTTAAAGGCTATTTTAATAATACTTTGTATGCTGTAGAGACCACCACAGAACAACTAGGCAACCAACAAAACGAACTGATATTGTGGCGATCTTACAATAAAGACTGGATTGCATTTAGTACTAATAATCTTAGGGTTTTCTCGGCACACCACCCCGTGAACAATTGGGCAAATGGATGGACTATCGAATTGAATGATTTTAAGGCTGGCGAACCATTGCGAATTATCATTGTATTCTGGCCTCAGCTTCTGCAGTATGCCGGCTATGTTTTACTTATCCTTGCACTCATAGTGGCCATTGTTATGCCTAAATATCGCAGTAAGGCCTCCTAGAAAGACAAATTTGATTAGATATGGTATACTATGAGCTATGATTGAACAACGAACACAAATTTCGAACATATTATCGCTTGGCATTGGAGGCATGATTACCCTTATTGTGCTTTTTGGTGTGTATCAATTGTTGAATTCTTATATTGAAAAAAGTATTGGCTTTAACTATCAACATGCACGCAACGAAGCCGTTGATCAGTGTATGAAAGAAGCCCGCTCTGTGGTTGCCAATGTATTCAATGAGAGCCTGTATAGAGTGTGTCTGCAAGATAAGGGCTTTGTCACAAGCTTGCCAAAATAACCATCTTCCTGTGTTACAATACATGCTATGAAGATTGTCCAGGTACCCCATTCTATACTTTCTGAAAAAGTAAAACCAGTCTCTCAATTTGACCGAAGACTTGCTACCATAGTGCAAAAAATGGTTACCACCCTTCGTAACGAAAAAGACCCCGAAGGCGTAGGGCTCGCAGCAAATCAAGTAGGGCTCAACATGGCTCTTTTTATTATGCAGTCCTCAAAAAAAGCTCCATTGTATGTTTGCATTAACCCCAAAATTACCTTTATAGAAAAGATTCAAAACCCTACACCACAAAAAAAAGGTAAAAAAACTACCCGCGCACGACTTGAAGGGTGCCTGTCTATACCCCGTTTATGGGGATACGTAGCACGAAGCCCCAAAGTGCATCTTACCTATGCAGATCTAGATGGTACAATTCATGAAAAAGCGTTCACTGGCTTTGAGGCAATTATAGTTCAGCACGAAATGGACCACCTTGACGGCATTGTATTTACACAGCGCGTTATAGAACAAAAAAGAAAGTTATACCAAGAAATTGACGGAGAGCTGGAACCGCTTAAGATTTAACTGCTGCTTGTGCGGCTTTTCTGTCTGCAAGAACCTTCTTAAGATCTGCAGGAAGATATGCAAGCTTTACTATTGGTGAGCGACCATCGAGAATATCTTTACGAATTCGCTTAATAACTTTGGTCGCGAGGAGAACTTTTTTAGCAACACCCTCTTCGAGAATAGTCACCACTTGAAGATTAGGACTAAACACACGATTCATTTTTTGTGCTCTTTTTTTCCAACGACCACCCGCCACACCACGATGGTGCGTATGAGTTCTGCCGTGAAGTGATGATTTTCCTGATACGTAGCAGTTTGCCATGGGGTATATAATATCAAAATTACTCAGCAAAATCAATTATAATAGGCATATGGTATTGAGCGAGCTTTTTACTAATCCGGTTGGTGCAGTGCTTTTTTTGCTTTCTATTGTTGCAGCAGTCACGGTACATGAGTTTGCTCATGCTAAAACTGCTGATAATCTTGGCGACCCTACTCCTCAGCTTCAGGGGCGTGTTACACTCGATCCCCGTTCACACTTAGACCCAATTGGCTCTCTGCTATTTTTACTTTTTGGCTTTGGTTGGGGAAGGCCAGTACCATACGATCCATATAACCTTAAGAATCCTCAAAAAGATGCCGCCATGATTGCATTGGCAGGCCCCTATCTAATTTTGGCATGGCGTTGGCTGCCGGGGTTGCGCTGCATATTTTTGGCGCAGAGTTTGCCCGCACAAACATACTGGGGGCATTCCTCTCAATATTTACCTCTACTAACATAATTTTAGGCGTGTTTAACCTTATTCCTGTGGCACCACTTGACGGTTTTCGCATTGTAGGAGGCTTGGTGCCACATGATCAGCTAGAAGAGTGGCTCAGTCTTGAGCGGTATGGATTTATTATCTTAATATTCTTAATTCTTCCGTTTGCTGGGGGTCGCTCTATCTTGCAAACCTTTATTGGGCCTGTTGTGAGCTTTTTTACGGGCATTCTGTTGCCATAAGATTCTTCTTAAAACGCGCTTACTTTATGCTATTAACTTGAGGCGGGTGTGGGGGTTGTAGTGTGACGATAATACCCTTTTATACATGCGTTGCCACTCACCTGATAGCCCTTTTTCTCGAAGTAATCTAAACAATCACCCCAATCGCTATCTGCATTCGTATCATCTTTATAGAATGCATCGACCTCTGTATCGCTTGCTGTTTGTGCAGATGTAGGCAGAGGAGCTGTGGTAGGTACTATATCTGACTCGCCACTTGTTGGTTCTGGCACTACTACGGCCGTTGTAGGAGTAACATCAAGCACTACCCCACCTGTACCATCGGTAGATTGCCCACCTGCTGCCCCATCGGGACTGGCTGGTACTTCGATTAGTGTTTCTTCGCTGCCAGCAGGGGCCGCACAATAACTTTGATTTGCTACAAGAGGCTGCATAATAACTGTATGCTCATAATTACCATCTCCAAGCGCAACTGGTGCCCCGGCCTCTGAGTGAATAAACACCAAATTACATTCGCTTAGTCCACCAGGAGGCATACTCGAAGCCAGTAAGTTACCCTGCTCTTCTGTACGATTTGTCCATGTACAGCGGGCTTCTGTGTCTTTTGTACGCACACAGGTAAAGTTTTCTACTGCACTCGCCTGAGAGCCTCGCTTTTGGACAATACGAAACCCAATATAGATAAGCAGTAATGAAAGAATAAACCCTATACTCAACGCGGCTATTTTTTGTGTTTTTTTTGTTCATATGCGTAACATTGATTTGGCACCTGCGCCAACTAACATAAAGCCAAGACCGATAATACCATATAAGAGGAAATCTTCAACAACACCGGTGCGCGGGAGCTCAGAAGGAGTTTTTGCACTCCCTGTTGAGGTTTTGGGTTTAGTAGATCCTCCTACTGTAACCACAGCCTCTCCGTTAAGCGCACATTGAATAAGATCGGGTGCATCGGTAGATTTTTCTGAAATGTTAGACTCATTGGTTTCACCGGTTTCGCAGGTATATGTAAAGGTTGTGGTACCGGCAGCTTTTGCTTTACATTGCACCGACGCAAGCACTCCCTCGCCGGTTACCGACTCACCAGGACTCGATACAACACCAGCAATGTAAATTTTTCCCGGTTGAGTAAACTCTTTAATGCCAATTTCTAAAAAATCACCATCGGTAATGCTCTCAATCTCACAAATGGCAGGATCATATTCTATGAGCGCATCAACACCAAGGATTTCTTTTTCTTCGGCGTCGGCGACTATGTCTAGTGTAAATGTTTCGCCGACATTGGTACTTATGGTTGTAGGGTCAAATTTGAGCGTCGCCGCAAATGCTGCGTTGAGGCGCGGCGACAGAGCAAAAAAAAGCCGCAAACACTATTACTATGGTAATTCTTTGAAATTTCATGCTTAATTTGCTTGCAAGGTAACGCCCTGCACACTACTCAAAATATCTTGGGTTTGTGTATTCATAAGATTGGAGTCGGTTGTGTGATTGGGGCTAAACACCAGCTCAACCGACGCATTACCTGCCTTGAGCACACTAAAGCTTACTTCTACCAACGGCGACTGCGCAAATACATATGGCTCTGGCTGACTAATGCTTTGAATACCAGTTACTACCAAATCGTTATAACCCGTTGCTTCTGCAGGTATGTCTGTTTGGTAAATGTCCATTCCTTCTACAAGCGAGAGCACATTGTGTACCTTGAGCACAGAAGGATCATAGCGCAACACCGCATCGTATCCTGTAATTTTATCGCCCTTTGAATCTGCGGTAACTGTCATGGTAACAATGTCACCTTTGCGATATGATTGCTTGGCACCCTTTACAGCCATACCAAAAACCCCTGTTAAAGGTGCTGCTGTGGGCTCGGCAGGCTCTATTATGTGGCGCAGTAGTTGCTTTTCTTGGTCTTTGTATTTTTCGGGTAGCTTGTTTTGCGCAACATACATAATGCCACCCACCACAACTACTATACCAATAATAGAAATTAACCCGGTGAGCAACATTTTGTTTTTTATTTCTGCATCGTCTTCCATATTGTTTATTAATTTACTGTGTCAGATGCATAGTACACCACAACACTATTAGCAGTGCCCTTTTGCACCTGAAATACAAACCCCGAAAATTTTTCGATATTTTCAGAAACTGTTCCTGTTCCCCAGGTAAACGTTTTAGGCTGTTTAGATGTGCCTAATGTCATTTCGATAACTGCAGATTCTGGAGTAATTGAGGTAAGGACCAGCTTGACGTTGGTGTTTGGCACAATCAATGCTGTAGCGGTAGAAAGATCTATTTTATCGCCCACATACAAAGTGGTGCCCTGCACATCACCCAACCCATCTTGCGAGCTGGTGAGCACAATATTAGATTCTGTGGTTTCATCTGGCTTGAACATAAAATCAACTGCAGAGCTTCCCTGCGCAACGGCTCTGAACGTAATATGCGCAAGCTCAGCATTATTAAATATGCTCGCAGACTTGCTATCGAGCTTGCGAATGCCGCCAATGTATAAACGCTCCTCATTAACATTGCTAAACACCTCAAACGAAGGGAGCTTCGAAACAGCCTGGCTAAAATCAAGTACCTTTTGATTAATCTTAAGTGCAGCATCAAACCCCACTGCATCTCTTCCATCTGAGTCGCCTTTTATTGCAACAACCACCTGTTCTTCTACTTCGTAAATAAATCTTCCTGTTGCCGGTTGCGCGCTTAAGCGGCCTTTTGCCACAATTTTGCTGTTAGCAGGCTCTTTTATGCCTTCTTTGTCGGCAGTATTGCTGCCATTCATTGCACTGCCGCGATTTTGAGCAATAAACATTATGCCCGCGGCAGCAATTAACAACACCGTTACCAAAGCTATAACAAGAGATTTGTGTTCTTTAAGTTCTTCTATCATTTTATGTCGGCAATATTAATGCGCGCGGCAGTCATTAAGGCAAAGTCGACTGCATTGACAATGCCATCAAAGTTAAGATCTGCCTTACGGAGGGCATCTTCGTCACTCTTTCCCAGGTTATTACGCACAAGTGCAAAGTCGGCAGAGTTACACACACCATCTTGCTTTCCTGCAGGAATATCACATGCAAGCTGCACAATGCCCGACAGATCAAATACGTTTGCACCATTTTTCAGTTCAATCTTTCCTTTATCACAACTGTAGGAGCCTGCTTCTGTTTCTTTTGCATCTTTGTCGCATACCTTTCTTTGAAGACAATGTTCGCACTTTACCAAAAGCTTGTAGTCTTTACGTGCAGGTACATTAAAGCTGGCCGTACCATTAAAGTGACCGTTATCATCTGATTTAAATTCAACAGTTTTATACACAGGTTCGGCAAGTCCACCATCGCCCACACCTACCCGCACTTGCATAGAATCTCGCTTTGATGGCTTCTTTACAATCCCTTGCATACGCAATTTCATTTTTACCTCAACATTTCCACCACCTTGGCCTATTACGTATTTTGCAGTTTCGCTGTTAACACTATATAAACCGGCAACAGCCTGGGGCCCTACAACCTGAATATTTGTTACTGCAAGCGAGCCCTCGCCTTCTCCAATGACATCGAACGAAAGAGTATTTGTATATGAGGTTTTAAGCTCTGCTCCAGCACTATCGCACACATACAACAACGACATGGTGCCATTGTCGTTGTCAACATTGGTGCTTACCATGGTACATGTGGCCTCTTTTGGCGGCACAACAACTGGGCCACCACCTACTGGAGGTGTTGTGCCTGCTCCGCCTGTGGGTACCGCTATGGTGGTTGCCGGCGGGGTTATTGCAGCGGTACGCACGTTACACGTGCCCGAAGCAGCACCAGCAGGGATATTACAATACATTACTTGCGAGCAGTTAGGAATGGCGCTTCCGCCACAAAACCTGTCTACACACTCTTTATCGGTAGTACATGCACGCGATGTAGGCACAACAGTTGGCGTTGCACCCCCTCCGGCCGTTGGCACGGCGGTTGGTGGAATTGCGGTAGGTGCACCAACATTAGTCGCCGGAGTTGGTGTTGCGGTGAGCACATTCTGTGCAAGCAAACCCTTTACATCTGCTGGGCCAGCTACTGCGTTTCCCTTTAATATGGCTTTGTCAAAACTCAGAGCAACATAATATGCAGAGATTTTTTTAGCACCATCATTTGATTTAATAGTTAATGCATAATTGCATGAGCTGCCTTTATCTCCCCTACACGTGGTTGGCTCAAATGTAGCGCTCACATCTGAGGGAATTGGCGTTGGTGTGGTGCCGGCTCCAGAACAGTTATACGTTACTGTTTGCGATGGGTTAAAACGTGTATAGCGTGCCTTCTACTGGCCCACTTACCTGTGATTTTTGTGTGTCAACGGTAATAGTTACTGGCCCCGATCCAGTACACTGCACCGTACCCGATAAAACCAAACCAGACACTAGATTTTCATCTTTTTCGAGCACAACACAACTGTAGCGTGGTGAAGCTCCAATTGTTTCTATAAGTGGCTTAATTTGGGGTGTCTTCCCATCTTCAAGGGGTTTACAGGGTAACCACGAAGCAATCGTGCCATTTTGCACGGTAAGGGCTATATCTGCTGCAGATATTTTTTCGGTTGCATTCTCTGGTTTAAGCACAATACGAAATGGGCTATCGTTTAACGTTCCTGTTGCTGGTGCAAACTCTACAACCACCTTGCTTTGAGCAGCGCTTGATTGCAACACATACCGATTTACAAACGCACCAAACATAACAAGCGCAGCAAGACCCACAACAGTAAAAAATGGCACTCGTGGTGAAACAGTACTATTAGTCATGATTTGTTTTCCAGATTGTTAAATCTACACTGTTAATTGTTCCATCACCATTTACATCACAGGCGTTACCTTCACTGCGAATTGAGCTACGTAATACCTCCCAGTCACGCACATCTATTTTTCCGTCACAGGTACAATCACCCTTTGCTTTGGTTGAACAATTACCTCCAGGAACTGGTGTTATAGGAGCTCCAGGACCACCAACTACTGGTGGTGTAATGGTTATAGAGGGTATGGGCGCCGAAGGCGAAAAGGTAATAACTACTGGGGCTGTATCAATATCGGGCACTATTTGTTGCGAGCCAACCGCCTGCCATTGTGAGGCATCGGCGAGCATAACTCTTGCATCTGAATTGCCACCATTAGCGGGAACTGTGCGTTTAAATCCAACTGTTGTAATACATTTTGTACCTGTGGCAAGCAGATTGTCGCCTTTTATCGTGCCCAGGGTAAGTTTGAGTCCTTGTGGAACGGGGGTGTATTTCATTACATAATCGAGTCCAAACGATGCCTGGCTGCAAAAACCTTCTTGTGTAATGCCAACCAAGTTAAGATTTTCAGAAAAACTCATTGCACCCGTTACTCCCGCAAGTCCTGTGGTGGGCTCTGTAGAGCCAAAAATATGCACCAAACAAAGTGAATCGGGCTTGTCGTTGCATTGTATGGCTTTTTCAGAAATAAATATCTTCATGTTGGGGGCTAACTGTGCTTTTGAGGGTATGAGATAGGTATTAATTGCCTGCCAAAAAAACAGCGTGGATAACACAAAAACTAGCCCTAGGACGGTGAGCCTGGTTGTCTTATTCATTATGTTCTTATTTTTGTGCGACGAACGCTATTCTAAATATATTAAAGTCTAACAAATCTACAACTCCATTTGTGTCGAAATCGCATGCGGTTGTTGCAGCGCTACCACTAAGCTCTTTACGAAGTAAATTAAAATCAGAGAGGTCAACTTTTCCGTCTTTTGTACCTTCTGTGGGGCCTGAACAGTCACCTGCAGTACCCCCTCCTCCGCTGGGTGGGGTTACTTTGCCGCTTACTGGTGTAATGGGGTTTGGATCAACAAAACTTCCTGTTGGATTAGCATTTCCTGGTGTTGTATTGGGTACATTTGGAATGTTTGGGTTACCTCCCCCTCCCGGTGGAGTTGTGGGTTGTGGTCTGGGGTTTTGAGGCCTATTGGAACGGCAACATGGATTGGCTTGTTGAGCAGCCGGTTTGCACGCAAGTTCCTGGTCCGTTAATATTGCTGCATCGAGCATTAGAGAGACATCGTAATCCTCTAGGTAGATCACATGCAGTGCCACAAGCCTGAGCCTCAACTTGTTGGGCAGAGAAAGCGAAGAAAGAAAAAAGAATTGCAACAAAAAAAAAGTGTCCACCTACTCATTCATTCAGAATAACATACATTCAATTTTATTGTCAATGAATTTGTGACTATTGACCGATGAGATTTCTTAACACCTGATTAGATGATCGAAGAATAAAGTTGTACAGGTTTGGATTTTCGGTTCTTATGGTATTCCCCAGCTGAACACCAGATGATTGTGGAAATCTAGGACACGATACCTCGTCGACACACCCGCAAAATTGTGGGTAATGAAAGCAGAATAGTTTTGGGTCGAGACAACTTACAAATCCTGACCCGCCTGGGATTGGGTATCTTCCACATAGGTCTGGATTAGGTTTACAAGCATAATAAGTTGGACAGGAACTTTGGCTACCATCACACCCCTCTTTCCTACGATCATCAGAACAGAATGATTTATCAATACAGTAACACTTCACTTGTTCATTTCGATCCGGAATCGAAGCACATCCATCTGTTTGACGAACACACTTACAATCTCCCAATGGATCCTGAGTATCACAAGGTTGATTTTTTTTCAGATCTAAACATGATGTGCCGTTTGAACATTGCGGTAAGCCTCGACCGCAAACTTCAAGGCATCCCTGAGCAACAACTAGTGTAGGGCTTGGATTAATTCTTACAATGCCAGATATTGGAATAGTAGTTAGACCAACAAAAATCGACGTGGGTATGGGTTTACATAATCTAGGATTACCCTGTTCACACCTTAATCCAGAACAACAATTAACCGCGCCACCACATACATCATTTTGCTGCAAGCAAACTGGCGTTGGAGTAACTGTTAATGAAGGAGTTAATGTTGGTGTATTTTGACCAGTTGTTGGAGTTGGGGTAGCAGTTGCGGTAGCTCCTGCACAACAAAATTGTTTGTACTCCTGTACCCACTCGCTCAATGAGCGACACCTACACTCTCCACTTGGAAGTCGTGGCATTTCGCGACCATCTGCGCAAATCATGGGTTTAGAATACTTCTTGTGGTCTTCACAATAGTAAAAAACCACTAACTCCGCATTTGTTTTGAGTATCGCCGAGTCGACTCTCGACATATCTCCTTATAGCTCTGTCACTATCTGTACAAGCTGGAATATTCGCTGGAGCAACTTGTGCCTCTGACGATGTGGTAAATGATGTGTTTAGATTGCTAGATATGAGCGAGGTGACAAACAGTGAAAGACCAACCAAAAGTGTACCAGCAATAGCAGCAAACCGTGTGTCCATTGCTTAAGTAAAACACAGCTAAAAAACTCTGTCAATAGGAATGTTGGTGGCAGGCATAAAAAAAGGCCCCGGATGGGGCCTTTTTTTTAATTTCACAACAAGACACGGTCTTATTTAAGCTCCGCTTTACCGCCTGCTTCTGTGATTTTTGCCACAGCTGCATCGGCATCTTCTTTTTTAGCACCGGCGAGAATCTCTTTTGGAGCTTCTTCGACGAGCTTCTTAGCATCCATAAGTCCAAGCTCAGGCTTGACCTCACGAACTGCCTTAATAACAGCGAGTTTGTTTGCACCTGCGTCTGTGAGAACAACACTGAATGACGTTTGTTCTTCAGCGGCTTCACCACCAGCTGCTGCTGGAGCACCAGCCATTGGCATAGCAGCCATTGCTGGCATTGCGGACACACCAAACACCTCTTCGAGGTGCTTTGCCAACTCTGAGAGTTCCAAAGCCGTAAGTCCTTCGATCTCTTTTGCAATTTTTTCTACTTTTGCTGAAAGTTTTGTTTCGTTTACTGTTTCTTCATCTGCCATACCTTATTCACCTCCTTTAAATATATTAATTAGCCTTTTCTGCCGCGTTTTTAAGCACGGTTACTAACTGTGTGGCGTTAAACTTAAGACCATACACAAGCTTTGTGGCAGGTGTATAGAGCGACCCAATAATCTTGGCAACAAGCTCTTCTTTACTTGGCAAATCTGCAAGTTGTGAAAGTCCGGCTTGCACATATACTACCCCATCAATCAAGCCGACCTTAAACTGCATACCTTCTTCTTCTTTTGAAAACGACTTGAATGTTTTGAGGCTTGTAACCCAGTCTTGTGAAAGAAAGAGCACTGCAGATTGCCCCGAAGTATTATCAACGAGTGTGCTAATTTCTTCTGGCTTCATCATTTTTGCATGAGCATTATATTTTTCTAGGGCTACTTTAAATAGTGAGTTCTTAAGAATCATAAGACCAGATTTTTGTGATGGATCTGCAGAAAGTTCACGAAGTTTTGCACGGAATTCTTCTAGTTTTTTATGTTTGGTGCCACCAAAACCCACAACAATAAATTGAGGATTGTCCTTTAGTAGTGAAACAACATTTTCTACGTATGCACGCTTTTGTGTATTTGCCATGTGTGTGTTCTACCGCTGGAACTTGTGAGTAATTTATGTCTTGCGACGACCCGCGGTCTCTGAACATGGTTATTATATGGCATGGTATGCAAAATTACAAGCTATTATTAGTATAGTAGCCAAACATGCCATCTTGAAGTTGGCGCGAGGCTCTTGCTACTGTAGTACTGCTTACTTTTAATAACTTAATTATGTCTGCATAGTCATAGCCGCACTCAAGCAAAGATACAATGGTTATGCGCTGGCCTATGCGATATGCCTCAAGTGGCGTTAACACGCTGAGAATAAATTCTCGTGCGGTTTTTTCTGTGGAAATGTTTTTAATATGCACAACAAGAACGTCAAAGTAATCTGAGTCTAGTAGGTGTGAAGTTGTTATTATGCCTGCATTCATAATGTGAGATTGTAAATGTTGAGTGTTAAAAATTAATTATGTAAGTAGGGCTAGGTGCTTTTTACTTATGTTGCAAGAGTTTTAGTTTTTCACATATGTATGTATCTTCAGAATTCGCGACTTTAAAGTAGTAAAGAGCATATAGCGAGCTGAGTGTATTTATTACAGTCTTTGCACCACTTTAGAGTGGTAAAGTGACAGTGCACATTTGAAGCAAATATCAGCTTCCCACTTTACCAATATAAAGTCGCGAATTCTCAAACAGTATATATAAGGTGACAGAGTTTCAGATTTAACCTTAACAAGTTCTTGCATTTGCCAGCTATTTTAGATAACGTATATATATCTATATGCGCACAACGCAACAATACATACAAATTATTACAAAGATCATTGTTATGTTGGTATTGTTGGCATTTCCCCTTTCGCCCGTATTTGCTGCAGTTCCCCGTACTGCAACCACAGATGGATTTACCCAACAGCCTGCACCAAATCAAATTGTTGTAAAATACAAAAAAGATCTTTCTCCACAAACTTTGCAACTGCAGGCCGATCAGCGAAAAACCACAAAAGCCAAGCTTTTTGGCAATATTCGACTCCTTCTTGATAACCTCAAATATAAAGCAAACAAGCAAGAGCTACCCGAAGAACACCTACTACGCATTCAACAAGCCGATACAACAGCTGGTGCAAAAAACAAAACACGCATTTTTGATGCAGACGATCAAAATCAACGAAATCTGTTTGTTATTGAGCTTGACGGTAAAAAAACTATAGAACAGGCAATTGCAATATACGAAAAACTACCAGAAGTTGAATATGCAGAACCAAATTATACATTTTATGCCTTTTGATACAGTACAATAAATCATGGCTAGTATGAAAAAAAATTATCTTGAGTACGCTAATTGTGGCAGCACTTGCTTTGGGTGCATGTACCAGTACTTCGTACGCTCAAACACAAGAGCTTGCACCAGCAGTGCCAGGAGAATTTATTATTAAATACAAAGACGGTCACTCACCTGCTCAACTAGAAGCGGCTGCAAGCTCTGAGCTGCAAACACCCTCTCTTTTGCAACGCATACGTACTATGTTTGGTGCAGAATCTCCCATGCAATCTGAGCTTAATTCGCTGAAAGCGCTCGAATCTAAGTACGACCTGCAATCTGTGAGCGCGCTAGAAACATATGACCAACCAGGTGCGGAAGCACTTTTTAACGAAACATATATATATAAATACAATACCGATGTAAATACAACCGACGTAATGAGAGATTACGAAAATATTGATGGCGTTGAATATATAGAACCAAATTATATATATACAGCCTTTAAGGCTCCTAATGACCCTAACTATAATAGTTTATGGGGCATGAAGATTATTAAAGCCGAAGAGGCATGGGAAATATCTACTGGTGCGCAAACAGTAAAAGTTGGTGTGGTTGATACGGGAATAGAGGTAAATCACCCAGATTTAAAAGCTAATACCCTCAAGAGTGAAGGCATGGGCCCCGGCTGCCCCAACAATACCGATACAGGCAATCATGGTTCTCATGTTGCAGGCACAATAGGTGCTGTGGGCAATAACACTACTGGCGTAGCAGGTGTAAACTGGGCCGTAAGCATGAATGGTTACGCAGTATTGTGTGCCGGCGGATCGGGTTCTTTAGCATCTATTGCCGCCGGCGTAAATAAAGCGGTTGCTGACGGTAACAAAGTAATCAACATGAGTCTTGGCGGCAGCAGCGACTCTACCACCTTTCATAATGCCATTATCAACGCCAAAAACTCTGGCGTTACCGTTGTAGTGGCTGCGGGCAACTGCTGGAATCAGCCACAATCTCAAAAATGCCCGCTCTCAAACCCTACCCAACGTGGAAGCTCTGATTATACCTACCCTGCAGCATACCCAGAGGTAATTACAACTGCAGCTACCACATCGAGCGATCAATCTGCATCCTTTTCTAATCGAGGACGCGCCAACGACATTGCTGCGCCAGGTGTACAAATTGAGTCAACATGGCCCCCATCTACATATCAATCAATAAGTGGCACAAGCATGGCCTCTCCCCATGTGGCAGGCGCAGCTGGGCTGCTTTTGTCTGTTAACCCCAACCTTACACCAGACCAGGTACAAAATGCCCTGCAGTGTACTGCCGATGATCTTGGCGCCGCAGGCTGGGACGAAGTATTTGGTCATGGTCGCCTCAACCTAAAAAAAGCAATAGATGCGGTGCAAAGTGGTAACATTCCTACCTGCTCTACGCCAGGACAACCACCTAGCACACCACTCCCTACAAATCCTGGTGGTGCCACAAATACACCTGCCCCCACAGGCGGCCAACAAGTGCATCCCTGCCCAGAAGAAGCAGCTAAAGGCAACTATAACTGCACAACACCTACCGATGACAACGACTACAAAGCCTGGGAAGCAGAATTTAAACAAGGCGTTTCATCACTTTCGCCTTGGTTTGAATATATTCGCAAAGCCATTTACAACTAGCTATGAGAATTGGTCCTTTCTATTTTGATAGTAAAGAAGTTTTTCTAATTATTGCTGTTGCACTACTTGCTGCGGCTCTCTATTTTAATATCCAGCTCATTTTCTTCGAGCCGCAGGCACTACTTACTCTCGCCATTATCTTTCTTATTCTAAAGGGCCTTTTACCCTCTACCCATAATGAGGCATTTTTTATTCATGCCCTTGTGACAGTCTTTTTAACTATGTTCCTGCCGCTCTTTCAGGTAATTTTGTTTTACGCTGTCACATTCGTCTTTTTTAAAATGCTACGAGTAATTTGATTGATATAGCAATCCGCTCTATTGACAGGGTATAACACCTCCTTTATAATACGATCTATGTCATTTGAGAACTTACCAGATCTTTTGACTATTCGTGAAGTCGCTGATATTCTGCGCGTATCTCCTTTAACGATCAAGAGATGGGGAAAACGAGGAAAGCTTCCTGCAATTCGTATTAACTCTCGTGGAGATCGCCGTTATAGAAAAGAAGTCGTACTCCGCATGCTAGGCGTAGATGTAGAAGCTGCTTAAGCTCTGCGCGACCTTCCCGCTCCTGCTACTCCCGCACCTACTGCTGCACCACCAAGCGCACCCGCATAGCTAGCTGTTGGAACATTAATCGCCGCCGTTGTCAGACCAGAAAGCATTGTGCCTGCCGCAGCCGATGCCATGAATACACCTCCGGCAGACAACCCAAGTATTAATAATGCGAGTTGTTTGTTGCTCAATCGCCCTATTTTTTCTCTCCAAGAACCTGGACCCTTTAATACGTCACTCTTTAAGAGATCGTCCAATTCTTTTATGTGCTGCTTGTTAGTTTCGAGGGCTTGCTCGAGTATTCCCTGCCCCCAGGTACTGTTTTTAATTTTGATAATTTCATTTGTAGTTAAACGGCGCACACCTGTACGGCGGCGCTGCAGCCACCCACGACTTGCATACATTTTGTCTTGCAATGTTTGGGCTGCCAAACTTTGCCCCTCGGCCTGCAACCAACCTGCATCTTTTAACTTGCCAAGCATGTAATCACTCCCAAATTCACGTGTTCTATTCATCATATTAATAATGGCAACTTCGGGCCCCGTTAAGTAATATGTGTCTGAGCCAGGTGGTGTAGCTGCTGGTGGTGTTGTGCCAGATGTTACCGCAAACCAAACACCTGTAGCGTCATCCTTACGGCTGATATGAACTGTGTTATCATCGTTTTTAACGATATAATACTCTGCGCTTGGACGCATCATATCGGTAAAATCTTCATTAATTGCCACTCCATCTATTTTGCCTTCGACGGTTTTGTGTCGTTTTGCACGAAGCTCTCTATATTGCTTCTCGTCAATATCTTTTGCTTTTGCTGCAGACTCTTCGAGCGCCTTGTCTGCTGCTGCCTTTGCTTTGTCAAGGCGCTCCATAAGCTCTTGCTCAACACCTTTTTTAAATATGTTTTCGAGCTCCGAAACCGCAATCTCTTCTGCACGACCTTTGGCCGCCTCAAGCTTTTTAAGCATTAATATTTGCTCACCTTGTTCAGATCTAGCACTAGACAAAGCCTCTTTTGCTTGTTTTAGGTCTTCGAGTTTTTGTTTAATCTCATCATCCAATCGTTTTTGGTCGGCCTCTATAGCATCTATTGCTGCCTGCCTCACAGATTTATCAACCAATTTTCCGCTTTTATTTTTTAGCTCACTTTCAATAAGTAATTTCCTGCCATTAATATCTTTTATTATATCGGCCTCAGATCTTGTACCTTTAAAACCTTTCCTTTTTGCATCTCTCATCTCAGCATCAAAAAATGAAACCTCTTCCTGAAGAAATTTTAATTTGCCATCAATTATTAAAATTTCCCCATCAATGGATGCCATTTCTTTCTTCTTGTCTTGTATTGCCTTAAACTCCTTACCTTCAACGGCTGTCTTTTTTGAAGGGTCTATATTACGATCAAATTCTCTCCTACGAGCTTTCAATACATCAACCTCACCAACAACAGGTGGATGAGCAGTAGCATCTCCTTCAAGTTTTTTAAGCTCAGCTTCGAGCTTAGCAACTTTCGCTGCAAGTGCATCTCTCTTCCTTGCTACTTCTGAATACTCATCAGCAACCTCACCCTTATTAATTGCAGATTCAAGCAGTGCCTGTTTTATTTTTTCTCGTGCGAATGGGTCTTGTAGGTATTGTTCGGCAAGTGCTTTTGCAGCGTTAACTCTTTGCCTTGGATCAATAATTGCAACAAAATATTCTGCCAAAGCAGGGTGAGTACTAAGAAACTTACCTGTTTGCTTAATAACCTGTTGACCCTCAGTGGTTGCCTTAAACTCTGCAAAGCTCTTTTGATCATCAAAATACTC
Source organism: Microgenomates bacterium OLB23 (assembly GCA_001567245.1). GTDB lineage: Bacteria > Patescibacteriota > Microgenomatia > UBA1406 > HO2-37-13b > OLB23. The sequence continues at coordinate 18,714 of LMZU01000016.1, forward strand.
TTTTACAGCATCAAGTATTGTGCTTGCTCTATTGAAGCGTGTTTCATAACCACTAGGAGGTGTTGCCCCTAACAGTCGATCAATACTCCCATTATCTCTCAGTATCCCAATAGACACATCAAGATTTGCACGTAATATATCTATACTCACCTGCTCGCCAGCGGCAATTTCAAGCCCAGTAAAAACATCTTCGTCTGCCTCTGCCCTTAATGTTGCAGCAACCTTTTTGGCATGTTCTTTTCTTACAGGCACCGTTGACGATTCTGCTCTTGCTACCGCCTCTTGTGCTATTTCGCGTAATGTATCTGACATAATTAGTTTACTTTTGAATCATCTAGTGACTGTATATAAGCAGATAATTTGTCTATAACTTCTTTTTCTTTTTCTTCTACAACCTTACCTGCCTCTACTGTTTGCGTATTCTTAAACACCGGCCATTTTTCGTTAAGCTCTGCAAGAAACCCATCTACCTCGTTTTCGGAAATAGAACTGGTTCTATCGAGAATAAACCTAGCGGCTTCACGCATTTGTGACATTGAAAGCTGTTCAGATTCGACAGCGGCAATAAGGTCATCCAAAAGTTTTTTTGAAGAGTATGAACAAAACTATTATCCGCATTATCGTTATGCATATTGAACTATAGCACGTTTAAAAAAGTACTGTCAAGCGTATTACTGCTGCTGGGGTTGCACAGACCCAGCAGACGGAGCAGAAAAATCTGGAAGATCGGGTTGTGACTTAGACTCCAAATCTGAGAGCACCCCATCGAGCTGACTTTGTGGGTTTGCCGGTGCCATGTTTGGTGTTACGGGGCTTGCCGTGGTTGCTACCGCCTCAACGGGCGCAGCAACTGGTGCAGGGGCTGTTGCCGCGGTTGACATTGCAGACATATCGGGCATTGTTGGCATTACAGGAGCTGAAGCAGTGCCTATAGGGGCAGCAGCGGGTGCAACTGACATATCGGGCGCTTCGTCTATACCTGGCATACTTGGCATGTTAGGGGTTGCATCTGGCATTGATGAGGTGGTATCAGATGGAGCACTGGTTTCATCATTAGCCGGCATAGCCATATCATCAGCTGCTGGCATGGCTGGTTCTGCAGCTGGCATAGGGGCTGCCGCATCAGGAGTGGCTGTTAAAGTTTCTGCTGGAGCTCCAGAAGATAGTCCAAGTGCTGTTTCAAACTCACTTTGAGTAAATCCTTTGAGCCCTACTTTTTCTCCGCTGTCTTTTTCAATCATGGTAAACGGCACACCTGCAAATTTGTCAGAAACATCAAGCATTTCTGTAAGGAATTGTCGATTTTCTTGAACATTTTTTTTCTTCAAATTGAAGTCCTTTGGTGGTGAGGAAGTCTTTTTTCTTGCTTACAAAACGGGCAGTCTGTAATAGTATAAACGGTTATTTTCATAATCTACGATTCACTATAATTAGTTTTAATTTCGTTGTCAAGAACTATTGTGAATTCTCTACCCATTGTGTACCATCCTACATATGGGATTGCTTAAACATTACCCGGTGAGTTTTATTTTTTGTATAGTTATATTTTTGACACATATACATAGTGCACATGCCGCATATTTATACCTCGACCCCACCACAGGTACCATTAACAGCAGCACGGCAAGACTTGAAGTAAAAGTTCGCATTAATACCGAAGGCGAAAAACCCACAACAACAGATGCAATTATTTCTTACGACGCAGCAAAGCTGAAGGTTGTACAGGTAAAAGAACCAGGACAAAGCGAAAAATTCTTTCCACGCTTTTTTCTTAACAGCAAGCCCGGCAAGGTGTTTGTAGGATCTGCAATATTGCCACAAGGCACCCCACAGTCGGGCGATGGGCTTATCGCAACAATTGTTTTTGAAGGCGTAAGCGATGGAGCAGCCACTGCCAGCGTAGTTTGTGAAGATGGCAAAACCACCGATTCTAACATTACCCTAAAAAAAACCAGCGTGTTACTGATATTGCCGACTGCAGCAAAACCACCAGCTCAACCATAACCATAAGTGGCGTTGGTGGAGGAACAATTACTCCAACTTTGGGGCTTAGTGGAACTCCAAGACCTTCACCAACATCGAGACTTAGCGCTACTCCTGCACCATCTACAACAACGCCAACACTTGCACCAACCCTTACTGCAACCAATACTCCTACCCCATCGCTATCGCCTACTCCTAGCACTACCCCTTCTCAATTACCAGAAACCGGCAACATCGAACCAACTACCATTGCTATATCTGTAGGCATAGCATTAACAGTGCTCAGTATTATTATTAAAATGCTCTTATGAACAATTTCATGAATACATTAAAAAACCTTAAACCATCTACCCTGCTTATTCTTTTTTCTGCATTGCTATTGCCGCTGGTTTTAGGCGGCATATATTACACCACACAAATTCGATCAAAAGCATCTGGGAGCGCTGAAATTTTAGATGCAAAAGCGGTGCGCATATCTAATGTGGCCGCCGAAATTTCGTTTCGCACAAGTATTGCTGTACAAACCACCCTGCAGTGCGCCTTATCTCGTACAGGAGTGCGCTTTTTTGCGGGCGAAGACGCAGATGCCACTACACAACACCTTATTAATACCCAACAATTTAATGTGACACTAAATACAAATACTCCTTACTACTGCTATATATATAGTGGTGACCAAAAGCCTACAGAAATTTTTGTACCTGCTAGCCCACTCAGCAAAACATTTGGCATAGATGGCTCTGCATTCTCTAATGATGTATATGGGGCTTGTAAAGGCGACGAAGATTATGACCCTTCTCTTGACATTAATCAAGATGGTTGCGTGTTGCTCAATGATTTAAATGAGTTTCCAGAATATTAACCCACTATATAAAGCACTTGACAAAGCGTTTTTTAAACTCGTAGAATGGTACCATGGATAAAGTAGAAACAGACATTCAAGAATTCCACACACTTCACCCTCAAAAAAAGCTAAAAGTTCTTGCCATTATTGCCGCTATTTTTATTGCAAGTGTTGCAGGCGGGCTTTATTTTTCTACAAAAAGCAATACCCCATCTACAACCACAAAAGATTCTGAAGCCCCAAAGGGAACTTCTCAGCTTATTATGCAACCTGAGACTTTGAGTATTACAAAGGGTCAAACAATTAAAGTAAGCGTTATGGTAAAAGATACAGGCTCACAAGCTACAGACATTGCTATTGGCTACGATCCAAAGCTTGTTGAAGTATCTAACATAGTAAACGGCGATGTCTTCCCCGATATGCTGCGCAGCGAAATAGTAAACAACCAAATTATAGTTTCAGCAGCAGTAGACCCCAACAATCCTAACGACATAAAAACAGGAACCGTTTTTTCGTTTATGCTCAAAGGCCTCACCACTGGAGAAGCAACTCTTACGTTTGATAAAGATATAACCATAGCGGCAACTAACGGAGTTAACACTCTGGGTAGCGCTGAACCAGTAACCATTACCGTTAAATAATGAACGTATTGCGAACAACAAATCGACAACGAGGCGAAGTTGCCTCTTTTCTAACCATTGTTTCAATGGTCGTACTTTCGTTAGGTCTTTTTGTAGGTTATAGACTCAACAGCAGCACTGCAACTATTAACCCCGCTCCACAAGCCGCAGGCCCAGCTATTTCACAAGCAATCCCTGCCGATGGTGTAGATCGTCATGATCAGGTATGTTTCCCTGGTGGAGACAAAAACCAGCAAGTTCGTGACAAGTTTTGTAGAACACGTATGTACCCTTCAACTCTTTTAAGAGATACCATTAAGCGAGCAGATTCTCGTGCAAAACGATTGTTTGAAGCAATATACAGTGGAACAGAACAGTCTAAACCCAACCCAGCAACTACTGTTATAACCGAAAAAGACCAGCGAACCGTGCGTTTATATGGCGGACTCTGTCTTAATCGCAGTTCTCTAGAAGACACAAAACTACAAACTAGTGACGTAGAAGTCTACGTTAGTTTGTTTGGCGTAAGAAAGTTCTACGACAGTAAAAACCAGGTTGGCATTGAAGAACGAGACATAAATGAAGTGCTTCGCTACAAAATTGCTGCTGCCGAAGATAAGTTGGGCTCTGACAGCGACGACACGCTTTTTCCTGCACAAGCTCGCCGAGATATATGTACATTTACCAATGGCGCAGTTGATGCAACTGACTATCGCTCCACCGATAACCCTCTTCTTTTTTCTATTCAAATGGCTAAAGCAAGCATAGAGAGTGCAATCGAACGTGCAAAAAAAGACTCTACAATTCAGCAAAAGTTTGACACTAAAGAGTGCTCTGTGTACATTCACCTGCGCGATAACATTGCAGCGGGCGCTGCACAGGGATCCACAGGCAGCAAACCCAAAGACACATATAATATATACAAAGTAGATTTGCGAGATGTGCTTGGCAAAGAGGCAGAGACTATTTGCCCGCCAGTCACCGCTACACCAACCCCACCAGTGAGTACAAGCCTACCCTCAACCCTCAACACCCAGCAAGTAACTGTAACAGTAACACCTCCGCTTGGCGCACGATGTTTTGAAAAATGTACACCAAGCACGGTATGTGCAAAAGATCCTTCTACAAAAGGCCCCTTGCTCTGCTATAATGCCGATGGATTAGGCGGTTTAAAGCCTTTCCCTACTACCGTTGATGCCCGCGAAGACGGCAGCCTTGAGCCAAACACAGAAAACCTTACCCTTTGCGCACCTGGCGACAACAACTGTCTTTGCCTTCCAACAAAATGCCAATTTAACCCAGCGCTCTGTAAAACCAAGCTCGATGCTTGCCCACAATCGGTTACGCCTACAATTACCATATCAGTGACACCACCCACTACCATTACCGTTACTCCACCAACTGACACCCCCACAAACCCTCCACCATCAATCACAACCTACCCTGAGGCATGTACATTCGACGCAGTCGCATACGTACAAGAGTGCACCACCTTTGATCAAAATGGTCAATGTAAAAGAGGCACAGATGGCCGCTTTATTGCAAGGAGCATAGATGTGGGTAATCTAGGCTTGGCATGGGGTGCAAGCAACAACAAACAAATCGCGGGTGGACGATATGGCTCTGAACCAGCAACACCATTTAAGTATTTGCAAAACACATTCGTTGGAGCACTTGATTCGCTTAAGGCACGCTTCCCCTATTTGGCGAGCATTGGCATAAACGAGCTCACCTTTATAGATCACAAAGCCGAAGTTCCCCTTCAACCTGGAAAGAATCCGCTTGAACCTGGGTCTGCAGCTGACTTAACACCAGAAGGTAGAGCAAAGAATCCAATCCTTATAGACCCATTTAATCAGCACCCAAGCGAGCAATACTTTAACCGCGAAACAGCGCAAGTGCGCCTGTATGCAGACTTTGCTAACAATGGCTATCGTATAGTACCCGAAGGTAACGAAATTCAGTCATGTATTAATACTCTTACTGGCACACCACTTGGTGCCTGCGACTTAGCTTCATTCCAGGCAAATCGTGTAAATGAAACACTGCGCCCTGGTACTCCAGATTCGGTTGGCCGTGATCCTCGCGACACCATCGATGGTCTAACAGTAGGATGTGGACAAAACATAGTCTACGGCTGGACACTGCAAAAATGCAACAATGAGCCTGCAGATTATGTGTTTGTAATAGATGTATCAACCTCAATGAGTACAGGCAAAGACCTCTCTGGTGACCTAAAAATAGATGCAGCAAAAAAATCTATTAATGCCTTCCTTACTACAATTAGTACATTCAGCAAAGATAGCCGCGCAGCATTGGTACAGTTTAGTTCAAAAGACAACACCCGCATTGTAGAGGGTCTTACTTCTAATATTGCTCAAGTGCAGAATGCGCTTAGTACCAAGCTCACAGTAAAAGCAGGAACATGTATAGAAGAAGGCCTTGGTCAAACCATCAGCCTGCTTCAGGGTATGCAATCAAACAGAAAAACATATGTGGTATTCCTTACAGACGGCCTTCCTAACTGTCCAGATAGAGCACCTCAGTCTGACTCTATTAAAATCATAGAGGCACATGGTAACACCTTGCGCAGTATGAGCAACCTTAAAACCTATGCAATTGGTGTAGGCAACCCAAACCTTGAAGGAGTTGGTGCCGACGTTGAATTATTCGAAGTAATTAAGCTCATTGCAAGCACACCAGAAACAGCCTTCTCAGCATCTGGTGATGTAAGCATCAATGATATTTATGCAAACATTCAAACCGAACTTAACTCTTGTGCTCGATCTGAGGCTTTATATGCCAACTACATTTCATCTCAAGATATTAACGGCGATGGCGTAATTAACACCATAGACCTCTTCCTTGTATACGACAACTACTTCCAAAAAGGACAAGATTTGCCAGAAGACCTTAATGGCGACAAAGTAGTTAACTCTCTTGACGTGTCTATCATAGTCAACAATATGGGAAAGATAATCCCCCAAGAAAACAACACAGCACAAAAGTCGCTTGGTGATGTCTTTAATTAATTAAACAACCCCCTATTTTTCTCTTGACAAACATCTTTTAAAAACCGTACAATGGTTTTCATGCAACAAACAACAACCCCTCAACCTAATAAGAACATTGCGCTCATTGGTATAGTTTTTTTTATCTTCGCTGTAAGTCTTATAATGGGCCTTTTGTTTGCACAAAAAAACGGCACCTCAACTAAAACCGCTGAAAAGCAAAGCTTAGAAGGAACCACAAAGCTTTCTCTAAAGCCCCAGGCAATGCAGCTAAAGAAAGGTGAAAGCACACAGGTAACTGTTGAGCTTTCGGGATCGCCATCGCAAGCCGCAGACATTGTTGTGACATTTAATCCAAAACTAGTTAAGGTTTCAGAAGTGGCTAATGGTACAGTATTTTCTGACATTCTACGCAGCGAGGTACAAGATAACCAAATAGTTGTTTCGTCTGCGGTAGACCCAAATAACCCTACCAATTTAAAAGAAGGAGTACTCTTTTCGTTTACGGTAACCGCCCTTGCTTCTGGAGACGCTACACTAGACTTTAACAAAGACTTAACCATCACTGCTCATAGTGGCACCAATACACTAGGTACAGCAGAACCAGTTACCTTATCAATCAAATAAGCCAACGGCAAACATACAGAATAAACATGAAAATATTTAGTAGAAGCACCACTGGTCAGCGGGGCGAGATTGCCTCGTTGTTAACCATTGTGTCGATGTTGGTAATTACTGCGGGTATTATTGTAGGAACACGCATTAATCAAGCCCGATCGCCACTGTCTACTTCACCTTTAGCTGTAGATGGCCCCACTCCAATTGAGCTAGGTTACACTGGTGGTAGATGGTTTGATGGATCACAGGGCCTTATTTGTGCCGCTGAGTTTACCTGTAATGCAGATCCTCTTATTCAAAAGCTAGAAATTCGGTCACTAGATGGCACACAAAAATTTGAACTCGGTGTTGATGTATCTGGACGAGGAAACCCAAATGGCACGCCTATTGGCAAAACAATTACCGGCGCATGTAGCAACCGCTCATATGGCATTCTAGTAAATTGGGACCCCCGCATTGAATACACACAAGCTCAAAAAGCTAATGTAAAAAAGTCAACCGGCTACGAAATTAAGAAAGGCCAAATTTTACTTAGCGTTCGCCAGGGCCCCGCTGATCACAAATATTTTGTATACGATCGCCCAGCATGGCTTACCGGCAGCGAAGACGCCATTTTTTACTTTGAGTTTGATGCAAAAACTGCTGGTGTCACAAGACGTTATTCACAAATAGCAAAAGGTAAAAAAGGTTGCGGCCCAGAGGTTACACCTTCGCCAACAACAACAATTACGGTAAGCCCTACCCCCACAACATTGCTTTCGGGTAGTCCAACCCCTACGCCAACAACAATAGTCAATTCGTGTAACTACAATGCATTGGTTTATGTGCAAGAATGTACGCGCTTTACCGCCCAAGGCGAATGCGCACGCGATACTAATGGAAGATTTTTTGCTCAGGCACTCAACCCAACCGAGCTGGCAAAATTTGGCACCATAAATAACAAACAGCTCGCTGGTGGTCGTTATGGCGAGGGCCCGGTTTCTAAATTTAGCCTGTATACTGGCAATGTGAGTGAGGCTTCTAGCATTGTCAGCACATTCCCTTACTTCACTGGAAGGTTAGGCAGTCAGCTTGCATACTTTAGATATGATTCTAGTCAACCTGTTCCAGCTGGGGTTGACCCAACCGCACGTGGAAATGGAATTTTTATCCCCCCAACCTTTACCCACCCCAACGAACGATATGCAAATAAAGAGAACGCTTTTGTGCGGCTTACTATGGCACGACCAGAATACGCAGTAGTGCCAAACGGTAATGAAATTGTTTACTGCAAAAAACGACATAAAAGGTAATTTTATTGGCGCATGTGGTAGCAATGGGCTACAGTACGACCCAAATGTAGACCCAGCAAAGCGTCACCCTCGCGATACCATTGATGGTCTTACCGTTGGCTGTGGCCAAAACATTGTGTATGGCTGGACAGTACAAAAATGTAATGCAAACTTTGATTACGTATTTGTAATGGATACTTCTACTTCTATGATGCGTACACGCGATGTATCTAGCGGAAACAAGCTAAAAAAAGATGCAGCTAACGAAGAATTACAAGACTTTCTCACCAATATTAAGAACAGTGGTGGTGATCATCGTGCTGCCCTTATACAGTTTAATCATCGATCAGATACTCGTGTAGTAACACCGCTCACCAACAACATTGATACTGTTAAACAAGCTGCAACAAGCGGACTAACTTATAAAGAAGGAACCTGTATAGAGTGTGGCCTGCAAACAACATTAACCTTCCTTCAAAATGAGCGACAAGACAAGTCGCGCCGGGTGGTGGTTGTATTCCTTACAGACGGCCTCCCCAACAGTGACCCCGGCGCACCAAAAGCTGGCGGGTATGAGGGAGATATTGCTGCAGTCGCAGGCAGGCTTAAAGCTCTTAATACTGCAGCAACGGGTAATGTGCCCCCAACAGTTATTGGTATTGGCTATGGAGATCCTAACTTTTCGGGAGCACCCCAACCAGGAGACCTTGTTAATGCAGAGCTTATTAGAGTCATAAAGCTCTTCACCACCGATGACACATGGGCCTTCTCTACTGCTGCAAACGTAAGTATTACAGAGGTATTCAATCGTATTCAACAAAGCCTTAACTCGTGTGCTCTAAACGAAAAGCTGCATGCTGCATTTGTAAAATCTAAAGATGTCAATAACGATGGTATTATTAATACAGTTGACCTATTTGCACTGTACGATGCGTACTTTCAAAAAGGTACCAACCTTGCTGGCGATCTTAACCAAGACGGGATCATTAATTCTCTTGATATCTCACTCCTAATCGGTGATCTGGGAACAGTAGTCGAACCAGGCACTGAACAATGAAACACCTACTACTTGTATCGAGCATACTCATCGTCGCATTCGGCATATTGCTAGGATTTATTTTTTTTGCAGGCAGATACACCTATTGCATTGCTTTCTGAAGCCAGCAACACTAATAGTGCAGCCTATTATTGCCCTGTAGATATTACCCTATACGTACACGAGCAAGATACATTAGGTCAGCAAGTTCCACTTTCGCTAGAGAGCTACCCAGAGCTTGATTTAATGCAATGGAGCATTACTACAAATAATGCACAGTCTGCTCCCCTATATTTTAATGAGCTTCCACTTATGCAATATTCTGCAAAAAATACTTTTTTGTCACTTGTAACAGACCCAAAACAGGCAGATATGTTTGCTAAAAAAGATGTTGCTGCATTACAGCTTAACTATCAATCTGATCTTTTTCGCGTTGTAAAGCAAGAGGTAGTTACCTGCGCATCTGCAACACAACAAAACCTGTGCAACACACAAACAGAAGATGAAAGTAACAATCAGCAACAGCTTACTACGCTCTCCGCTACAATGGATTGCGGTATGAAGCTTGTGGCTGGCTGGGTTGTAGAGAAAGTTGCAACAAACACATCACCATCATCAGCCACTACGGCTACCACTATTGTTCAATGTGATCTTAATAGCGACGGGGCCTGCAATACATTTGATCTGTTTGTAATATTAGACACATATGGGAGCAAAGGTTCGGGGCTTAATGGAGACCTAAACAATGATCAAGCTGTTAATGCACTCGACTACACCCTTATGACAAGTCGAATTTCTCTCTTGTAATATATACGCTTCTTATCTAGAATGATCTTATGTACGTGGTAAAAACTGCGATTATATCTGTTGCTGTAGCTTTGTGTGCAACTTTTATTATGATCGGTGTGGCTTATGGACAGTCTAAACCCGAAATTACCTACATCAAAAATTCTGACATTGGGTTTACCATATCTGATCTTACCCCTTCTCGTCAGTGGGACTATATTGCAAGCACTAACTTTTGCTTTAGCTTTAACCCACCCACCGCAAATGGCAGTGCGGCAGTTCAGGTTACTATGGAGCTTAAAGACAAAGCAAACCCGTCTTCTACAGTAGAGGAGGTCATTGGGGCATCTGTTAATCAGCTCATTACTAATCCTTCTACTGTGCGTTGTGGCTCTAGCACGCTCCGCAGGCTTACAGCACAAGCGCCTTTCAACATACCACCCCAGGAACGATGGGTTGAGGCATGCCCACGCATAAAGGTAAAAGTAGTCACAAAAGGGCCATGGCGACCATTTCCGCAAGAAGATGTAGCATATATAGAAAGAAGTTTTCTATGCCCAGACGGCATAGTTACCACAGCGCCTACCGCAGCACCAACCACCCCTCCTTCTACCCCTTCTCGCATTCCATTTAGGCCCCGACCCACTACAATACCGCCTACGAGCACTCCAACACCAAATGTAAATGCTATTGAAGGGCGTATTACTGTGTTTTCTTGTGCACAACCAGAAACTGTAACGCTAAGCTACTGTGATGATCCTTCTGGAGCAAGCTGCGCTGATCTTAACCTAGCCACCACACCACAAGATCAGGCAATTTGGCTTGATGATGAAACAAATGAGCGCACATTTATATATAAGTACCGTATTACAAAAGATAAGTCGGGTAATGCGCTTGATCCGTCTAAAACATATTCTGTGTTTAATGCAAATGCCCGCATCAAGCGTTTTTAAAGATACTAATATAGAGTCATTTGCATCATTAAAAGAAGATAAAAAAGAAGTTCGCGTACCTGGTAGTCGTGATTTGAGCATATATGCCGCCGCACAAACCTGCGCGTGTGTATTTCATGCACGTGCCCATGTGCGCGATGCAGATACCGGAGAAATAACCACAGCACTAGATGAGCAGCTAGTGCCAGGGAAAGATCTTACTTTTGGTAGTGCCAACGATATGCAAATTGCCACCAGAGGAGATAAACCCGTAAGCCCTTTTACTAATGGTGTGCTCGATGTGCTCGAAAGCCTTCATGATATTAACTATAGTAATGAGGTAGGGCCTTGGACTCCCTATGGTACCGATGGCACTGCCCACGTGCGCCTATATGCTCCCGGATACACCATTGTAAAGCAGCGCTGCCAAACAACAGCAGCCAGTCAGGTGCATGCATGCCCCGATGGTAAATTAGAAGAAGAGCTTACCCCCCGAGATGACCGTAACTTTTTTGGCTTTAGAGTTGCCTGTGGCGTAGACGTTTCGTATGACTGGTATATTAGAAAGAACCCTATCGCAAATGCAGAAGGATTTAATGTAACTAAACCCGAAGATGTAGACATAAATAACGATGGCTTTATTAATACAGCAGACCTGGTTACATGTATTGACGAATGGGGCAAAAAGTCTGGTGCACTTGTGTGTGATATTAATAAAGACAAGTCTGTAGATGCTCTTGACCTTTCTTTGGTTACCAGTTTACAAGGCATAGACATTAATGAAGCTCAGTAACTTTAATAGCCGGGGCTCTGTGGTAGGAATGCTTGTAGCTGGTGTGAGCGTTGTTGCGCTTGTCGCAACAGTTATTGGGGTAATGCAAAATAGTGTACAACGAAGCTCAGATGCCGCGCTCAACTCAACCGGCGTTATGCTGCAAGAAGGCACGCTTGATGTTGAGCGCATCGATGACAACCACGTCGAAATAAGTGGACAAATTTGTTACTCGCGCCACTTGCAAAGTGGCGGCAAAGAAGAATGGACACTCTGGGCAACAGACAACCGCGGCAAAGCATTAGAAGGAGAAAACGATGGTAGCCATATAGATGGCGGTCGACTTTTTGTAGCCGGCAACGGTAGTTTCCCTGCTTCGTGTGAGTATGTCGACCGGGCTGCAGGCATTGGCGCCATGCGTGATAAAAACCAAAAGCAACCACATCGGTTTTCTATAATTGCAACTACTTCACGCCGCATTACCGACAGTTACTGCCCAGAAGTATTTCTCAATTATCGTGGCACATGGTTTTCTGGCACACCATTTGCAAAAATTAACCTCAAAGATTATGCAAACATATGTACCCCATCATCTGGCTCAACTCCTTCTACTAGTCCAAACCCTGGCTCTGCTACCGAAGAACCACCAGCACCAACCGAACCTGTTGTAACTCCCACAAACTCGCCCACCCCAACCCCAGACTTTACCGTAAGTGGACGGGTATCAGTATATGGATGTAAAAAACCTGATAGAGCAACTGTTGAATACTGCGAAGGAGAAACCTGTAATGAACTCAATGGCGGAAAAGTAACATCCACTCCATTTACCTCTGGACCTTCTGAAAACGGCATTTGGCTTGAAGATGGCAATGATGATAATACATGGATTTTTAATTATCGTATTAGTGTTGATCATGATGGCAAGCCACTTGACCCGTCAAAAACATATTTTATAACTCGCGCACTCGGATTTTTCGATGGCGAGCAGCTTTTTATTGACTCAGAACGTGAGCAAGGAGAAAAACTCCGCATGAAGCCTGGCACACAAAGAGATCTTAAAGTATATGCAAACCGTACCTGTGGCTGCTCATTTGATGCCGTTGCATATATAAAAGATACAAATGGCAACCTTATAACCGAGCTCGACAACAAGCAAGACCAATTCGGCACAAAAAATAACAAGCAAATTTTTGATCGTGGCGATAGCCCAACCGGATCAGTTATATTCAATAACCTTGGCAGCAACCCGGGTCGTGTTGATTTTCATCTTACCGATCTTGGAGACTTTAGAGATGCCCATACATGGGGGCGTGATGCGTTGGCGGCGGTTAAACTCTACGCAGATGGCTGGAACGTAGTAAAACAAGAGTGCACAAGTAAAAACCCAAGCGTTCCCGCATGCCCTGGCTATACTCAGTCATGGAACGCCACCGACATGACCAAACTACGCAATCCAAAGGTATTTGAAAATATGCGTGTTGGGTGCAATGTAAATGTAGAATATGGCTGGATTATAGAGAAGGCTCCAGAACCTACACAGGCCCCAGAACAACCACCTATTGGGGGTGCTCCTATTGGTTCTATATCGTGCGCTTTACGTGATGATGCAAATCCGGCTGCGCCACAAAACCAAGGTTGCCGACCTCAAAACTTCCGCATTAAACAAATAAAAGAAGGCACTGCAAACCTTGTCTGGGATGTTGCTGCAAGTTGTCCTTCGTTCCGCGAAGGCAGCGACCGCTATTGGATTATTGTAAAAAAAGAAGGGTACAGAACAAATTGTAGCTTCACGCCGTGGCATGAAAGACGAAGATACTGGTGTTGGAGCAGATGATCATGATAAGGGCGTACCTCCCCACCAAATTGTAGTGCAGCCAGAGTTTGTTACCGATGATGATGGTGACAAAGAATATTATTTTATGGAAGGTCAAGAATATACCGCCTATCTTTATAGCTACCTCGATAAAGACAATAGTTGTATGAGCCTGCCAATTTCTCTCGACTTTACGGGTGTTGCGCGTGATGACTCAGAGGATCCAGAAGAACCTGGAGATCCGGGTGATCCAGGTAGCGGTGGAGTGTGTCCTCAGTGGTGCGCAACCGTAGATTACTGTCGAAGTCAAGGCTGGGTAGACAAAAACCCACCTGCTGGTGAGCATTGTAGTGGCGCAGACGAAAAGTGGTGCTGCCCACCAGGCACAGAGCCACCAGGTGGCGAAGGCCCAGGCGGTGGTAATCCTGGTAATCCAGGTGGCGGTAACCCAGGACAACCTGGTAACCCAGGCGGCGGCACCGGCGGTGCGTGCCCAGCAGGGTCACTAGGCGTACCAGGAAGCAGCGGTGAGTCTTTTATAAAAACCAGTACTGCAAGTGATGCGGGAGTCTGCTCTACTACATATCCCGGCTCAAAACCAGTCGACGCATCTGATGGTGGCTTTTGTTGTACAAGTGGTAGTAGTGGTGGCATTGGCGGTGAGCCTGATAACCCCTATCAATGCAACTCAAATGATTATGGGCCAATCGCTGCAGCCGCAAATTACTGTGTTCCTCAAAATGGTTTTCAAGCTTATACCCACCCAATCAAAGCTGATGGAACAAAATCTACAAGCCAGCATTGTTGCGTAGTTCATGCAGGAATCGGGTCATGCCCAGCCACAGAAGGACTCAGAGGAATTCCCAATAAAAATCCGAGTCGTGGCATTCCTCAGGGCAAGGGCTATGCACAAGAACAGTGCAAAAGTGAATACGGCAGCAACTTCTCAAGTGTAGAACCTGCCCGGGGTCGCACATTACAAACCGGATGGTGTTGTAAGGTAACGAACAACTTTGGTACTTGCGACAATAACAAAGGAGAATTTGGACAGAATGGAAGGTCTCCTGCCTTTACTAGCAAATCAGCTGCGCAAAAGCAGTGCTCAGATATGGGTAATCCTAAATGTAGAGCAGCGCAATCACGAACAGGAACTGGTTGGTGTAGCGTCACAAGCGCACTACCAACCCCCACTGCAATAGTATTACAATGCCCCGCTGGATTTACTCAACACAAGAACGAGGGTCGGGTATGTCCACTTAATCAGACAGCATACATTGCAAGAGGCTTCCCCGCTGATCAACTTTGTTGCAAAAACGAACTCCTTCAGAGCTGTACAGGTAACTATTTTGGTGTCAATAAAGGTAATAATCCAATCAGATTGCCAGGAAAACCTGGAGACGCCACACTATCGCAAAAATGTAAACTGGACAATGGTACTGGTAACTACCTTTTTGAAACAACTTCTTCAGATACAAAATTGTGTTGCGAGAAAAAACCTGTTGAAACCCCAAAGCCCAATGCTCCCAAGTACACAGTTACTATTAAATACAATATTACCGTACCAGGAGCCATAGACTTTACCCTCACCCCAAAACTCGCTGGGCCAATTCCTATACTACGTACCGGCAAGGAATTTTCTAAATCTGTATTCCACTTCGGTAGAACGTATGAGCACACGGTCGAATACACAAATATAGAGAAGAATAACTATACAGTTCAATGTTCAATGAGAATTGCGGGTAACACTGGAAAGCCCTGTAATAACGCAGTAATAGACGTATCGAGGAATGTATGTTATGAATACAATATTACTGTCGAAGGCACTACCATGACGCAATCTGCACTTGGCAAAGAATGTAGCACAGGCTCGGGTGGCTCTGGCGGTGGCGGATTTTTGAGCGCTGAGCTTGACATGAACGGCGACGGGGTTATTAACACCATCGATCTTCAATACATATACGATGAATATGGCGCCGAAGGCGCAACTACTACAGATGTAAATGATGATGGCGCAGTAAATGCACTTGACCTCTCCATTTTCATGAACTCATTTGGTACCGAGCTCTAATTGACAAACAATTCAACACCTCTCTATAATGAATACATGGACACCATTGCCACTGTTGTGCGTAAAGATGTAAAAGAATTTCTTACCCTCAGCCCACAGGTTAAATTCTTACTTACCATACAGCTCATTATTTTATTTATTTTAAGCATACTCATTGGCATTATCTTTTCACCTAAGTTTAAGCACAACGTCATGCGACAAAAACGTTGTGAGCAACGAAACCACAGACACCACAAAAGAAAGCGTGAGACTTTCGCTTTTGCCACAAAGTAAGCTTATGAAGCCAGGCGAAGAGGTTACATTCTACGTCACAATGAGCGGAGACCCTGCCTATGCACTAGATACGCACATAACATATGATCCCGAATACGTAGCAATACGCAATGTACAAAATGGTGACATGTTTGACAGGGTTATTCTTAATGAAATTAAAACGAATACTATAGTATTTTCTGCCGCATACGACCCCGGCAAAACCACCTTTAAGCAAGAAGGTATTGCATTTACCTTTACCGCAAAAGCACTCAAAAAAACCCAAGAAACCCTTTTACTCTTTGACCTTAAAAACACTATTGCAGCACAAGATGGCACAAACATATTAAAAAATGCCGAGCCGGCTACCATACATATTTTTGATTAAACCATGAAGACACTTGCACTTGCGGTTTTAGCCATTATGTCTATTGGTCTTTTAGTAGGCTCACGGTTTGTAACTAACCCCAACCTAAACGAACGCAGAACGCAAGCCAATGTACCCGATGCCCTCACTGTAGTACAAAATCAAGACGTATCGGTTGAGTTTACCAGCCTTGCTCCCCATAATCGCTGGGACTACATGCTCACCGGCGGGCTTTGTTTTACAAACAACCCCCCCCACTAATGGCAAATGGAAGGTAAGCGTATACCACGACGGGCTCATTAACCCAGAAATTGCCATAGGTGCAAGCGTACAAAGAACTGTCACCAACCCATCACAGGCTCGCTGCCGAGATGGCTCACCCATGCTCATTTTTAATGCGCCCATTAACATGCCGCCTGCAAACAGGCTACATGAAAACGAAGACTGCCTACCTGCCGGTGATGTAGATGTGCGTGTTGATACAGCTGGCCCACCCTGGCAAATAGAATCAGATATAGCCACAATTGCTCGTGATTACTTTTGTCCCGATGACCCAGCGCCTACTGACAATCCAAATCAATCGCCTACCCCAGCTCCTAATGGTGATGTAAATGTAAACCTTCAGCTAGAAGGAACATGGAATAGCAATTTTAATGAGTTTCAGGCCACAGCCAGAATGTGTGATTTTGACGAAAGTGGCGATGTTGACTGGGAAAGTTGTGGCGAGGGCAGTAACAAATCGTCAAGTACCGACATTACACGTAAGAGTACAGGAACAAGCATTAACAAAACAGTTACATTAAACATTGCCGATACCCAGGGCGGCCCAAAGGCACTGGTAATAATTTATGACTACAAACGCACCGATGGCAAAATTGATAACACCGGCATACAGGTTGAGGTTGTCAATAACACCGAATGCGGCCCTTCAGAAGTAGATTTTGGCGCGTATGTATGCGGCGTAGATGCCGGCGGCGCTCCACTTAATACCTCTTTTAAGCTTGTACTCCCCACTCACAATGCAACAGCATATGAACTGAGACTAGGCAGAGAGGTTAATGAATTTCGCGAGATCATAGAGCCCTGCACACATGCCATTGATACTAATAATAAAAATGGAACTGCTGCTCAAGGTGAGCGAGGACAATGTAGCTCATATGCAGAAGGCAATACCATTAAGGTAGCCTTTCACAATAGAGAATCTACCGAGCAAAAAATATACTGGCTTCTAGGCAGATGTAACGGAACCTTTGACGATAACGAAGGATATTGTGAAACTAACGCTCCAGTAGAAACCACAAACCTCGTGCAAAATATTTTTGATGCAGAACAAACACTTACCCTTCCTGCGGGGCAGGTTGCCGTATGTACATTTGATAAATCAAAATACCCAACTACAGAAAACGAGGCAAATGTGCGTAGCTCTGGAGCTGTTTCGTGTGTTACTGCAGCACCAACTGCAACACCTGTTCACACCTTAACCCCATCACCAACAGCAACTTCTACACCAACACCAACACCGGTGCGTGCAACTACCCCTAACCCCGGCACAGGCACGCCTGTTCCCGATGCAGATGCTGGTTACTACACAAGCATTTTCGTTTTATAATGGCTCGTCACGCGCGGTTACCAGCATTACCACACTCACCTGCTACGGCGCCTCCAAGTCTGATTGTGTATCTGAGTTGGTAAATACGTCTATTCAACCACGACAAAGGGGTACTGTAGAAACAGATCTTGTGCTACCTCGAGGCGTAAATGATTATGTGGTTAAGTGTCGTGTAACATTTGCTGGCAGTTCAACTCCAGTAAACTGCCCCAATGAGGTAGCAACACCACTGCGACAAAACGTGCTTTATCGTATTTCAGCTTCAGATGGGGGCATAACAGGACAAGGAGTTACAGAGATTGATGCATGTGATGTAAACAACGATGCGTGCTGTAACGCAAATGATTTTTCTGTTGTTGCAACTAAATATGCCGAAGAAATTAACCCAACTGAACAAAATGCATCGGACATAAATGGTGATGGCATTATTAATGGTTTTGACCTCGTATTCACGCAGGCCAACTTTGGAAAAGGTCAAGGGTGTAGACTTAATCTTGCTCCAGAATTGAACCCTGAATTGCGTCGGGAACCGTAGTCTTCAAACTACGTTTTTTAGAAGATGATTTGGTTGTTTTTGTAGATGCTCCCTTTTTTGTTAATTCTGCCGGCCATGCACCCAACTCTTTAAGCTTCCACATAAAGAGCGCGCCTTTGCGGCGCGCGCCAGAATCTACAACAAATTGCAATGCCTTGTGCAATACGGGCCTTGGCAATTGCTTTGCCAGGCGTATGTATAGTGCTTTATGGCGTTCGTCCTCTAGTTTTTCGGCAAGATGAACGCCAAACGACTGATATTCACGCGAAATATAGCGGTCTTTAGTAGGATTAAAGGTCTTGAGCACATCTTTTATTGAGTCCATGCTGACATTAGTATACAGTATTGCAATGGCCCATAATAATGATATAATGTGAGCATGTTTGCACCATTTATACAGTATTTATTGCAGAGCGGCGTATCGGAGTATGCATTGATTGTGCTCCTTTTTTTGCCTATGGTTACCGCGCTCATTACATTCGCGCGCTATGTTATTGGTATCCGCACCATTAACATATATACCACTGTATTGCTTGCCTATGCCCTGCTCGATTTGGGCTACACGCCTAAAGGCAACATAGATTATGCAGCCACCATTATATATGGAGGTCTTATTATGTTTGCCATTTCTTCAATTGGACTATGGATTCATCAGATACTATATGCCTCTCGCCTTCATTACCTTGCAAAAGTTAGTATTGTGTCTTCTTTTGCAGTTATGGGTGTTTTCACACTCCTATATGGGGCGACATTGGTTAATCAGGTTGATTTGAACATGATCAACCCTATTACCATACTTCTTTTTATTGTCGCGCTAGAGTCGTTGGTAAAAAGCTCTGTGCGCCATGGCATAAAAAAGGCTGTGTACTTAATGACCCATACTATTGTGCTTGCAATTGGTATTTTCTTTATCATGAGTCAAGAAATTATGCAAAATGCCGTATTTGATTACCCCGAAATCTCACTGCTTATGATTGTGCTCAGCTTTATTGCTGGAAAGTGGCGCGGTCTTAAATTACTAGAGTTTATTCGCTTTAGAAACATTCTTAAACAAGACGTACATGATTCTGAAGATTTTGGCGAATAAGTCGCGTGTTTTTGGGTTTGAATGAACGCAATATATCGTACGTCAAAAAGTACAATCTTCCCTCTGCTCGAAAAGCTGCAGATAACAAAATTCTCACAAAAAATACTCAAAGAGGTTGAAGTGCCAACCACATTAGTGCTGCATGTTATTAAAAATGTTGATCAATTAGCAAGTCTTGACGTTAATACACTGCCAAAAACATTTGTTGTAAAGCCAGGTAGTGGTGTCGCGGGGCAAGGCATTGAGATTATATACAACCGCGACAAACAAGGTAATTTTATTAATGCGCAAGGTCATAAAATTTCTCCAGAGGCATTAAAAAATCTTATGGCCAACATTTTAGAGGGTGCATTCTCTCTAAACTATAGTCCAGATAAGGTGCTTATAGAAGAAAGAGTAAAACCACACCACAAACTGCGCCCCTTTAGCTACAAAGGTGTGCCAGACATTCGCGTCATTGTGTTTAAAAAAGTGCCTGTTATGGCAATGGTGCGCTGGCCCACCAAAGATTCGGCGGGGCGCGCAAACTTTTCGCAAGGTGCCGCAGGCAGTGGAATAGACTTAGCCACCGGCATTACCACCCACACTATAAAACAAACTAGCGAGGGGCGCATTGTTGATCTTGAATTTGTTGATGGTACGCGTACGCGCTATTCGGGTTTTAAAGTGCCCTATTGGGATAAAATCCTAACATATGCGGTCAAAGCCGCTAAAGCTACCAACCTTGGTTTTTGTGGAGTTGACTTTCTTATAGATCGTGAACGCGGCCCGTTAATTGTAGAAATCAATGCCCGACCTGGATTACGCATACAACTGGCCAATCAAGATGGCCTTAAATGGAGGCTCGAACAAATAAAGAGAGTTCGCATTAAAACTGTTTCGCATGGTATTCGCCTTGGTAAAGACTTGTTTGGCGGTGAAGTTGAAGAAGAAATTGAGGCAATCGCAGGTAAAAAGATAATTGGTCTTATTCAGCCAGTTAAACTGTATCATAAAACAGAAAAGCGCAGCATAACTATTATGGCAAAAGTTGATACTGGTGCAACCTACTCCTCTATTGACCGACAAATTGCAATTGATCTTGGCTATGGCGAAGCCGTTGCTCAATTTGAAAAACTCAATATACCTAAACAAATTCTTACACGCGAAGAAGGCATTGCCATTGCAGAAAAATATCATACTCAGCTCACAGAAAACAACCAAGATATTATCAACACTGAAGTTATCGTCAATAGTAACGGAAGAAGTTACCGTATTATTCTTGGGCTTCGTGCAAAAATGCAAGAAAAAGAAATTTCTTGCACACGCAACAGTTACAGACCGCAGTAACTTGGTATACCCTATGATTATAGGCAAAAAAAGATCTTAAAGAATTTTTAGTAGATCCAAGTAAAAAACCTGCAACAGCATGAGTAAAAATATAGCTATATTTGCTTCGGTAGTTAACGAAAAAACTAGAGCATCCTTTCCCCGAGGGTTATTTTCATATAACGATGTTGCTATTATTATTGATCAAAAAAGCAAAAACCCTATAAAAATCTTGGTTGGCACAAAAGAAATATCTACCTTTGACCTTGTATACTTTAGAACCTGGAGAAAATATGCTCTTATTGCCTTCCCTATGGCTCGCTATCTCAAAATGAAAGGTGTAAAAATTATTGATACAGAAATTCTTAAAAGTCAGGTTGATTCTAAAACATATGAATATATCTGCGCAGCTGAACACAATGTACCAATTCCACGTTCAATTATTGCCTGCAAAGTGAAGCTAGTCACCATGAAGAAAACAATTCACGATACCTTTACGCTGTATCCGCTCATTGTCAAAGCGGCCGAAGGCAAACAGGGTCGAGATAACTTTTTAGTAAAAAACTTTACAGAACTTAAGAAGGTGCTGAGTAACTACCCTAACGACAAATTGTTTATTGTGCAAGAATATATTCCAAATAACTTTGATTACCGCTTTCTTGTAACAGGGTACAAAACTGCTTTGGTTTATAAACGTATTCGCACCAATGAGATATCACATTTAAATAACATTTCACAAGGTGGGTTACGTGAAATTGTAGATGCGAACAAGCTTAAAAGCCTATGTAAGATTGCTGAGAAAATTAGTAAAGCACTTTATCGTGAAGTTTGTGGCGTTGACATTATTATCAGCACAAAAACAGGTGAGCCCTATGTATTAGAAGCAAACTCAGGACCACAACTCAACTTTAAGCCCGCAACTTAAGGCAGTTAAGAGTTACTTAGCAAGGGTATGAAAAGAGTACTCCTACTTTCTTCCGAACCACCTGTTAAGCCAAAAGTTATGTATTTGCTCTCAAGAAATCGTGAAGAGATAGGGTTACAATCGCATGCGACCACATATACACATCTTGCAATAGCTCTTGATGCAGAAAACAAATCATCTGAAATATTCGTTGACGACAGGCCTTTTGATATGAGTGGCGTGTACTTTCGTGCATGGGCAAACTATGCTGCCATGTCGAGTGCGCTAGCTGTCTTACTTAAAAACAAGAAAGTTCCTTTCACAAACTCAGATGTGGGCACATCTGGATCAGACAGTAAATCATACGATTACTGCAAGCTCTTTAACCATATACGACTTCCCCATACTATCATTGCTTACCCAGAGTGGCTTATTATTAATGCCGCTATGCTTGAGAATAGATTTCAGTATCCATATATCCTAAAGGCTTCTGATGGGAGGCAAGGTTATGACAACTATCTTATAAAGTGTAAGGCTGAACTTACAAAAAGTCTCAAAGGATATAAGAAGAATGCCCTATTCATTGTTCAGGAGTTCATCCCAAATTCTTTTGACTATCGCATTATTATTGTTGGTGGTAAAGCCATGCAAGCATACACAAGGACGAGAGATCCGAAATCTTCATCTCATGTAAATAATGCTTCACAAGGTGCTTCAAAAACTGTGGTTAATCTTACAGATATTCCAAAGCTATGTAGGCTTGCAGAGAAAGCTGCAAAAACACTGAAACGAGAGATTTGTGGCGTAGATATAATAGTAAGTTCAGAAAGTAAAAAAGCCTACCTTGTTGAGGTTAATTCTTCGCCCAGTCTTCCCTATGACACTACAGTCAGACTAATCCAGTCGTACTTAACATCGACTCTAAAATAAGCTTATTTTTCTTATCGGGGCCATTACCTGCAAACCCAGGAACCTCAAGAATTAAAGGGATATGGGCAAGACGCTGGTCAGAAAGAAATGTTTTTATTCCTTCAAGGCCAATTTCGCCTTCTCCAATGTTTTCATGACGATCGTGCTGCGATCCACATGGTGTTTTTGAATCGTTCACATGAATACAAGCTATTTTATCTATACCAATGAGTCGCTCTACATCATCTAGCCAGCTTGTTGCCACTTCACTATTGCAAATATCAACGCCAGAAGCAAAAAGATGTTGGGTATCAATACAAAACTGTATGCGGTCAGACTGAACTTTTTCAAGAATTTCTACGCATTGCTCAATTTTAAAGACAATTCGTTTTTCTGATGCCATGTTTTCTACAAGAATTTTCTGTGACGTAGGAGTATCTGAAAGTATATGACTAAGACTATCACATATTTTTTCTATGCTTCCGCTGCCAATATGCACGATCGTTCCACTACTACCTAATATTGCTCCTACTTGAAGATAGTTTTTGAGCGAATTTACCGAGAGTACATCCAAATTTTCATTTTCACTACCCAAATTGACCAAATATATGGCATGAAAGAAGAGTGCCTTCATTTGTGCGTTGGTATAGGCAGTCAAGAATTTTTGTATGTCCTCTTCGGTGTAGTTATTTGGTTTGAATGTGCGCGGTGATGAAACAAAAATTTGCAGGGCATTAAAATCCTCTGCCACCGCGCGCTCTACAGATTTGTGAAGACCGCCTGCAATAGATACGTGTCCACCAATAATGCTCATGTGTGCTTTGCCTTTGTTACAGCAATTACTTAAGCTGGTTTTTTATTTCTTCTGCAATATCAACAAAAATACGCTCGTATAATACCTCCAATTCTTCCTTGGTAAAATTCTGAAGCACATATGATTCACCGCTTACCCTGTTTTGTTGATCTCGCCCATCAACACCAATGCGCACGCGCATAAAGCCTATATCTTTTATGTGTTGCTCAATAGACAGCAGGCCATTGTGCACTTTTGGGCCTCTTCCTGTCTGAATTTTATAGCTACCAAACACTATGTCCAGGTCATCATGTACCACAACAATATGGCTGTGAGGGATATTGTAAAAATTGGCTACTGCACTTACTGCCTTGCCGCTATCATTCATAAACGTCTGTGGTTTTAGCAGTAAGAGTTTTTCGTGTTGCTGCATTATCTCGCCCACTTTGCCAAACAATTTTTCATTATGCTTCCACTCTACCTCACCTTTCGCCAGCCACTCTAAAAACATAAAACCTACATTGTGACGAGTGTGTACGTATTTTTCTCCGGGGTTGCCCAGCCCAACAAGCAGTTTCATAGAATATAGTATACTGTACTTTCAGCTCACCGTATGCCGGGGTGGCGAAATGGTAGACGCGCACGCTTCAGAAGCGTGTGTCGCAAGACATGGAGGTTCGAGTCCTCTCTCCGGCACAACCTCGGGGGGTGATTTAGCGCACCCCCTCGGACTAAATAAGATTTAACTTTTATTTAACATAAAAAAGGCTGGCGGAGGGCCGCACCCCAACTCATGATCACGGGCTGCTGCCGCGTTGCTGAGTGCTTCTGCCTCCGCCTGGGTGTAGCTGCCAGACTTGAAGCCGCAGTAGCGACACAGACGATGATACTTGTTGTCAGGACCGACACCCCAACACATGTCTTCCCCGCACCAAGGACAGATCTTAAGCACCTCAATCGTCCTTTCTTGTAGAGAGGCTGGCACCTCTCAAAAGTTGGTGTTCATTATAGCACAGCATGAGTTTAAACCCAGTATTTTTGCTATACTGAGTACATGTTTAATATGCCCGAGCCCACGCTGGAATCACTGAAAAAACACATTGGCGTACTTGCACTGCAAGCAGGATTCCTTGTACTCCTTGCGCTCAGCTATGGCGGCTTTGCACTCAATACCTATGTAAAAGAAGCCTCAATACCCTCTCACATTACCTCTCCCCTTGCTTACGAACAACAAACAGCACAAACATCAGAGGCTGTTTTAGGAGAAGACACCGCAGAAACCCCTGTAGAAGAACCTCTAGAAGAATCCGAAACTATGCCAGAACCCACTATGTACCCACAACCTCCACGTAAGGAGTATGCAATCGCCATCTATGGCGACTCCATGGTCGATACCATGGGTGAACGACTAGAGTATCTTGAACATGCTCTCTTAGAGCGTTACCCAGAAACAACATTTCGCCTATATAACTACGGCGTAGGTTCACAAAATATTCATAATGGTCTTGAACGTTGGAATAAACCATTGCGCTACCAAGATCGCGACTTTCCGGCAATTACCGAACTCAGACCAGACATTATTATCGTCGGCTCATTTGCCTACAATGTGCTAGTGCCGCACGATCGCAATGCACACTGGCTTGGCTATACTGAGCTTGTACAGCGGGCACAGCGCCTTACGCCACACGTGTATATGCTTGCAGAAATTGCACCAATGCGACGTGGTTTTGGCTTTGGGCCAAACGGGGTAAATTGGGAGCCGTCAACTGCGTGGAGCCATACAGAAAAAATTATTGAACAGCTAGAAAATGTACTGGGTCTTGCACGAACGTTGCAAGTGCCGCTTATTGATGCATACTCACCATCACTTCAAGATGGTGTAAAAGAAGGCAAACGCGAACTTGTGAATCCTAGTGATAATATTCACCCTTCAGTAGAGGGGCACAAGTTCATCGCGAAAACGATTGTAGATGCTTTGAAGTTTAGATAGAAGAGGCAGATTCTACTTACGTTGAGTATATTTATCAATAGGTACCGCATATCCAATACCCTCAATATATGAAGGATTATACCCATATTGGACAGCTGTCCCTCTAATACCAAGCATTACATTTGCAACATCACCTGGATAGCTTATTTGAGTTTTGAATGTACCCGAGGAAGAATAATGAATACCCACAAGTTCTCCCTCTGCATTTACTAAGCCAGAGCCACTTCTTCCTGCAAATGAGAATGGAATATCCTCTCTCCCGTTATCGATGACACTTCCAAATGCATACAGCATATTACCCACACTATCGTATCCAATGACTCTACCCCTTATGGGTTTAATTTCGTAGCTCCCTTTTCTATTAAGTGTATAGCCTGCATATCCAAGACCAAAAATAGGGTCTCCAATATCAGGTTGGTTATTTGCAATGGGCACAATTCCAAATCCTCCACCAAGTTCTTCAACACTATAGCCCATCATAGCGATGTCATTTTTTTTACTTACCCATTCCGGTTCTGCACTAAAAAAACTGATGCCATTTTTTCCAATCTTTGCATATGGGTGTCCAAGTTCATGAGAATAGGTACCAACTGGAGCAGCCACATGGCGATTTGTTAATACTTTTCCTGGGCCAATGCTAACACCAGAACCATAACCTTTGTATTCATGCTGTGCCTCGCCTGATTCTGCAAAACCTGTTTCTTCCCACACTCTTACCATCATTGTTGCATCACGAAGTCTGTTCCAATATTCAGGAGCAAGATCTTCTGTAATTGGTTCTGGAATTCGATAATCATTACATCCTATGTCTGGAAAATTTAATGGTGATGTTGTGCATGATGTGCCAGTGCGGTCAACATTCTTTATTGGATTCCCTTGCACATATCCGTACCTATTCGGCCCCTCTACCTTATCTGCCTGGATAAACGCACCCAACTGTGGGCTATAGAAACGTGCTGCTGCATGATAGATGCCTGTATCTTCAAGCTTTCTGTGTCCTGTAAACTGTCTATCGTAGAGGTTTTCTACATCTTCCACGTCTGTGCCATATGGGTAGTATGCTCCCTCTCTTGTTGAACCCAAATAGTCTTTTGTGATCAGCGTTTCTTTATCATCTTCTTTCAATATCATTGTTTGGTTTGAAGTCGGGATATATAATCGCGAGGTAGTTTCTGTCGCATGGGCCATGTTACATATGCCTCCAAGTTGGAGAAATACATAGCCGCATATTAGTATGGTGAAAAATTTAATGCGCATAAGCTTCGTTACCCATAAATCCTCTCATAATAGCGCTCTCTAAATCGTGAATAGGTTTTTGTACAACTGGATTTGTTCTAAAATGATTTGTTGCCCCAAAATGCGTACCTGCATTCGTAAGCACACCCTGCAGTTGAGGAACCGACCTGTTAAGTCCTTTTTTCACAAATGAACCTCCAAGCTTTCCTCCACCATAGCGACCTAACAATGAAACCTTGAGACCAGCCTTTGTCGCCAGATAGTTTGTAGTAAGCGCAGAACCGAGCGTTACCCCATCCATTTTTTGCATGTCATGAACAGTGCCATATGCAATAAGTGGAGAAACAATCACCGACTCGGCCGCAAGTTCGTACGTAAGGTGACCTGCTTTTGAACCAGCCATCGCACGCACAAACGAGGGACTTTTTTCTAGAAAGCGCGCGTATTGTGGGTTCATAAACCCACGCGCACTACTTATCCACTTTCCACCTACTGCGCCTACAACACCTTGGGTAACAAGCTTTTCCGCATCAAAATCGCCTTGTAAACCTTGTGCAACCGCTTCAATACCGACGCTTCCTACTGCTCCCTGAACTGCCGAATACTGGAGCGCACTCCCAGCTGCACCAGAAATGGATGATGCAACTCCCGAGCCAGCTATAACAGGTGCTGCATAAATGCCCCCAGCTACAACCACTCCTGCTGCTGTGCCACCGACTATTGGGTAATAAATTCTATCGGGGATACCCTGGTCTGGGGGCATTTCATATATATCCATGCCTCTGAACTCGGGCTTTAGCGTGTACATGGTGTAGTAGTCGCTTAGGTCAATATATTGTGGTTCTTTTGGTAGCTCACATTGTGTAACGCATGTGCCTGTTGGGTCGGTATAAGTTACGGGGTTATTAACTGCATAGATATAGCGATGGGGGCTTTCTACACGATCAGCGTGTAAAAACTGCCCTAGCTGTGGGTTATAAAATCTTGCACCCGCGTGGTAAACACCAGCATCACCAAGACTACGATGGCCGGTAAATTGACGGTCGGTTGAAGTTTGTGTATTCTCAACATCTTCACCGTATGGATAAAAGCTCTTTTCTCGTACAGAACCCAAGTAATCGTTCACAGCTATTGAACTCTTATCACCCTCCTTTATTATCATTGTCTGACTCGAAGTAGGAATGTAAACACGAGAATTTACTGAAGCAAAAGAGGATTTCGGAAAGACCAAAATGAAGAAAATAACACTCAAAAGCCTCTTCTTCATATAATTAATTATTAGATGGTTGGATAACATGAACCCGATTTGCAGGTACAATACCCCGATACAACATTTCATTTGGAGTTTCTTTTAGTCTGTCAAAATTAGACCAAAGCCATGGACTTGTTTCACGATCAACATTACCAAAACCAGCGCTTCGAGCAGCTAGCATAAAATATTTTTCTGCACTATCACCAAACAATCTTAAATCAAGCCCAACATCTGTAACTTCACCACGTTTAAACCATGCACCAATAACTGTACCTTCTTGACCAGCATATGTATTACGAGCCAAATTGTAGTCTGGTGTCCAAGAGGAAAAATGTGAATCAGCTGAGTGTCCTAAGAATGCATGTCTATAAGGTTCTGTTACTAAGTATGAAGCTCCGGGAATAAATTCGCTTGGATCTGATCTTTGTACCAAAGTTCCCATCCCGTATCCATTATCAGGGCCTGTATATAGTCCACCTGGGACCACATCACCTCCATCATATCCTGCTCTTAATCCCTTATAAAGGAACATCATATCGTTGAATTGATTTGATTCATCAGGAATAAGGTGTCCTGGAGCAAATCTTGTATCAAGCTGCCTATATATTCCGCCTGCATTAAAAGTTGGCGGCAAATCTGCCCCTGTTGCTATCTGTGCGCCTGCTTCAACAGCATTCATACAGTTCGGGTTGGTCATACATGTACCTGTTGCTATCTGTGCTCCACCAACTAATCCAACAGCACTCGTTGCACCAACACCTGTACTTACCGCGCCAATTGCTGCAGGTGCTGCAACTGCACCCAAGTAACCGACACTTGCACCTGCTACTCCACCTGCTAATCCAGCACCCAAAACCCTTGCCGGCTCTTGTACAGAGCCGTATTGTGCAACTTGACTCCCCTTTTCATAGCCAGCTCCAAAGCCGGCGCCAAATGCCGCTCCACCTATAATAATAGCTGCCACTACAATAGGTACAATCTTTCCTGAAGGATCTGTATATACTGTAGGGTTTGCGGCTGCATACATATATCTATTCGGCCCTTGCACTTTATCTGCCGAAACAAAAATGCCGAGCTGTGGATTGTAAAACCGTGCGCCTGCATGGTACACGTCCGTATCTTCTAGGCTTCTATGACTGGTAAATTGTTTGTCTGTTACTGTGTTTGGCTCACCACTAGTCATGCCATATGGATAATATTCCTGCGAGTCGTTTGCATTATTTGAGGCAACAACTCTAGTAGAGGTTATGTGATCTTGAATAAGTAAGTTTTCATCTGCATCACTAGTTTTCATGTAGGTCGAACTTGCTCCTGTGGGAATATAAAGTTTACTTACTCTTTTTCCGGCTTGTTGCGTGCGAGTTGGCTCGGGAACATCTGGTTGTTGTGCTCTAGAGACATTAATGCGTGCTAGCGGAATAAGAAAAAAATACGTCAGTGAGAAGACTGACGCAGTGAGAATTGCGACATGTTTAATTAGTGACTTCTTCTTCATATTGGCCGAAAAGATAAATTTGCTTCATTGGTATTTCTGCATTCGCCGACTCGTACTCTTCTTGAAGGTTCATTGCTCCCCCTTCATCGTAGTAGAATCTATACACTTTCTTAAAGTTATCGTCAGCACATGCCCCTTTTTTGTTTTTCTTAAGCCCCAAAAAGATTAACTCTCCCTCACGGTTATAGCGATAGCAATTGCTTTCGTCATTCTTCATGCCGCCCTCATTTGTATAGCTTATATCAAACGAACGTGTGGTAACTCCCTCAACAACTCCGGTGGGAGTAACGCTTATTGGAGCAGTAGTTGGAGTTGTTAGTGGCTGCAGTTTTGTTGGTACTGGACTAACTGTTGTGCTTGGAATAACTTCTGTAGGTTCTTCTCCGGTGACTTCTACTGTTTTCGGGGCAAAGAATGGATAGGCAGATGAATACTTCATAGCCACACTATCTTTTTCATTTTTTTTTGAGCATACGACCAAACAAATCGTACTCGTAACTCGTATTATAAAGTGGTGATTGTACAGACGTAAGTTGTGAAAAACCGTCATAGCCATAGTTAAAGAGTGTTGATCTCCCCGATACAGTTTCATCAAGCGTTTCGATTTCGCTGTAGCTGTTATATACAAGGTTCTGTTTTATGAGGTCAACATCAATTACCCCTGCTCCAATTACTGCTTGCTTCGTTGAAACACCCAGTGTTTTTAGCCTACCTAATGTATCGAAGACATTTGTGTTTGTATATAGCCCACCTTGAAACTCAACCTGCGCAACTCTCTGATTACCAAACTTGTCATAAGAAGCTCCTGTGAATACGTCCTTACCATCTACCTTCATCCTTGCGACTCTACCCTCACGATCGTATTCTTTTTGTACTTTCGATCCATCAGGATAGGTAGATTCTATCTCCTGTGAAATCTGGTTATAACCTGTGGTGAAATCCTTTACGTTCGAAAAGGTAGCTACGCGTGTTTTTCTGAGGCGTTGGCCACCATCATATGAAAATTCCTTTGAACCTGTTAAATGATTAACTTTTGTCAGCTTTCCTAAAGCAAATGGACCACCATCATACTGATACGTTACTTCGTCGCTTACCATTCTATTGTAAAGCTCGCCACTGCTCAGATTGTAGTACGTTTTTCGCACTAGCCTCCCAAGAAGATCATATTCGTAGCCCACGTCTTCACGAGGCTGACTAATTTCGAGGGTTTTATTGCCATATATATCGTATTCAAAGCGATATTGCCCGAGCGATGGATCCTGAGAAAAAGTCAAACGCCCAGACTTATCATAATCAAATACTGACTCAGTTTTTGTACCACCACCATCAACAATTGTTGTTTTTGTCGCTTTATCTAAAAGCGGCTTACCATATTCGTTAACGGTCATAAGAACCTTCTGTTTTGTACGATCCTGTGTAAAGGCGTAGCGCCCGCGACCCCACACGTCGGCGAGAGCAATTTTCTCAACGCCATTTGGGTCTGTGCTCTTTGTACCTAAAATTGCATACTCTGTTGATGAAGTAAATTTTTGACCACTTTCAGTTTCAATTTTTGTAGCTGACACTGGACGACGCAACGCATCAAATTGGACTTCAGAGTTTATCACACGTGGTAGATCGCTTACAAATTGAGGTGGTACTGCTGCTAAATTGTCTGCATCTACTGTTACAGGCGTAGTCGTCTGTATTTCATAACTTTTCGAGGTTGTGCCATCGGCATGATATTCGTTTTGGGTAACTTTTCTTACATCCTTTCCATCTACATTAGTTTGCAAAATTTGTGCTTGTCGTATTTGTCCCAAGCCATCATAGAATGTATCAGCTACTTGGTAATGATGTTGACCATCTTGTGTTTGTGAGATAAGCTGAGCCGATCGTACAACAAGACCATTATTGCCCTGTTCAAAAAAGTACGTTCGTGATGATGGTATATCAAGTGTATTACCTGGCTTCTCTGGATTAGGGGCGTATTGAGCAGTCATCCTACCTAACGCATCAAATTCCATTTGACTAACACCAAATGCCTCTGGAGTATTTTGAATCTGACTTTTGATTACTGAGGGAAGCTGTAGTAGGACATTATAATTTTCATAGATCTTTTTAAATCCGGCAGCGTTTTTTTTCTTCCAAAATTAGAGTGTGATAATATGGATCGTACTTCTTCTCAGCGATGAGCATGACATCTTTTCGCGCATCTTGAATGGTTTTTATATTTGGTTTTGGACCATAGGTTTGGATTATGCCACCTTTGCGAAGATCTTGATCGTTTTTATTACCTGAAAGGTCATCATATTCAAATCCTTGAACTGACACATGTGTATCATCAATCCACGTTTCTTTCTGAGTCAAGAAGCCAAAACGTGGCTGCATTTGTTCTTGCGTCAACTCCCAGTAATTTTTATCAAAGTTGTCATAATAAGATTTTGTACGTCCGTACTGACATGAAAGATTCTCGGGAGCGCAGTTTTCAACAGTCGACGCGTATGAAAGATACGGCAATCCCTTTATCCATTTTTCTCCTGATGTGAGGTAATAACTATAGCCATAACGATTATCTGTTTTATCTACGTCTGTATTATTCTCATCGACTTCGCCATAGTTCACGTGCAGGGTTTGATTGCCATATTCATCGTGCGCAAGTACTCGCTGCATTGTTCGCAGTTCAGACTTTCCTACAATACCAGTAACCTTATTTTTAAATACCTGTGGTACAAAGTCTTTTACAGGCTCTCGCTGAATATTTATGGTGTCATACGTATATAAAAAGATTGGTTGATTACGCCTTCCTGCACTGCAGCCATCTGATGGATTAAGCCCATCTTTTCCATCTAACCTATACTTAAAAACAGACGTACTCTCTTGCACAATGTCTTTTGCATCTCCTCTATAGGTAACCTGTCTGTACGGATGACCCTTTGCTGGATGCGGTTCAAAGCAGTTTGTTCCCCAGTTTGCCTGATTAAAAAAGGTTTCAGAGTGACCCAACAGCGAACCATCATAATCATATTGTTTTATTTCTACGCTCGCATGCCCAAGAAACTCTGTTGCAGAGCCACCTTGACCTACCGGTGCATTACGAAATACCTCTGTAAATAACCGTGCGTCACCATAGCTATATGTTTCGCGCGACGTTTTATTACCTACTGCGTCGACAACCTCTTTTTGAATAACTCGAACGCGCAAATTTTTACCGCCAGCTGGCTTAGCACTAGGAGAAAATGCTCCCAATGCAAATGGTTGGTATGCAAATCGTGTTTCTCCACCATAACCGTTGTTTATTTTTGCTAAGTAAATTTCATTACCATGATAATTTTGAGGTGCAAACTTGTATTGTGCATACCTGAATGTTGTTGGAGGCAAAGAGGTAGTTCCATCTGTACCAAATTCTTGAACCGATGTTAAAAATGATGCCTTAAATTCATTATTAATACTTTCACCGTTCTTCTCATCACCTACTTTAACGCCTAGGCCATCTTTGTTGAGTTTTTGATCATTAAGACTGTAATATCCTAGTGCATACTTGCGCACAAGGTGATACTGATTATCTTGTTGAGTTTTTGTTTCAACAATGACTTCTTTTATGCGACTATTCATAAAGCCATTATTGGCCTTATCGGGGCGGTCTTCCTGAATAAAGAGCACTCTATGTTTTGCATCATTCCATGAAATTTCTTTGGGGTATGCGGTGGCAGTAACAAACGAAATTGGTGTATCTCTCCATGGCTTTTCAAGAAACCTCTGCTGTGTATCGTATGTATAGTTAATTGTACGTCCGTCAGAGGTTTCTGCTTTTCTTAACAGCCATTTTGTAACGATCAAGACTTTTCCGTTCTCTTCACGTGAGCTGCAGGGGTTAGTTTCGCTGTTTCCTTTGCATAGATGTGCTTTATCAAACTCAATATATAAATTTCCATTTTTAGTGCCTGTAAGGTTGCCGTCTTTATCGCGAATATCCTCTGAACCAATAATGCGTGCGTCTGTGTTTAGCTTTGTTTCAATATTTTCTTCGCCAAAATAATATGTTGTGCCATCTTTTGTAGTTATTTTCCAATCCCAAGGATCTAGGTATGTAAGTGCACCAAGCGTTGCCTTACCGGGAGAACGATGTTCAATCTTTAAAAATGATTGTGGAATAGATACCCATCTTCCTGTTTCTGTGTTGTATTTAAGCTCTGCAGAAACACCCCCAGGTAAATTTAGAATGTAACGATGGTACAGTTTTTCTTTAAGCTTATATACTTCTTTTTCTTCTCTCGTATCACGCACTATTGAGCCAATACCTCCTAGCGAAAACCCGTAGCCAAATTGATAGGGCATGTATGTTGCTGCATCGGTATAAAATGGCCTACCACCATCGCTACCATTGTTGCGAGCATCATCTATGCTGGCTGAAGAATAGCTTAGTCCAAGCGAAGGAGCAAGACCACCAGGGCCCTTTGGTACAACAAAGTCTAAGTTATATGTAGCCGCCCCTGTATATGCAGATACTGTTCCCAAAACCTGTGGAATAACGTTGCGACCATATTGTGGTTCTGAACCTCCTTCTTCAGAAGTTATGGTGAGTGCTTCGTCTGTGATTGTCTGTGGAAGTGCATCCTCATTGCGCATGGCAATTTCTTTATTCACTTCTTGCACATATTGCTCACTTGCAAATACTTTTTCTCTCTCTTCACTCACGTCTGTATAAAAATGATTGAGCATAAAAGAAGCATCAACAGCATCAGCACGTTGGTCGTAGTTTATGTCTGTGGCTAAGAATGCTTCTTGCTTACCATAATCGCTATCCATGAGCACTGCATAGTCAAACAAATTAATGACACCATCATTATTGGTATCAGATTGCCCAAGGGCTTGCAGATATTCGAGCATTGTGTATCCCTCTGGTAGCTTGATTTCGTCTGCTCGTGTTAAACGAAACAAAGGGTTTCGTGCAAGCTCAGCGGTAGTGAAAAGTGATATGAGCAAAAAGAGGGTTACAAAAACTCCCTTGTGGGGCAATAAAGTGAGGTCGGCCGAAATTTTCTTGAACAAACTATTCATTATGGCCTATACAAACTATCTTATGTATTTGATACTAGTTTTTTTAGGCAGTAATGTCAACAACAATAAAAAGAAGACCGTGTCTTGTTCAAGATCGTGCCCTGTTATAATATGTGAAGTTAGATTTGGAGGCATCGCATAGTGGTCTAGGCAGTCCTATGGACATCGGACCGAGTTGAAAATGCGAATCGTAGAGGAGGTGTGGCTGAGTGGCTAAAGGCGACGGATTGCTAATCCGTTGAGTCGCAAGACTCTCATGGGTTCGAATCCCATCACCTCCGCTGAAGCACCAAGCACTTGACGAATCAATGGCCATGTGATATACTATAGGCTATCGTACCGCTGAACATGGAGGTAGGCAAGGTGAAGCGATTCCGCTTTGAACTCGAGTACCGCGAAAACCTCGCGGCATTCGGGGGCGTATTCTGCATATCCACTACCAGCTTCCACCGCCTCCACCGCCTCCACCACCGCCAGAGGAACCGCCCGAAAAACCTGACGATGAATATGATGAAGAAGTGCTTGTATAAGAAGATGCACGAACGGCAGAATTGAAATCGGTAAATGATGAGGCAAAGTGAGACGATGATCCAACATACCAAGTTGGCGCAGCCAGCTCTATGCCCATATTTGCAAATCTCTGTATCCAACTTTTTTTCAACTCCAAATGCTACTGCGTATGGCAGTAATTTTTCAAAGAGCATTTGCATATTGCCTTGATAGTTTATCTGTCGCTCCTGGCTTTTTAAAAAGTTACGCAGTGCGCGCGCCTGCTGCGCGGCGCGCGCGCCCTTTAGCGTTTTGCGAGGCATATTGTTTCCAAAAAGCGCACATATAAGAACAAGATGTATGTTAAACGTGAACATTGCAATAGCAGTTACTACTGCATAATAATCACGCACTTTTTTTAGGGTTCTTTACAAATAGCTTGTGCGACTCAAGCCCTGTGTAAATCATATTTTCTATTTCTAAAAGCTCTGACGTTATGTTTTTAACGTCTTTCACGCGCACCTCATCGCCACCGCCAAATAATGCATCTAGCAACCGCTGCTCAAAACCTGCCGGAGTGTCTTTTGACTGCGCG
Organism: Microgenomates bacterium OLB23; assembly: GCA_001567245.1. Classification (GTDB taxonomy): domain Bacteria; phylum Patescibacteriota; class Microgenomatia; order UBA1406; family HO2-37-13b; genus OLB23. The sequence continues at coordinate 54,329 of LMZU01000016.1, forward strand.
CGTGTACGTGTAGATATAAGATAAAAATCTTTTCTATCTCTCTCTTCAATAGTAAGAAATCCCCTCCGTGCAAGGTCTACAAGTGCAGCAACTATATCACGTCTGTCTACTTTTTCGTCAATAAGCCCCCCTGTTTCGGCAGGAGAAAGATATTTTTGCGTTAACCATAGGTCCATTAAAGTGCGCTGTTGGATCAATTCCAACATCGGGGTCACGTCCGTGAATAAACCATCTAACCACAATCCAAATGGGGTACACAATGTACCAACAAACAGCCAACACACTTCCCAGTACAATCCCCAGTGATATGAGAAGCTTACCTAAAGGTGTTTTGTTAAAGGGAATATATTCTTTGGGTAAAAGTTTGTCTACAGAACCAGGTGGTAACCCCACAGCAATAGTCAAACCCTCCTGAGGGTTGAGCACTCGATTTGACTCAAAATCTATTCTGCCGTTATTTTTATAGATTTTACATTGTTCTTCTATAGATCCACTCACGCCCGTAAAACACTTAGTATTAATTTTTGTGCCGTCTACAGATGATGGATACGTCACACTTACGACGGCACTAAGAATTGGTACCTCCCACTGTTGACCAACAGCATTCCAATACAATTCGTCTCTCACATCAGAGTACCTCATGCCACCCCCTATTGTGTATCGAATTTCGTACGTATGTTTTCCGGTAATTACCCTTTTGGGGTCGCCTATTTTTAGCTCTGCCACACCGTCTGAGGTAGCAATTTTTACTGGCACTTTTACCCCATTATCCATAGCAACATGAACATTCGACAATGCTATTTCGTATTGTTTTTCTCCCTCGTTTAGGCGCAATGGAATCCATCGGCGAATTCCATGCCGTTCTAAAGCAGCAAAGTTGTACTGTATATTCTCAATAACATGTAGTGTGCCGTCTTTATTAACCGTAACATGCACATCATACACATCTATACGCTCACCAAATGCATCTGATTGTGCACCAATCTGCTCTACCATCACACTACAGAGCAGCAATGTGAGTATCAGCAGTGCACCACATTGTTTAATTAGTGTTCTCACAGACGTTTAAATAACTGCTCAACTGTTTTATGATCTACCGCATGATATCTTCCCTTATGCGACAACAGTGCACCAGAAAATGTTTTAGGAATGTGTAGCAACTCATGAATAATAACCTTCTGCTGTTCGTGGAACGGAAGTTTATCGAAATGCTGAGACAACACTTCTATAACATACGTAGGGGCAAACCCTGCGGTAACCTGAAAAATGCGTGACAAACCCCATATGCGCGCATATGCACGTGTTCTACTGCCACGGCTTCTGACACAAAAAATATTTGGTAGTTGAATATGTTCAAATTCAAGCCGATGTACTAAATCTGCCACAAGTTCTCGCACATCTTCGGCAGGTACAAAATCCCACTGTCCACTTGGCTTTCGCATACGTGAGAACATTATAAGTGATAAGAAAATATTCTGCGAGTATGGTACAACTATGTATATGCATTGTCCAAACTGCCATCACATTTTAGTAAAAGTACTACTCGATAGTGTCGAGGTTGATCATTGTAACTTTTGCGGCGCAACGCTGTTTGACATGAACGAAATTAATCGCATCACGCTTACAGATGCCCGCAGGTTGGCCGAGATGAAGCAGTCCGATGTAATTTCGGGAGAAGAAAAATTATCACCTAGAGATGGCAGCCCACTAGTGCGTATAACAAACGACGCAATACCTCAATTTGTTACTATCTTGCACTCGCCTACTACCGGCGAAGTATTTGCCTTTGCAGATGATCTGGTGAACTTTAAAAAAGGCGCAAAATGCAAAAATTTCATTCTTTAAATCATGGCATATACCCCTACCCGCATTGCAATCTGTATTGGTATATGGCCTTGTACTTGCAGTTACCATGTCTGTTGCATATATGGTTAACCGCTTTCAAACTCCTACGTCGCACGTTACACAGGCAACAAGCCTATGTATAAATAAAAATATTGTGGAAAAAACCGAAAGTGGCTATTTGATTTTTTGTGAAACAAAGTCTCCATTAAACTGTGCATTACGCACGGTTTGTGAAGATGAAGAAAAGAGCACCCCACTTAAGAGCGATGCCAGCAGGACAAGCCATTATGAGGTGCTCCCCACCGCATGTACAAATATAAAGATAGAATGCGCCGAAGGTAATAGCACAATAGAAACAGACTGGATGCTGCTAGACTAACTTTTCAAGCTTCTTTTTTATAGTCTTTTGGGAAAAACCACAACTGCGTTTGGTAATGATTTCATGAGTAATATGAGCTCTCATAATATGCAACTGGAGCTCTTTAGCAAACCATTCCATAAGACCCCCTACAATGCTGTATATGGAGTTTTTCTCCTTATAGCTTGGTGATATATCCTCTGCATTCCTGCGAATAGAAATATTCGGAAAGTAATGCCTAATCCACTTGTTAGATTGCAAGAACAATCTTTGGTAATAAGCCCCCCTCCGCATGTTAATAAGTCTCATCTGGGCAACCTCATGCCCTGTATACAGGTTTTGTTTTGCATGTGGCACTAGCAAGTCAGACTCATCAAAGAACATGTTAAGGCAGGCCTTGCCGGTCACTCTCTTTTGCGATCGCCTTCTGTGCACGCCAAGTATCTTAGCCGCTGTTATAGCCCATAAACGCGCTAACCAAAGGCGATTTGCAGCGGTGATAATAAAAAAATCAACATCATCACTGCCTTTGGCATTGTCCATTGAGCACGATCCCGATATGCCCACCATTTTTATCCATGGAGAAAGATAGAGCATATGGGAGTATGTTGAAAGTGAAGAAAGCATTTTATCAGTTTGGGCTTTTCTGACAGCTCTTTTTTTGAATAATATACTATGCCCCCCCATGGCATATATACTGTCGGGGGGCATGCCGCTGTGTGTGCGTATAAGCTTTTTTTGACGCACAAGTTGGGTTAATATTTGCTGCAGGTGGGTTTTTGATACCTTTATAGGCATAAACATATGAATATGGGCCTCTGAGGGGGCGTAGTCAAAATGATGAAAGTAGCCTATCACAGCAATCACATGACCCTGAATTGATCGTTCACGTCCGTAGCTACGCTTCATGGTGATATTCTCTCAGATAACTTCGTGCTTGACAAATATGTAGATTATGGTGTCTAATAAATGCATGGACAGTGAACCAATAGGCAGAGATGAGTTGGCCGCAAGAGGAAACAAAAACCTTGATACTCACGCTGAGGTTGTACGCGAATATAGAGCTTCAGAAAAGGCCAATAAGCTTGCTGAGGCGCGTGCAGCAGATGAAGCTAAAGCTGCTCTCCACAAAGCCAGAATGGCACTACAAGAAGGAAAGAACATATGGGAAGTGCGCGCAATGGGATTGCCAGTACCACCTGAATATGATTTTAAGATGGAAAAAGCCCCTGAACATCCTGTTGAATACGCCGCTATAAAAGCTCAGCCTGAAGGCACAAGAAATGGAAGCAAAAGAAGCCGAAATTATGGCTCGTATGGACGCAGCACGTGAAGCTAAAACGTGCTCAAGCCATTGCTGCTGCCGAAGAAGACATTACGGCCCGTGCAGCTCAAATGAGGGCACAGGGAGAGCGTGAACAGAGTGCTGCACGACAAGCTGAACTACAGGCACAACATGAAGCTGGTATTGCAGCTCGTGGACAAGAACCTATTAGGCCAGTTGGTAATGAAGGCGGCATTTTTGCGTTCCTTAAAAAACTCTTTGTGCGTAGCAAGCCTGCTTAATACTTCGCAATATGCTCTTTCACAACCGCGGCAAAGAAACTAAAAACGGATAATTGCCTTTTTATTCTCCAGGGCTGTACGATAAGCCGAAAAAGCCATTCTAAACCCAGTGCACGCAAAGCTTTTGGTGCGCGGGGCACATTGCCCGAAAGAAAATCAAAGGCACCCCCCACACCCATAACAACGCTACCCTCAAATTGCTTTTTGTGGGCATCAATCCACAATTCTTGATACGGAGAACCAAACGCTACAAAGACGAGATGTGGCTTTGTAGCAGCAACTATCTTAAATATTTCCTTCTCCTCTGCTTCAGATGGGCTACGCACATCTTGAATTCCTTGCATACCTTGAATTTCTAGCCTCGGATACGCTCGCTTTTGGCACTCTACTACCCTTTCTGCTATTTTCGGTGCACCACCAATTAGGAGAGCTCTCAAGCGCCCCGAGGAAGCAACTTCGAGGAGCTTTTCCATAAGATCAACACCCTGTATGCGTGCTTGAACTGGTACACCCTCAACTTTGGCAGCAAGATAGGCATAGGTACCATCTAATATGCGCATTTGGGCCTCTGTAATAACCTTCTTAAAGCTAGAATTTTTTTGGGCTAGCACAAAAAATTTCGGGATTCAAAGAAACAATATGAAAAATTCCACGTGGCTTTTGTGTGAATAAAATAATTTTCTCTAGGACGTTTTGTAAAGACTCGTTTGGGATGGGTATTGAGAGAAGTGTATTATTATGCTGGGTTTTTCATTTTTTATATAGGGCATATTGTGCCGCAATTTTATGGGTAAAATTTAAGACTTTGTTCAACTATTATATACATTTGTTATATACTGCTTTAACAATCTGAAATATTGTTTATATTCAGCATTTAGCAAAAATTTAAGCGTCAATAGTAATTATTACTATAATACTAAATTTTCTGCTATATTCTTTCCTATATTAAAGTTCACACTTTTCTAGTTAGAATAGTAAAAAATACTATATCTATTACATTGTGTTCTCGGCAGGAATCGAACCTGCATTTGACCCTTAGGAGGGGCCGGTTCTATCCATTGAACTACGAGAACAATGCTACTCTAGCCTAACACAGTGCCCCAACGTAACAAAGTATAGCACAACAGGGTCATCGGATAGCTTCTTTGTAGCTATTGAGGTTTTCAATAGCCATACCAGCTCCACGGATAACGCAAAAGAGCGGTTCTTCGGCAGTAAAGGCAGCAACACCAATGTTGTGACTAAAGTACTTGTCAATATTACGAAGCAAACCCGTGCCACCAGAAACCACTATGCCCCTGTCTACAATATCCGAGGCCAGCTCGGGCGGCGTGAGCGAAAGAACTTCTTTAACCCCATCTAATATAACTTTAAGAGGCTTTTGCAGCGACTCCGAAACCGCTCGCTCGCTTACCTTAACAATTTTGGGCAAGCCAGTTTGAAAGTCGCGCCCCTTAACCTCGATTGTTTTTTCTTCTGAGGCTGATTCTAAATATGCATTACCAATTTTAATTTTAATATCTTCAGCGGTACGCTCACCAATAATGAGGTTGTACTTTTTGCGCATATGCTGAATAATAGCCTCATCAAGCTTTGTACCTGCACCGCGCACACTGCGATACACCACCAGCTGACCAAGAGAAATAACCGCAACTTCGGCTGTGCCACCTCCTATATTTACAATCATGTGACCAGATGCCTGAGAAATAGGAATACGGGCGCCAATGGCTGCCGCGAGCGGCTCTTCTATAAGGTACACATCAGTGGCACCCGCACTTTTGCATGCCGAAACCACGGCTCGTTTTTCTACCTGAGTTGAGCCTCCCGGCACAGAAATCATTAAATCAACACGAAAGGTAAAATCTTTAATTGCTTTTTTAAGAAAGTACGAGATCATTGCCTCGGTGATGGAATAATCTGCAATAACCCCATCTTTAAGGGGGCGTGAGGCAATTATTGACCCTGGTGTTCGACCCAACATTTGTCTGGCATCATCTCCCACAGCCAAAATTTGCCTGTTCTCAATAGAGTATGCAACAACCGTTGGCTCATTCAACACTATGCCCTTCCCCGCTATATACACTAATGTGTTTGCAGTTCCTAGGTCTATAGCAACTTGTCGTTGAAATGTCATATTTTGATATATTTAAAGCATAGTGCGCTATACTTTTTAGAGGACTTTATATAGAAACTTTCCCTATATAATAGCAAAAAAATAGTATAATAAGCACATGAGATTTATCATTACGCGCCTCATTCTATTGGCAATATTTGCCGGCGCCCTATATGTTGTTGTCGGATTTGCCAGGGGTTATAGACTCGACTTTAGACAACAAGGCTTTTCACCCACAGGCATTTTGGTTGCCTCATCTGCCCCTGACGGCGCAAAGATACTGGTTAATGGCGAACTAAAAGGCGCAACAAACTCTAGCATCACCGTTAAGCCTGGTGTGTACGATGTAGAAATAGCCCAAGACGGCTACCTCTCATGGAAAAAGCGCCTTACCATTAAGGGTGAACTTGTCATAAAAGCAGATGCACTGCTCTTTCCTATAAATCCCAGCCTATCTCCGCTTACATCTTTTGGTGTTGTTAAGGCTATAGCTACAAAATCTCACGAAAAAACCATTCTATTTTCTGAAACAAACAATGCCGAAAAAGATGGTATTTATCTTATAGATAACAGCAATAGCCCGTTAGCACGCATAAACAGCCAAAAACTGTTAGCGCTAAAATCAATATTCCCTTCTAATTTTAGCTTTACCGAAGCACAGGTTGAATTTTCACCAAACGAAAAGCAAATGCTTGTATCGTTTGTAGAAGTTGTGCAGCCAGCTCCAACCGCACGCAATAAAAAACCACAGCCACAAACCATTGTGAAAGCAATATATCTGCTGCCAACAGATGAGGTTACATTGAACCCATTTGACGTTACTAACTCTGTCGCAGCCATACGCGATGCGTGGAGCACAGAAGACATAGAGGTTCGTGCAAAACTTATAGAAACATTTAAAAAACCAGTGGTTAAGGCTAGCACTGCGTTCAATATTCTTGGCTTTTCTCCTGATGAAACAAAAATCCTTTACGAAGCTACACAAAGCGCCACCATTGAACAAGTTATTAAACCGCCGCTTATAGCAACCAACCAAACTCCCGAAGAGCGTACGCTCAAGCCAGGCTCTGTATATATATACGATAAAAAAGAAGACAAAAAACTTTAAAATAGCAGACGCATACGATGCAGAGCTGCCAATTTTTGGTATGTTGACTCACAACATGTGGTAATGCGAGAACCAGAAGGAATTGCGGTAGTAGACTATGACGGCTCAAACAAGCGCCTTGTATATTCGGGACCATTTCAGCCTGAATATATTTCTACTACCCGAGATGGTAAACTTCTTATTCTTACCAACTTTAATAGCTCTTCTCGCCTATTGCCCGACGTGTATTCTGTAGGAACACGATAACCTTTTTGTATAATGAATTTGTATGATCAAGCGCCCTCAGCATATTTCCCGTAGTGAATTTTATCGCATTCTTGCGCTACGAACCGTAGGCAACTTTCTTGTGCTTTTTTTCGCTGTATATGATAAGTTGGGTTTTTTTATAAGCCTGCACTCGAAGAAATAAAGTATGCATACAACAAGATAACAGGAAAGAAATATGTACTTGCAGACGAAGTAAAAGCTACGCCTGAATTTACACAGACTCCACAAAGTGGCCCGAAGGGTCTTTTGGCCGAAGCGCTCAAGGTAAACAATATAGAGGTACTCGTGCCAAAAGACCCCAACTTTTCTATAATCATTCCTAAATTGGGTGCAAACGCTAATGTGGTAGCCAATGTTGACAGCGCCAATCCAGATCAATATTTGCCGGCACTAGAGGCAGGAGTTGCACATGCTGCAGGCACTAAATTCCCAGGTGAACGTGGGCACATATACCTCTTTGCTCACTCAACAAATACTTTTACAAACGTCAGTCGTTTTAATGCTATTTTTTATTTACTATACAAGCTTGAGCCTGGTGACGAAATTAATGTGTACTACCAAGGTGTGCGACACACATACCATGTTACTGGCAAAGCTATAGTAGACCCATCTGAGGTAGAATACATTACGCGCACAAGCGAAACTGAAACGCTTACCCTGCAAACATGCTGGCCTCCTGGCACCATAGCCCAACGCATGTTAATATTTGCACAATAAGACCGTAACCTCGCGATAATTGTGCCCTATGCTATAATTATTCTTCATGTCGCGTGTAAAAATTACTGAGTTCAAGGCTAAATCTATAGTTCTCCCCCAGCTTGGCCTTACCTATCTTGGCATTCAGGTGAATACCCTACAACCCCAATGGGAGCATACCCTGCATGATATTTCTAAAAAAAGTACGTATGTAGTAAAAGTTGATGCAGGAGTTAAAAAGCGTGCAAAGAATGGGCTACTAGCCATCAATGTAAGTGCAGATAATGTGGCATCTGAAATTGCTAGGCTCGAAAAAAAAGGTTTTCACACATTTGTTGTTGAACCCTTTATTCCCCATGAGCAAAATGCCGAACGCTATTTGTCGCTGCAACGTGTGCGTGAAGGCATCAAGATTATGTACAACACGCATGGGGGTATTGATATAGAAGAACATGCAGGCGAATCTGGAATGCAAGAAGTGACTGTACGGAGTAAAGAAGAATTTAAGAATGTAACATGGGCCTCAGAGATACCATTAGCTATGATTCAAAAGCTATTTGATGTATTTGTTAACGAATATATGGCATTTCTAGAAATTAATCCCCTACTCATACACGAACATGGAGCTGAGTTACTTGACTTGGCCGTTGAAGTAGATAGCGCTGGAGATTATTTTGTTACAACTTGGAATAAGCTTGATTTTGTTCAAAAAAAATCTACACTAGATGAAGAAATTGCTATTGCAGCGCTCTCTGAAAAAAGTCCATCTTCTTTTTCACTACAGGTGCTCAATAAAGATGGTGCCGTATGGATGTTGCTGTCGGGCGGCGGCGCGAGCTTGGTAATAGCCGACGAATACAACAATGTGGGCAAAGGTGCGCTCATTGGTAATTATGGAGAATATAGTGGCGCACCAAATGAAGATGAAACATACGAATACGCACAACAAATTTTGGCACTACTATTAAAAAGCTCCGCCAAGCATAAGGTGCTTCTCATAGCGGGTGGCGTGGCAAACTTTACAGACGTCAGCATTACATTTAAAGGTATAGTAAGAGCCTTAAAAGATCATATAGACGAGCTTAAAAAACAGAAGGTGGGTATTTTTGTGCGACGAGGCGGGCCTCAGCAAGAAAGAGGCCTCGCACTTATGCGCGACTTCGTCGCGCATAATAATCTGCCAGGCTTCATTGCTGGCCCAGAGCTAAGCTTGCACGAAATTGTTAAAAAATCATTAGACACAATATGAACATAGCCACATTGTTGCAGGGTAAAAATTTAGCATGGTCTTGTGTGGTTATTGGCACTCACCCATCGATTATTCAGTCTATGCTCGACTTTGACTACCTGACCGGTCATGCGCAACCGCGTATAGAAGCAATCATCGCCGGTGGCCGCAAATTTGAACGATATTTTTTTGGCAAACAAGAAATCGCAATACCTGTATATCCAACTGCATCTGCCCTACAAATGGCACGCTCTAAAAAAGATACAGTGCTCTTTGTCAATGTAACGTCTGGACGACGTGCATATGCATCTACACTTGATCTTATAACCAATCTGCCCAATGTTGCTGGCGGGGTTATTTTTGCTGAGAACATGCCCGAGCAACATGCAACAGATCTTATTAACATCTGCCGTGAAAAACATATATGGATAATAGGCCCGGCGAGCGTTGGTCTTCTTATTCCTGGATTACTTAAGCTGGGTGCTATTGCAGGCGTAGATGCCAGTCAATTGCAATCGGCGCGCGCAACCGCGCGCGGCAATGTGGCTGTTTTTTCTGCATCTGGTGGCATGACCAACGAACTTATTTGGAATGTTACAAAAGCTGGCCATACCCTTTCTTTTGCACTGCATTTTGGAGGTGACCGCTTTCCTATTGTGCCGCCAATGGAGGCCTTTCTTGCAGCAGAATCTGATACTCATACTACACATATTGTTTACTACGGTGAACTTGGTGGCGATGATGAATACGAGCTTGTTCGTTTAAAAAAAAGAGGGCAAGCTAACAAAGCCAATTTTTGCTTTTATTGCAGGTACTATTTCTGACTTATTCGAAGAACCTCCCCAATTTGGCCATGCTAAAGCAATGGCAAAAACACATGATGAATCTGCAAGTGCTAAACGCACTGCTCTTCGTAAAGCAGGAATTACAACTCCAGATACATTTGCAGAATTCCTTGCATTACTTAATACTATTCCTATGACACAGAACAATGATCAAGCACAAACTACAGACATGCATAATTTTGAAGGACGTAAAAAAGCCCTCTTTATGAGTTCAATTTCGCATGAAAAAGATGGGCAAGTAAAAGTATTGGGTTCAGATTTAACAGAACTCAGCACCACAATGTCGTTTGCAGAGCTTGTTGTATCTATGTTTTTAGGCAAAAAGGTACAATCGAAAGAGTTGATTGCATTTGTAGATATTGTTTTAAAGCTCCTCATTGACCATGGACCGCACGTTTCGGGTGCGGTTAACACTATGGTCACGGCCCGCGCCGGACGCGACATGGTATCATCTTTGGCATCGGGCATTTTAACAATCGGCCCCCGTTTTGGCGGGGCTATAAACGAGGCGGCACACAATTGGTTCTCTGCTGTGCAAAATAGCGTGCCGCCACAAGACTTTGTAGAGTCATTCGCTGCAAAAAAACAGTACATTTCTGGTATTGGCCATAAAAAATACCGCACAGATAATCCAGACCCTCGCGTTGCAAAACTCCTTACTTTCACAGAGCAACTCGAGGCAAAAAAATATACAACCTTCGCGCGCGATGTCGAAAAAATTACAACCGACAAAAAAGCAAATCTTATCCTTAATCTTGATGGTGCTGTGGCTGCAATAATGCTCGATTTGCTCGCAGAAAAAGAAGAATTTTCACCTGAACAGCTGCGCGAATGCATAGATACAGAGTTCTTTAACGCACTTTTTATTTTGCCACGTTCTGCCGGCTTCATAGCCCATTACCTCGACCAAAAACGCCTTGACGAAGGCCTCTTCCGCCTGCCTGAAGATCAGGTTATGATCGCAGATTTGCTATAATACCTGCAGCGTCTTTAGCCTATGGGATAGTCCCATTAGCCGAAATGGAGGGTTCACATGGTGCCGGGAACGTTGACAAGTGGGCAGATCATCAGCCTCGCAGCAACGCCGATGGTCCTCATCATCTCCGGGATGCTCATTGCATCCTCTGGAGTACCAGGAAAAAAAGCTGCTCTCATAATGGGAGGGCTGATAGCGCTAACAGGGGTGAGCTTTCGTATCCTGTTCGGGCTCGTGCTGACGGAGTACGTCAACCCAGAGCATATGACATCGATCCCTCAACAGTACCCAGAGATGTTTTCTCTGTTCAACTTCTTTGTTGGAGCATACTGCTTCCACGCTGGAGCTGAGCGTGCAAAGAAGAAAGAGGTCGATGCCATTGCACTTTACGCCATATCGCTGCTCCATGCAGTCATGGCAATCCAGCTGCTTGGGCTACTCAATTTCTGACGAGCCGCGTGACAAACCTCTATCGAAGGGGAGCCTCGCGCAGCGAGGCTCCCCTGTTTTTCAAATCCCTATACAAAATTGGCCTGTTAGAACCCATATGTAGGGGCAGTAGTTGCAAGACGTTAAGAACAAAATTCCTTAGTTAGTTCTCCAAAATCTACAAATCTTTCTTTATCAATTAGCTGTTTTTCTTCAAGTTGTGGCAATTGATCGGTATAGGTGGGTTTTTCGTGCTGGTACAAAACACCTAGGGGAAACTTTTCTTCTTGTGTTGATTGCAGCGCTTTATCCATGGCAGCTTTAAAATTGTGTGCATCGTACCCGGCTTCTAGCTCATATGCTTTGTCGCGATAATATTCGTATGTATTGATTTTATTGAACGTCACACATGGCTGAAGCACATTGATAACCGAAAAACCTTTGTGCGCTACGCCTTTTTTAATCAAATCAATAAGCTGTAGCGCGTTTCCTGCAAACCCCTGCGCCACAAACGTAGCACCTTGACTTAGCGTCAAGGCAAGCGGGTTAAGTGGCGCATCTAATGTGCCAGATGGTGTAGATTTCGATTTTTGGCCCGATTGAGAGCGAGGCGATACTTGCCCCGTTGTAAGCCCATAAACCCCGTTGTCGTGGACTACAACAGTAATATCATGGTTTCCACGGCTTGCATGGAGTATATGATTACCACCTTCTCCATAACAGTCTCCATCTCCTACCACACACACCACAGGCATTTTGTGTTGACCAAGCTTCATACCTATTGCCTGCGGCAATGCCCGACCATGTAAACTATGAAATCCATACGACTTCAATACATCATTCATGTTGCCTGAACAACCAATGCCAAATGCAACCATTACATTCCATGGGTGAAAATTTAAATCTGCAAACGCACGTTTAATACATGCGCCTATTGCCCAATCGCCGCACCCCGGGCACCAAGTTGGTGTGTTGCCGTTAAATTCTTCTGACATATAAGACCGTGTCTTGTTCAGCTTCGTGCCGTAATGTAATTAATAATCTCCTCGACAAAAAATTGACGACCGTCATATTTTAATAACTTCTCCTCTATATGAATGCCTGTTTCTTGGCGAAGAAGCCGACCAAACTGGCCGCGACTATTATTTTCGACCAATATGTAGCGGCCTTTATGCTTAAATAGCGGAGCTATGACATCCGCATCAAGCGGGAACACGTGCGTAAAATGAATCATTGCAACCTTTTTTTTCTCGCCTTCTAAGTACTCCATCGCATCCAAAATTACACCTTTATTACTCCCCCATGTGACAAAAATATCATCTGCCTCCTCAAGATTTCCATATGTTTGAGGCACTTTAAAATGGGTTTTTAGATATGTCTCGTTTTTGCGATCGCGCTTTTCTACCTGCGACTTTCTATTTTCAGCTCCTTCAAACGAATGTCCATACTCGTCGTGTTCATACGAATTAGTTTGATAATGCCTACCTTCTTGACCTGGAATTAACATAGGCGAAATACCATCGTCGGTCAGCTTATATCGCAGATACGCTTCATCTTCGACACTTCGAACAATCTTTCCACGCTCAATTTGATAGCTTTTTGAGAATAAATCGTATGCCATCTTTGAAGTTGACCAGTAACTTTCAGAAAGATGTTTATCGCTCATAACAATCACAGGCGTTTGGTATATGTCTGCAAGATTAAATGCGTCTGCAGTCATCTCATACATTTCTTCAACATCGCCTGGTGCAATAATTATTTTAGGAAATTCACCATGTCCAGAATGAACCGCATAGAGTAAGTCGCCCTGCTCAGTCCATGTCGGCAATCCAGTTGCCGGACCTGGCCGCTGACTCAAAAATATAACAAGCGGCACTTCGGCAATACCTGCTAGTGAAACTGCCTCGTTCATAAGGGCAAAACCGCCACCAGAAGTGCCGCATGCTGAACGAACACCTCCAAAACTCCCACCGAGCGCGGTCATAATGACAGATATTTCATCTTCGGCATGACGCACTACCATTCCTGTCGTCTCAGCCCAACTTGCCAATCGCTCAATAACTGTTGATGATGGCGTCATCGGATATGCTACATACAAACGGCAATCTCCTGTTACTGCACCAAGAGAAAACGCATCATTGCCTGTCATAACCATTTGAGGCTCTGTAATAGTCTTTGGTGCGAATTCTGTAATAATTTCTTCCTTTGCATATTGCATCACATGATCATATCCTGCCTGCGCTAAGCTCTTGTTCATAGCTACAATCTCTTCTCCTTTATCGCCAAAAGCTTGCTCGATCATTTCGAATAAATCTTGTATGCGCCACTGCAACAAAGCGATTGACGCGCCAACTGCAACAGTGTTCATCATAACGGTAGAACCTTTCAGATCGCGCACAATCTTTTTTATAGGAACCTCAATGCTGTGCGCAGGAGCTTGAAAATCAGCGGGAAAAAGTTCTTTATCGTAAATAATACGACTCTCATCACCGAGACGTTCTTTATGAAAGTTGTACGTATCTGGATTCAAACATACAAGAACGTCAATCTTTTTTTTTTTGACGATCGAATTTTCTTTTGGAGAAATATGAATTTCAAACGTATTATGCCCGCCTCGAATAAGTGACGGGTATTCTGCATACGAGGCGGTGTTGTACCCCGCTTTTGTG
>LMZU01000017.1 GCA_001567245.1 Microgenomates bacterium OLB23
GAACAATATAAAAAATGTCTTATTCATAATGTAATACCCACAATAAAGGTTATGCTGCGGCATGTAACCAGGGCGCTCTACATGCAAAAGGAGACTGGCTTATGTTTTTAAATGCCGATGTAGACATTACTAACGAGCTATTAGAACAATGCGTTGCAGAAGCCACACAGCGAGGTTTAGATGCCGCAAGCCCCCTATCTAAAAGTGGGGGATACAACAAACCGCTCCCATCATTTGCATCACTGCTTGTGGAATTTTCGCCGTTGCGAAATATAACCCCCGAGGTTATATTTCGCAAAAAAACACTTTTTGGCGGTGCGCTACTTATAAAGTCAGAGGTTTTTTTTAATATGAGTGGGTGGGACGAACGATTCTTTGTATGGTTTGAAGACAGCGACCTAACTAAACGACTTCATGTTCAGGGTGCACAAGTGGGGTGGCTTCATTACCAAGTAGGTCACAAGGGAGGCGCCTCATTTACAGGCATATCACACGCAAGACGCAGTGCTATTTTTTTTTCAGTCGCTTTCTATTTATCTTAAAAAAGCATCATAGCAAAAGTGCAGAGGCATTACTCACCACCCTAACAAAACGATTCTCTCACTCCCATCTTACACCCCAAGTTCACGATGGAGTTTCTGTTGTAATTCCCAATATGCGCATAGAAATTTTGCAACAATTTTTACAGGCAAACACAAGTGTGTTGCGTGCACTTGATGAGGTTATTGTTGTTACCAGTGCGCTCAACAGCACAGCACTGTGGAACATGAGAAAGAAATACGACTTTGTTCGATATATCAACATAACAGAAAACAAAGGTTTTGCACACACTGTAAATATAGGTATGCGTGTGGCAACTGGAAAGTACATAGGCACGTGTAATGATGACACACTACTCAACGCAAATACGTTTACAATGGTAAACGATGCGCCCGCAAATGCGGGCGCGCTGAATCCAATAATAAAAACCTCAGATGGTACTGTTGAAAGTGCAGGTATTCGGGTGCTGCCCAAAGGTAAGGCAGAACCCATAACCACGCTACCAGCCACCAGCTTTACACCTGTCGATGCAACAAACGGGGCTTGTGTACTTTATGCACGCGATGCACTCGAAAAAACCGGGTTGTTTGATGAATCTTTTGGATCATATTTAGAAGACATAGATCTATCGCTACGTATAAAAAAAGCCGGCTTTACTAATTATGTATATAAACATGCAAATATTGTGCACGAGCAACATAAAACATCTGTACATATGGGTTCAAAAAAACAATGGCTCGATGCCATTAACTGGTGGAGAATTATTATCAAAAACCGCCACATTACCCCCGAGGTTCTTTTTAGAACGTATCCGCAACCTAAACGGTGTTATCAAGAGTTATAAAAATCGCTGATAGTATTTACAATATAGCGGCACTGCATTGCCGAAAGCTCTGGATAAATTGGCAATAAAAGGCTTTTCTGTGAAAACTCTTCAACATGTGGAAGATCACCTTCTATGTAACCAAGATGCATAAATGCACGTTGTAAATGCAGCGGCACCGGCGCATATTTTTTCACATGTATGCCGTGCCGCTTGAGATATTCACAAAGACGGTCCCTTTCAGGGACCGCCACCACATATTGTGCATACGTATGACAACTATGCAGCTCGCTGCGCAGCGTTACCACAAAGGGCAGTTTTTCAAAAAAAAGTTGATGATAGTAATCTGCAATTTCTGCGCGCGCAGCGCGCCATGATTCTAAATAGTCCAGTTTTATTTCTAATACTGCAGCCTGCATTTCATCAAGCTGCGAATGTGCGCCCGCTATAACATTTCGATACTTTCCATCTTGACCAGATTCGCTGAGCAGTCGTGCCATTTCTGCAATTTTTGCACTACGAGTAATAAGAGCTCCTGCATCTCCATATGCACTCAATACACTGCCCGGATAAAAAGAACACACCGCAAATAACCCAAACGTACCCACGCGCCTATTTTTGTATTCTGCACCAAATGCCATTGATAGTTCTTCAATAAGTTCTATTTTGTGTTCTGCCTCATGCAATACATCAAGCAATTCATCAATGTGCTCGATGTATCCAAAATGATGCGGCACAATAACCGCCTTGGTTTTAGGAGATATTTTCTGTGCCAAGTCTGCAAGATCTAAACGATAATTATGTGCATCTATATCTATAAAAACCGGCTGCAAACCGTTTGCAACAATTGCATTGGGAATACTTACAGAGGCATGCGCAGCAACTGCTATCTCATCACCTCTATCTAAACCCAACGCCCTTAGCCCAATATACATGGCATCATACCCAGAGTTCATGCCAACACAAAATCGTGCACCAACATATTGTGCACAAGCTTCTTCAAACTTTTTTACAGATAAGTTGTGCATGTAGTTTCCCGAATTGAGAACGCCTACAAGTGCGCGATCTACACGTTGTTTGATTGATTGATACTGAGCTGTTGGGTTTAAAAAAGGTATGGTCATGATCGCTTTTTTGCGTAGGGATATAGTACACCACAAGCTAAATTTATTAAATAGAAGCAAATAGATCAGACTATGTATAATTACTGTATGTTGCCCTTTGCAGGCCCAGATATTGAACAGGCCATTCGTCATACATTTACGTTAACTCTTCTTCATAATGCATATCCTATGGTGCTTTTTTTGGGTATTGTGGTGAGTATTTCGTACGCGCTCTACAAACCAAGCAGGGGAAGCATATTATTGTTCATAGGGCTTACACTTTTACTTTTGCATTTTGAATACCAAAAACATATCGTTAGCCCGTTGCTACTACAAACACAGGTAACACTTGCTACAGAAACCCCCAGATACAAATTTATCTGGTTAACAGAAAAGTTCATTACAAAAATTATTCCCTTTTTACTGCTTGCAGGAGGGGGAAGTTCTACGCTAGTAGCCGCGCTCATTTTGAGGCGAAATAGACAAAAAACTATCCTGTAGTATAATATACGCTAGTATTCGCTTTACACTTACAGGAGGCACGGTGAGTCAGCAGCAAAAGATCTTCGTCGTACCGGCAGGCAAACGGCTCGAAGACCTGCCCGACCTACAGGGGCAGATCAACCAGGCAGAAGCCGAAGGATGGCAGCTGAGCAGCGCCATGACAGGGCAAGATGGGAGGGTTCTCCTCTTCTACAATCCCCCGGGCACTGCCAGCGATCAACACCCGTCCCGCTCGCGCTAGCGCGAGCACCTACAACCTGTGGCGAACCTGGGGCCGCGCAATGCGCCGGCCCCCCTTATCTTTTTTCGTATAAACTTGTGCGTTGTGCGGCTGATTTCATTTATTACTAATTTCACTTATACATCTATTCACACTTCGCCTCTTTAGACTGCGAAAGTGATTTTTTTTATATAGCCTCATATTCTTCATGTCACTTTACCACTCTAAAGTGCGATAGAAAGGAAGAGATGTAGGTTCATAATTCTATTTTTCACTTTATCACTTTAAAGTCGCGAATTTTTGGAAGGTATGTACATATAAACCCGAAAAGCCTGTAGTATTTTTACCGCAGCAGCACGGCTGTGCTATAATTATGAAATGCAGAAAAAGATTGTTGTAACAGGCGGAGCAGGATTTATAGGCTCACATCTTACCGATGTTTTAGTTAATGAACACGAGATACATATTATCGATGACTTTAACAACTTTTATAATCCGGCAATAAAAGAACAAAACATTGCCACACACCACACACACCCAAACTTTCACCTTTACCGCTACGACATAACAAACAGCAAGGATATAAAAAACCTCATTATGGATGTAAAACCAGATGCCATTGTGCACCTTGCAGCGCGCGCAGGAGTACGACCGTCAATTCAGCAGCCAGAGCTGTATGCACACACTAACATTATGGGCACACTTGCACTGCTTGAAGCAGCAAAAGCAGCCAAAACGCCACAGTTTATATTTGGCTCGTCATCATCTGTATATGGAAACAGCCCCCACATACCTTTTACCGAAGATGACCACTGTGAACATATGATCTCACCTTATGCTGTGACAAAACGAAGTGGCGAATTGTTGTGCAAGCTGTATGCAGAACAGGAAGACATAGCAATAACATGCCTGCGATTCTTTACGGTATATGGGCCACGGCAGCGGCCCGATTTGGCTATTCATGCCTTTATGAAAAAAATTGCGCACAACGAACCCATTGTTATGTATGGCGATGGTACTACAGCACGGGATTATACCTACATCGATGATATTATTAAGGGTATAATCGCAGCACTACAAAAACCTCAACAGTTCGCCATAATCAATCTTGGTAACGAGCATCCAATACAACTTACTGCAATGATTGCAGAAATTGAAAAAAGCACTCAATAAAAAAGCTCGTATTGAACATCAGCCAATGCAGCAGGGTGATGTAGAAAGAACATGTGCAAATACCTCCAAAGCACGAGAGCTGCTTAATTGGCACGCAAACACGCCCTTTCAGAAGGCATAGGCAAAATGGCAGAGTGGTATAATAAAACCTATGCCTAAACCCACAGATCCGTCACAACACAACTACATGTTTTCTGACGATATGAAATTTCTGCAAAAGGTGATTATTTTTCATCCTACACAAGAAAAATTTCTTATTCTCAAACGCGCAATGGATTCTTATTCTCGCCCTGGCGATTGGGATTTTGCAGGTGGCAATGTGTTATTTGGCGAACTACATAATGAGTCTATTGTGCGCGAAGTAAAAGAAGAAACAGGTCTTAACGTTACTCATTTAGAACCGATACAGGTAGTTAGCCGCTATAATGAAAAGGCTGCCATATATTATCTAATTATTAATTATCGTGTTCGTGCCGCTGTTGACACTATTACTTTGAGCCACGAACACACAGAGTACCGATGGGTTACATATGACGAGTTTTCTCGCACTACACCCAGTTGACTTTATGCGAGAAACTGCCCATGCCGCTCATGCACATTCTCAATGAATCTTGAGGAATACCTACAATTGCATCGAAAAAAGTTTTTAATCTTTGATTTAGATAAGACTATCGTACGGCTCAAATTGCCATGGGGAGAGTATCTTGCTCCTATAGAGGATACACTAAATAAAATTGACCCACATATTCTGGCAGCACGAAAACAGCACTTTATTTCGCTCTCTGAAATGCAAAATAAGTATTGCGAAAAAGATGCAACACTAGTAGATTTTTTTAAGTCATACAACAATACATTCGAATCACAGCTGCAGCATTATGATGTAAATACCACCATATTGGATTTTATAAAAAAACGACGCAACTCATATTATTTCGCTGTGGACATCTAACACCCGTGCTACTGTTACCAAGGTATTGAGTGAGGAGGGTATTTTGCATCATTTTGAGCACATTGTGACACGATCAGATGTAGCTATGATTAAACCGCATGGAGAAGGCTTTTCGCATATTTATAGCAAGGGCAACAATATGCTCGATTATCTTATGATTGGCGACGATGTAAAAACTGATAAGGTAGCTGCAGAAAGTGTAGGTATTGGATTTTTTCACATTAACTATTTCGATCTTATTGCGTAGTTATTTTTTTTACAAAATATTTCTTTGCTGGACTCGCCGCAACAAGACTAGCTGCGATAACACCGGTAGAAAAAAGCTGAAGGCCAGCAAGCAAAAAGAAAAACCCCACCAATGGCCAAATTTTGTCTGACAGATAATATCCATGAAAAAGCCGCAAATATGCCATTGCACCTAAAATAAAAAATCCGAAGGTAATAGAAAGCAGGCCAGCTGTGCCAAATATTTGCTGCGGCCGCGAAGAATATTTGCGCAGAAACCACATATACATAAGATCTGCAAAGCCTTTAAGCGGCCGCTTCCATGTATACTTTGACACGCCATGTACACGATCGCGGTGTGTTACTTTAACCTCTGTTATGGTAAATCCCTGCCATAACAGCAGAGCAGGTATAAACCTATGCATTTCACCATACAAATCTAGATCGTCAAATACTTCTCTTTTATACACTCTAAATTGCGTGCCAGCATCGTGAATGCCGTCGACAATAAACTTGGCACGCAACTTGCGCCACCCCCACGACAAAAACCGCTTACTCAGCGAATCTTTTCGCTTGTGGCGCCACGCACACACCACATCGTATCCTTCGTGCAACTTTGCAATAAGTGCTCCAATGTTTTGCGGATCATCCTGGCCATCTCCATCCATTGTAATGAGTATTTCGCCAGTAGCATGTTTAATACCTGCATCAAGTGCAGAAGATTGGCCAGAGTTTTTACGCAACTGTATAAGAGTAATTGGAGATTTTGCAAGCAATTCTTGTACGGTTCCGTCGCGCGACCCGTCATCTACAAAAATTATTTCATGGGGCGCGCCGAGTTTTTCCATTTCATGCTTAACTTCATCATACAAAGTACCCGCATTATGTTCTTCGTTACATACTGGAATAACTACCGAATACGTTGGTTTATTTTTCATTTTTTCTCATGAGCGAAATGTTTCGCATGTATATAAGTGATTGCAAAATAGTTGCGACAAAAAAACCAAATCACGTCGCACCAACACATAGCTAAACAACATAACCGACGCAATAAGACGCAAGTACCAAAACTCCACCGGCAAATGGCTTTCTTGCGCTTTTTCTGATTTGTACCATTGCACTATAAAGCTCAAAAAAAATAACCCCTGTGCAACTAAACCCCACACGGTCCAAAAATCTATGGTAAAACCCAGTACATTCATACTAATCGTTTTGGCTTGATAATAAGGGCAATACTGTTGGCTAGTATTATATAGCAATAGGGAAGAATAAGCACAAAATACCGCAGGTAGGGCGCCTGAAAGGCAATAAAGCATAAATACAGCAACGGGAGCACACTAAAAAAAAGTAATGGCCCCTTTTTTTACGTAGTATGATTGCACTCAATATAAGTGCGCTCGCGCTTATAGGCCACATAGGAGGCCATCCTATTACTCGTATCAGCTCATTATTTTGCCACCAGATATGATGCTGACCTGTTAAAAACAATAAAATAGCGTCTCCGGGCACACTTGAAACAGAATGATTAAACCAGTACTTAAGCGTTTTAAGTTGATAAAAAATAATATTGAAAGGTGCGTGAGCAATAAACGCATGCAAATATATAAGACAAAATGTAATAAACCCAATTATTATGTGCCCAAAAAACATGCCTGTGTGCCATTTTTTGTGCATAATGCGATACGTAGCAACAGCGGCAATAAAAAAAAGCGTTGTAGACCAAAATTTTGATGCGGCAAAGGCTCCTAATAGTATTCCCTGAAGAATAAATGCAGTGGGAAAGTATAAATGAACAAGTACATATGCAAGCGCAAATACTGCCTGTCCAAGATCTAACAATGCACTCTGCGACAGGTCAAAAAAAACTGGATCTATAACTAATAGCAAGGTAGCAATTGCAGCTACCCAGAGTTTTTTTGTAGTCTGCAGCGCGGCAATATAGGTTAATATAATCAGCGCGCTGCCAAAAAAAAAGCTGTACAACATAGGGGTTTCCGAATGCACGAATGGCAAAGCCATAGAGGTATTTTATAAGGGGAGGGTGCTGAAAATTGTACGATGTAGGATCAAATCCATACACATACAAATAGCCTGCTGCCATGTGTATATCTTCATCAGACAAATATGCTCTGCCTTTTACATGTCGTGTAATATCTTGCGAATGCAAATAGTGTTCTATGCGGGTAGGGGAGAACTGAAAAGAAAAAAATATGCGGCGCCATAGAGTACATGCGCACAAAATAAATAATAAGCAAAAGACATAATGTACATAAAGAAGCCAGTAAGAAATTATTCCTTCCAGCCATGAGGATGTTGTGTGTACCACGTTACTAATGACTGTGCGCTTTGGGCAAGAGATCGGGTTGGCTTCCATTTTAGCACCTGCGCGGCTTTTTTCTGTTGCCGCGACCATAGTCGCATATTCACCCTGCCGCGCAGGGCCCTGCTCAAATTCGGGAAACTTTTTCCCGGTTGCATCTTCTACTGCTTGTATAATTTCGAGAACCGAGTTTCCGGTGCCTGTGCCCAGGTTAATTGTCTCGTTCTTTCCGCCCTCCCATAAGTATTCAAGAGCTTTAACATGGCCTTCGTTTAAATCTACTACATTTGTGTAATCGCGAATGGGAGTGCCGTCGGGTGTTGCTACTTTTGGACACGTTAAATAAAACTTCTCCAGGCCTAATATGCCCCGAATGGCGTTCTGCATCATGTGTACCGATGGCTTTTTTGAATCACCAAAAAGGCCATCGTCAGATGCGCCACACACATTAAAATAACGTAACACAACATAGTGCATGTTTTTAAGCTCTCCAAACCATTCGATCATTTTTTCAACCATACGCTTAGATTCTCCATAGGGGTTGGCGGGGCGTGTTGGGTGCTGCTCATCAACAGGTACATATTGTGCTTCTCCATATACCGCACAAGTAGACGAGAATACAATATTTTTAACATCGTTTTCGAGCATTGCCTTCAAAAGCGACAAGCCAATGTTGACAGTATTAAAATACTTTGCAGGATTTTGCATAGACTCATTTACAGAACAAGGAGCAGCGTAGTGAATAACGCCATCTATGTTTTTTTCTTCCCAGAATACTTTGTGAATACCTGTTTCAATAGAGGTAATATAGTGTCTAAATTTATCTTTACCAAACTTTTCTTGAAGCAGATCGAGCGGTTCCTTGTATCCATTAGACAAATCATCCACAGCAACCACCTCGTAACCGCTCTGCAACAGCTTATAGGCACCGTTGGAGCCTATATACCCGCCTGCACCAGTGAGCAACACTTTTTTTTGCCATATCTATATAGTAACTCAATTATAAACACGGCTCAACTTTTCATATTCATCTTGTGGTTGACGTTTATCAAAAGACCAAAAAAAGGCAACAAAGTATCCTGCAACAAAAACCTCCAATATGTGCAAAAAAGGCAAACCCCACCTTGATTCACATCAATTGTTGCTAAACTACCTAAACCACTAATAATTTGCAGTACAAACCAATAACCCAAAAAAACCAAGAAGGTAACACAATTCTATGCCACAACCCAAAAAAAGAGGGGACTAGTGCCACAATGCGCGCATTGCGAAAAAGCTTCAAATATGCGCCCGTAACCCCTGCTATGGCGCCAGAGGCGCCAATAAGCGGTATTGAGCTGGTAGGATCCATCATGTACTGTGCTCCAACAGCAGCAACGCCACAAAAAACATAAAAAAGAAGATAGCGAATATGCCCAATGGCATCTTCAACATTGTCGCCAAAAATATGCAAAAACCACATGTTAAAAATGATGTGAAGAAATCCACCATGCATCCACATAGATGATAGTACGGTAAGCCATGTACTAGGTTGCATAACCGAAAACTGCTGGGGCACAAACCCGTATGTCATAATAAACTGCCCAATGTCGGGTGCAGCAAGCTGCAACGCAAATACAATACTATTCGATACTATAATGAGGTAGTTAACAATGGGGAAAGTTGAACGCCGATTGGTGTCGTGCAGGGGAATCATCTTATGCTCATTATACTGCACACGGGGCATAATCTTGAACAGGGCCCCAGTCTTATATGCTATACTCATAGTATGGACAAGAAACTTCTTCGCACATATGCTGCGCTCGTTGGTATTACACTTATCGGCTTACTTCTTATTAAAGAGCTTGATATTGCATATCCACTCGAAGTGCGAACCGCACCACGATCGTCAGAACTCTCAGTAATGGGAGAAGGCAAGGTGGAGGCTGTTCCCGACACTGCAACAGTCACGGTGGGCATTTCTGTGGCAAATGCAGCGGCTGTTGCCGATGCTCAAGCGCGCATAAACGAGGTAAACAATAAAATTATTGCGAGCATGAAAGAGATCAACATACCCGCTGCAGACATAAAAACATCAAATTATTCCATATACCCTTCGTATGCAAATGAGCCACAGCAAAAAATTTCGGGCTACAGCGGCAATGTAAGTGTCACAATAAAAACTAAAGATGTTTCTAAGGTATCAGAGGTTGTAACGCGAGCTACTGCAGCCGGAGCAAACGAGGTACATGGTGTAAACTTTTCTATAGATAATCCAGATAGTCTACGAGAGCAGGCAAGAGATGAAGCTATTAAAAATGCACAAGAGCAAGCACAAAGACTTGCAAAACAACTTGGCATTCGCCTTGGCAAGGTAACCAATATTATCGAAGCCGATCAAGGCGGTGTAATGCCTTATTATCAAAAGGCTGTTTCTATGGATGCAGCCATGGGAGGTGGTGGAGGCGCCAATATTGAACCAGGCTCACAAACCATTACCACCACAGTCACCCTATTCTTCGAAAAACGCTAAGTATGAAAAAGGCCGAGATTTCTTATGACGTGTTTGCACAGCTCGATGTCCGTGTGGGTCAAATTATGTCTGTGCAGCCCGTTGCCGGCTCTAAAAAACTCCTTGAGCTTGTTGTGAATCTGGGTGAAGACTACGGAGAGGTAACCGTTTTATCGGGTATTGCACAGTGGTATACCGCCGAACAGCTTACCGGAAAGAAAACTCTTTTTTTGGCAAACCTTGCGCCTCGTCCCATGATGGGTAAGGTATCACACGGTATGTTGGTTGCACTCACAAACGAGGAGAATGAGGCTAAGCTTATAGACATTGACCAAGATTTAGCAGTAGGAATGAATATCTGCTAAATACCACCATTGAGCATAGTGGCCTTATACAACAAGCCAATCAACCAATCAACTATAGCGTGTTTAACATAGCTCGCGCCCCTACAAAAACCTGCAGCACCTTAAGCAGATCACCACAAATTAGCAAACTATAACTTACTTTGCTAAAAAGTCGCTTTTGGGCATATAGGCTGCTATAACAGTCTAAAGCCCTCTTCAGCTGTGCCTGTTTTATACTCCTTAAGAGGCGCTTTGCTCGTAAGGTCTTATAGTTTTGTGATTCGGATTGCACTAGCAACTTGCATTTACTGATAATGATTTGCTTAAAGCTGTTGTAAAGACCACTATTAAGAAATAGCTATTAGGTATAACTTTGCTATAAGCTTTTATTGCGCTTATGGCTATAATATACCTATGCAAAAGGCAATTGTAGTAACCGGACAAACAGGCACAGGCAAAACATCATACGCACTATCACTTGCAAAAGAAAAGAGGGGAGAAATAATTAACGCCGATGCCCGTCAAATATACAAACACCTTACCATTGTTACCGGCAAAGATATAAATGGAGGCATGTTTACAAAAGTAGGTGAGATACCACTAGAACAAGGTAGAAAAGCCGACATTGGATACTATGTGCTTGAAGATGTGCGCGTATGGGGGTACGACCTCATAGGCCCAGGCACAATTTTTTCTTCTCATGACTATAAGGTAGTCGCAGAATACATAATAAGAAATGCTATAGCTCAATCATCATTGCCTATAATTGTTGGTGGCACACACTTTTACATTACGCACCTTACCCAAGGCTTTTCTATTAAAGTGCCTCCTAACTGGAAGCTACGCAACGAGCTTGCAGGCTTATCAATTACCCAGCTGCACCAAAAACTACATGCGCTTAACGCATTGGTATTACCTACAATGAATACATCAGATCAACGCAACCCACACAGAATCATACGAAAAATAGAAATTGCCATGTCTGACCAATCAGAGCAAAAGGCTTTAATGCAACACAACATAGAAGTGGATGAGTATATTGGGTTTAAGTTTGGTTCTACAGCAACATGCAAACAAGTCCTACGCACAAGAGTGGCACAACGCCTAGCACAAGGTGCTGTAGAAGAAGTGCAACAACTACGCACCATGGGCTACACTACTCGCGACCCCGGGTTGCAAGCTATTGGGTACAAACAGCTCATGGCCCATGTCGAGGGCAACACAACTCTCGAAGAGGCCAGTGAGTCTTGGCTTACCGCAGAAGTACAATATGCAAAAAGGCAGCTCTCGTTTATGAAGCAGAATAGTCAAATTAACTGGCATACGGTATAATTAACTCATATGAAAAAAGCAGTCACTAATCAACTAGAGCAGTTTTTTGAGTTTGTGCGTGAACAGGGCGTTATTGGCCTCGCTATTGGTTTTATACTTGGAGGCGCAGTAACCAAGCTTGTGGCAGCATTTGTGCAAGACATCATTAATCCACTTGTAGGCATTGCGCTCGGCGCAGCGACGAGCTTAACAATTCATACCTTGCCGTCGGCTCTGCAAAAATTATGTGGGGTCACTTTTTAAACACAGTCATAGACTTCCTTATTATTGCAGCAGTGGTGTATGTGGGCGTTAAAGTACTGGGTTTAGATCGATTGGATAAGAAAAAAGACTCTGCGAAGTAACAGCAATGTCTTCATTGCAAATAGATGCTATATCAATTGTCGTTTGCTTCTGTAATGTGTGTTCGTGCGCCTTCATAAGCACGCGAGATGCTTCTGCACGCTCTTTATCTGCCCATAAATATCCATCTCTACCCCTATAACGCGCCAGCAACTCATCAACGCGATCATCTAGCGACACAACACCTGTTGGCGCTACACGAAAGTCTGCATAAAAGTAGTACCCAAAGCGTGCATCACTTTTTAACCTTTGAAAGGCTTCTTCCATAGTTCTCGAAGGAATCAATACATCGAGCACCTCTTGAGACACATTGAGCTCCTTAAGCATAGCTATAGTGGCCTCATGATCATCTGCTCCAAATCTTTGTGCAAACTCTTCCTTGAGCTTGCTTAGTGACGCAGCATCTTCTTTTATTAGTAGGTCACTATTATCTAAATCAAACTTCACAATGTTTCCTACATCATGAAGCAGACATGCCTGTACAACGAGGTGTGTATTGGCTGTATCTATGGGGTGGCTAAGGTTATTTATTACATGCATGGCAAGTGCCGCAACAGAATACATGTGTGTACGCAGAATGGGGGGAACGTGATAATGGTCGTAGATATTGGTAACCTGCATTACTTTTTTAATGCTTCAAGTCGCTTTACATCAGCATCAACCATCATCGCGACGAGCTCATCAAAGTTTACCTTTGGCTTCCAGCCAAGTTTATCCATGGTTTCTTTTGGGTTACTCTTTAAATCAGGCACCTCGGCTGGTCGCATAAAGCGAGGGTCTTGTTTTACATAGTCTTGCCAGTTGGTTATACCAACATGCCTAAATGCTGCTTCTACAAACTCTTTCACGCTATGGCTTTCGCCCGTACCCACAATATAATCGCCTGGCTGTTCTTGTTGCAGCATAAGGTACATGGCTTCTACATAGTCACCAGCAAACCCCCAGTCACGTCGTGCATCGAGGTTGCCAAGACGAATCTCTTCGGCAAGACCAAGCTTAATGCGTGCAACACCATCGGTAATTTTTCGTGTGACAAATTGAATGCCACGAATGGGAGATTCGTGATTAAACAATATGCCGTTTGCAGTAAACAACCCAAATGACTCTCTAAAATTAACCGTCATCCAATATGCGTATACTTTAGAAACTCCATAAGGGCTGCGAGGATAAAATGGGGTATTGTCATCTTGCACGCCATTAATGTGACTCGTTCCAAACATTTCTGATGTAGAGGCCTGATAAAACCGAGTTGTAGGTGAAAAGTATTTAATAGCATTAAGCAGGTACAACACACCAAGAGAGTTAACCTCTGTGGTCATTTTGGCAAGGTCCCACGAAGAGCCCACAAACGACTGTGCTGCTAAATTATATACCTCATCTGGTCGCAAAGATTTGATGAGATTCATAAGTGAAGACTCATCTGTCATGTCACCCTCTACGTATTGAATTTTTCCATGTACGCCAACGTATTCTAGATTTTCAAAATTTGGGTTTGAGTATCGTCGTGTAACACCATACACTTTGTAGCCCTTATCAAGAAGAAGCTTTGCTAAATAAGGGCCATCTTGGCCCAAAATGCCAGTTACCAATGCTGTTTTTGCCATAATGAGCAAACTATAGCACAATAAATTCTTGTATACAAGATAATTTTGCAGTATCATACTCTCATATGAAGCCTCAAGAAGTACTCAGCCAACTCGAAGAAACCTTGGAACTTTATTTTGGTAAAAAGGCACCCGAAATGCCTCTCAACATAAAAGAAACCGTGGTGAACATAGGACCATGGATTCTCATGATAATGCTAATACTCTCTGTACCAGGGTTATTAACTGCATTTAGTGTAGGCGCCATAATAAGCCACTTACATACTTTTATGGCATAGCTCGGGAATAAACTTTTACACGTCATGGCTTTTATCTGTTATTGTGGTTGTCTTAACCGTCAAGGCGCTCGGTGGACTCTTTAAGCGACAGCTTGCTTCGTGGAGACTGCTATATTATGCGGCACTTGTAAGCTCACTTATGAGCCTGTTGTCGTTTAATATAATGGGGTTCATACTTGGTACCATAATCAGTATGTATCTTCTCTTCCAAATAAAGTCGCTATACAAGTAGTCTTTCTATGGAACTATTCAAAAAAAAGCTGCGTGATTCTGTCACAAGAAATGTATTCATTAATACCATTGGGAACTATGTGGGTTTTGCTATCGGCATTGTGTATACCATCGTTCTGTTTCGATTTTTTTTCACCGTATGATTTTGGTGTACTAAGCATACTGCTCGCTATCTCATATTTATTCGCTAACATATTTAGTTTTGGTATACCTGCTACACTCTATGCGCATATTCCTAAGCTTATGCCCGATAAGCAAAAAGCGTATGATTTTTTAAAAAGTAACTTTTTATTTCAAACTGCGTTGGCACTTATTGGCCTTGGTATGCTTTATGTTCTCTTACCACACATAGATGCTCGTTTTTTTAAACTCAACCTTCCGCACTATTATTACGGGCTTACAGTACTTAGCACGCTGTTATATATTTGGCAAAATTTTGTGCGAGATAGCCTTAATGCTGCAGAGCGATTTATGCATATCAACATTGCAACCACAGTATCAAGCGTGGTACGGATAGTGCTTATTGTTGTATGTGGCTACTTTGGCGTTCTTACTATTCCACTCACCATTATAATTTTGGGTATAGTTGCGCCTGCAGTTGTATTTATTATGGTCCTCCCACAGCGCATTGCTGTGGTGCAATCACTTATACGGCACTCTGTTGAAAGAGGGCATATTAAGTTAAGCTTTACACTCCCATACTTTATTTCTACACAATTGTTCAATCTTACTACCCGGGCAGATTTGTTTTTGGTTGCATACTACTTAACCACGGTAGATGCGGGCCAGTATAGTGTTGCGCAGCGCGTTATATTTGTCATTATTACCTCTATAGACAGCATAACGCAGGTTCTTTCGGCTGAATATGCAAAAATAACAACTCGCGAAGAGATTATACGGCTTATTAAGAAGTCATTTAAATACATGGCAATACCCAGTGCTGTACTTGTTATGTTTGCGCTCACTCCTGCCGCCTTGTATGCTGTATTTATTCCCAAGGCATATATGCCAAGCGTACCAATTATTAAACTCTTGAGTCTGGCATATATTCCATTCGCATTTGATGCAGCATTGCTGTTGTTTTTTCTTTACACATTAAAAAAGCCCATGTTTGTGCTGTATGTGAATATAATTATGCTTGCACTTGTAACAACATTACACGTTATTTTTATACCTCAACTCGGCATGCAGGGACCCGTAGTATCTTTTGGGTTAACGTACCTTGTGGTTACGATTGTGATTGGTCTCAACCTTCTGCGAGAGCTCCGTTTGCTTAAGCATTAAAAATACCCAACACATAACAAACGGGTACAACATGGTGTTATCAAAAAACCCCGAGAGCATGTAGGTTATAAGAAGGGGAATCGCCAGAGATACTAATTTTGCATATGATTGCCACAGCAGCCCAAGCCACACAATGAAAAGAGAAAGCCCACATATGCCCGCCGTTGCAAAAATTAAAAGATACGAATTGGGTACTCCGGCAGCAGAATGCTCTGGAAATCCAGAGGGTGGAGTAGAGAAGTATTGAGCGCGTGCATAGCGATATGTGTTAAAGCCAACGCCAAATAGGGGATTGGTTTTTATAATGGCTGCTGCTTTTGCAAATTCTTGGCTACGCGCAGAAATAGATTTTGTTCTCAGTAAATTGCCCCCTTCCGAAGGAAGGTTTTTGGGCAGTAAATAAACACCACACATAAAAAACAGCACTATAGCAATAATAAGTTTGGCATTACGCTGCAATGCTGCGGTAGTAACCCAGGTTAAAAACCCCACTACAAATGCACTGCGAGAAAACGTTAAAAGTAGAGCAAAAAAAGCAATACTAGCAAGCAAGTAATCTTGGTGGTTGCTTTTTTTACCATCAACTCGCCACAATAAAGTGCTTATCATAAGCACCAACATAATACCCATAAAGTTTGGGTCAAATAAACTTCCAAAAAGTCGCAGATAATGATCGTCCCAACCAAGATATAAAAGATAACGCAGGTTGGGGTATAACACATATTGTGCAAAACCAAGTGTGACAAAACCGGCAACAAGCAGCTTAATAAAGCTATGCGAAAGCCGCAGCGGTATAAACAACAAGCTTACATAGCACACGAATCGTATAAGATACATGCTTGCCTGCAATATGTGTGCCAATGCATAGCGCGGTACTGCAAACACAAGTGAAAGTGCTAGGGCTACCACTAAAAATACCGTTGCTTTTACAAGGTTTTGCTTCATCAACATATACCGGTTTGTGTAGAAGTAAGGCAGATGCATTACAAAAACCACAGCCACCAAAACATCTAGAGCCAGCAAAGTGACATCTTGTGTTACAGGTAAACGAACAATATTGCCAATCCAATAGGCTAAAAGTAGAAATATTTGTATCATTGCAATGTTTTTTTAACTTTTACTGTATTATTTTTGGTCTCATAAATAGTGTATTTAAGGGGAGCAGCTGTAACAGGCTCATTGCCAAAATACCACAATAAATAGTGATAATTTTGTGCAAAATCACCCTCAAAATGATCGCCTGGCCCAACGCGATGCAATTCAAAAGGCCTTCCCTGTGCATCGCGCACAATATTACGCGCAACTGTTTCTTGCGTCTTAAAGGGCACAACTTTGCTTAGCCAGTTTGCATTATAAATACCCACTACGTTTACTGCACATAATGCAATCACCAGCCCCTGTGCTACTCGTGGCATTTTTATAGTGGCCAATAAGTATTCATATGCCACAGCTGCATATATAAACACAAAGGGCACCAAGGGTAAAAAATAATGATATGGCGGCTTCCGTGAATAAAAATTCCCGTCAAGCCTGGCCTACAAACAAAATATGCAAAAGCACCAATTGATTCTTTTTTTTCTTCTGTGCAGCTAATGTTGCCGCAAACACTAAACCAATCAATCCTGCAAGCACAGCAATAGTAACAAGTGTCTGAGATACAAACAACGACTGGCGAAAAAACTCAAAAATCGCAACCATATTATCTTTAAAAGTACTACCATCAAGCGTATTTTTGGATACAAACCAGCAAATCCTGCAATACGATAAGGTATCCATACTATAAAATTCCTCATCATCGCAAAACCTTGCTGACTATCTGCAATAAGCAAGGGGAGTTGCGTAGCAACAAATATTCCTATTGCTTGTATAAAGTGGTGTGCTAAAAGCTTCTTCCGCCATTTAAAAAACACATAGGCCATAGGTGGCATGAGCACAAGCGGTGATAGGTGAAAGTTAAAAAACCAAACCCACAATACCTGCTGCAAGCAATAATTTTTTTTTGCTCCGTATACCTTTTATGCAAAAGTACATATACCAAAACATATACAAGCGGAAGTACCAGAGAAAAAAATCGTGACTGCCACGATATAAGCAACAAAAACGGCGATACCACAAGTAAAAACGAAGAGGCAATCGCCGCTTCATAACTAACTAACTTCTTTGCTATGTATATATGCAAAACTGGCACCACACTATGCACTACTGCAAAAAACAGTGCTCCAACAATAGGGTGAAACCCTCCAATTGCCAAAATGGGGCCAAAGAGCCAATAATACAGCGGCCCAAATGAAAGCCACTCATGCGAAGTGGGCGGTCCTAACAAAGGTATTTTATGTGCAAGCACTGCATTTTTTATTGCTAAATAGTTATGACCCAATTCTCCTTCAAAGAAAATGCCATTATGCACCAGCAAGAGCCGCACTACCAATGCCAGAGCAAAAATAAAAAATGCCATGATTACTTTTTTTTCGCCACAATAATAATGTCAGAAGTTCCAGCAAGTCTTATGGCTACATAATCGAGTATTTCAAAAAATCTCTGAACAACGTACATTCTGTTAATTATTCTAAGCAGTACTTTGGTGCCTATGGTAGACGTGTACATAAAATTCCTTACAAAACCCTCTGTTTCAAACTCTTGTTCAATAGTAAAACCAGCCAACTTAACCTTTGCGACAATCTCTTCTGTTGAGTAGCGATGCACATGACCAACTCGTTTCTCAAAACCATCCAAAAAACCTATTCGCAACAATGGTGCATACACCGAAGGTGTACTCAAAACAAGTATGCCATTTTTTTTGCATATGAGCATGAATATGCTTAAGAAAGTCAACATCTTTTGCAACATGTTCAATAATTTCTATTGCTGTTACTACATCAAATTTTTTTAGAGGGGGGCAGATCGTTTATTGTACCCACTAAAAATTGCGTGTTTTTCTCTACATTCATTCGTTGTGCATATGCCTCACACCCTTGTATTGCTTTCTGCGAAATATCTATACCAAGAACATGATGATTACATGAAGCAAGATAAATAGCTAAAGAACCGGTACCACAACCAATATCAAGTATCGAAGACTCTTTTTTTATGACACCATTAATGATCTTAAAAAAGTGGGCCATGGGTATAATCTTGTTCATTAGGAATACGAGAGGGAGTTTTAAACTACACGATGAAATCTTTCGTAAAAAGCACCATTGCCATCAGATTTTTGTTCAGGGCATGAGAAGCAAAAAGCATTCGATATGTACTTATACCGAATGCGCACATAACAAACAGTTGTGTAGCAACAGTTGACCATGCCGCAGCAATATACGAAAAAACCCGGAATAAATACCATATTGAGGGAGACATTAATTATTAATGCCACAGCACTTGCAAATAGGTATATGCCATCTTTTTTGTGGCAAGCAATACACTCATAAAAAACCCTGCCAGCAGTGTTGGGGCAAAGGCTACTGCCAATATACGCAAAACACGCACCGATGCAACAAATTCGCCGCCGGCTGTTATGTAAATAAGTTGTGGGGCACACACATACAACAGTCCGCTAATTATTAGCGCAACGCACCCAATAAATAAGCCGTACTTTTTAGTCGCTCGCTGCAACGATGATGTATTTTGCAGTGAAGAAAGATGGGGAAATAGTGCCTGAATAAAATAGCCAGAAAAAACTATAGAAAGCTCAAAAAGCTTGTAGGCGACAGCATATATGCCAAGGTCGTTGCGTAGGGTGGGGGGGTAAAAATAACCAAGCAAAACCCCGTCAACCTTAAAATAAAGCGTTGCCAGAATAATGCCAATAGCAAGAGGAGTGACTTTTTTTACAAGAGTAAGTGTGGCCGCAAAGGAAATTTTTCCCAGAAAATACACTTTTGTGGTGACCATATATACAAACAGTCCGCACAATTGAGCAATAAGCAGCACAGAAAAAATTCCTGAAAGCTCAAAGCTAAACAACATACCAATATAGACTGTTATAAGACTTAAAAGTGCCACAAGAATTTGGGGAAGTACAGCCTTATAAAAAGACTGCTGCCCTTGCAAATATGCCTCATAACTTAAAGAAAGCCATTGCGCAATTTGAAAAAACGACATGATAATTAGTGGTAGTAAAAGCTGTGCTGATGTGAGGACTAAATTGACATATGACAGTAGCAAAACCAAACTAACTGCAGATAATATAAGTCGTGCAGTAAGTACTTGCTGCAGCTGGTAAGCATTTGTTTTATTAGCTGCAATACTACGAATTAAATGTATAGATAGGCCAAAGTCTGCCAATATAAAGAACGTTCCTGTGAGAGTGAGTACATATGCATACTGGCTATATGCGTGCGCACCTAAGTACCTCGTGAGCAGCATAGTGCTAAGAAAGCCACATAGCGCTACAACAAATTTGCCAAAAAAAAGAACACTGGTATTTTTAAATACGCGCCGCATAGCCAACAATCATACCGCATATTACTGCAGCATCACTTATAAATTGCAAAAGTGGTAAATAAAAGAGCGCAGATATATGCTGTACATAGCGATAATTTTTTTTAATTGCCCAGAGAATATAAAAAACCAGCAATACAGCTAGTGCCTGCCAAAAGATGACATTGTAAAACCCTGCTCCCAAAAGCAATGCGCCCACAAGGTAGCGAAAAAATAATAGTGGTGTTTGTGGGCGAACATAAAGGGCTTGGCCATCGCCGCGAGCATAACCAAACAATTGTTTTGCGACAGCTATAATACTTTTTTCTTGTTGCCATATAACCACAGCATTTTTTTCGAGATAAAACTGCATACCCCTATCTTTTAAGCGTTGTGCAAATACTAAATCCTCACAGGTATCGTATTGCTCTGGGTAGCCACCAATAGCCCTCCATGCTGATCTTTTAAATGCTATTGAACGCGATGAAGGCAAAAAAATGTTGTGTTAACCTGTCGGGCATAACACACGTATATGCAGCTACTGCTTTTTCAAAAATAACTTTTGTATGCTCCTTTGTAAAACCCCGCCACCACATCTATTTTTTTATCTGTAAATGGCGTACATATCTTCTTTAGCCAGTTGTGCTGCAGCACACAGCCTGCATCACTCACTGCAATAATAGTATGCGCCGCTGCCTGTATTGCCATATTCCTGCCAGCGGCTCTATTACATGCTTTGCGAATAATTTTATATGCAATACCGTGCGATTTATATTTTTTCTCAAAATCTTCTAGCACCTTGTGTGTTCCATCGGTACTACACGCATCTACAACAACCACTTCGTCGGGAAGCCTTTGCTGCTGCAGCAGCGATGCAAACAGCATTTGTGTACCCGCTGCATCATTTTTTACCGTAGTTACAAAACTCACTTTTTCCATATAGATCGGTATGTTTTTACAACACTATCCCATGAAAACGTATTTTGAGTTTCTCGAGCTACCTGCACCGCATCCCAGTGTTTCATGAGATTTGTATAGTCTTCTAGCGCTTTTTGTGGATTGTTGGCAACAACAATATACTTGCGCAGCGGAAACTCCTCTAAATATTGTTGCTTAAGAGGATTACCGTACAGTGCAATAACTGGTCTACCAAAAGAAAGGGCATCAATAATGCTTAAATATGACGATGCACACACAAGGTCTGCGTTTTTAACTGCATCAAGGGTTTCAGACACTATGCCATGCAAGGTTCCATAGTGCTGCATAGATTTTTTCATAGGGCCGTCGCCGTATATCTCAACGGTATGAGTAATATGCTTTTTTTTAAGAATTGAAAAAAACTTTATGTAATGTTTTACACCAATATCTTTTGCCAACCTGCCAATAAATGCTATACGCAATGTTTTTTTGGGTAACATTGGCGGGGGAGTTGTAATTAAATAAGTAGCCCCACCGTATACTATCACGTCTGGCTTTGTACCATACCATGTGGCAATGTATGCACCAACTTCTATTGTTTTTTTAGAAAGCGCTGCGCTTAGTCTACGCAGCAATACTGCCTTCTTTGCAGGAGGATATACCCCCTCATAGCCATGAAATGTAGTAAAAACAGGTTTAAAAAAAAGTAAAAAACGCAGCGGCACATACCAAACAAACACATCATGAATATGCACAATGTCTGCAGTGGCAAATAGGCGGGCGCGCTGCAACAAAGCAAGCCATATACGAAAGTTTTTTGAAGAAGCCCGCCGCACCAAAAACAAATACTGCACTGTAATGCCCTCAACATTGCTCATACTCTCATCGTGTGCTCGCTGCCGCTCGCACACCACTGTCACCTCATGTCCTTTTGCAACAAGTCGCTCTGCGACTTCTTGCACGTGGCGCTCAACTCCTCCAATTGATGGATAAAAACGAGCGCACACAAAGACGATTTTCATGCTCTTATTGTAGCAAAGAGCATATGGTACACTTGTGCTAGATGATACGACTCATCTTAGCTCTAGCACTGCTGCTTCGCCTTGTTTCTCTTACTCAGTCTTTTTGGCTCGATGAAGCAGCTCAGGCAGTACTTTCGCGCACAAATGTGTTTCATGTAAATTACGCTGCCGACTTTCAACCACCCTTGTACTATGTGTTTTCACATGTGTGGATGCAGCTTGGAAATCTTATAAGTATTGGTTCGTTAGAATGGTTCTTACGGCTTCCTTCGGTTTTCTTTGGTCTCATTACTATTTACCTTACCTTTTTACTTGGTAAAAAAATGTTCTCTTTACATGTTGGGCTATTTGCAGCATTCTTACTGGCAATCGCTCCATTTCATATATATTACTCTCATGAATTTCGCATGTATTCGCTGTTGACATTGCTATGCCTGCTTTGCTGGAATGCGCTATATGATAAACGATGGATACTCTTGTCTCTATTTGTTGCGCTAAGTACCTATACCCACTATTTTGCATTTGTAAATATTGTTTCAATGGGGCTGTTCCTTTGGACAACTCGCCAAAAAAGGGGACTTGGATATTTAGTAGCTGGTTTATTACCGTTTAGCCTTTGGATTCCTATGTTTATTGAGCAACTTACAACGGCACAACATTTGGTATCGTTGTGGCCCAAATGGTCCATGGTAAGCAATGCGGGATTTTTTTAAATTTTTACCCCTCCTGGCGGCAAAATGGACGGTAGGAATGATAAGCCCCACAAACAGGTACATATATATGCTTGCGGTGGGGTTGTTTTCTGCAGCTGCCGCAATGGCAACCTTGTTTTGCATAAAAGCAATGTATAAAAACAAAACTGAAGGTCTTGCTTTTCGTGTGCTTGCATATTATGGTGTACTATCTATTTTTATAGCGTGGGCTGGTGGGTTATGGCTTCCTGCAGCAACACCAACGCGCATTCAATTTGTGCTACCGGCAATTTACCTGCTTGTTGCCGCCGGATTCATGCACATGCTGACATATAAACATATAAAGCCCATTGCATGGGCTGGCATGAGCGTGTTGTGTATAATCCAACTCTTTTTTTCTATCGACTACCTGGTAACTAAAGCACATCATCGTGAAAATTGGCGAGACGCAATTGCATACTCAGACGAGCTGTTAAAAAACAATGCATCATCGGTTGTACTGACTGTATTTAACAACAAGTGGGCACCAATGGATTGGTACAGTGCCTATCCAGAAAAATACCATGGTGGAAGCACATATTCATTAGAAGACCCAGTGCAAAAAAATGGCAACGCCCACACATTTATCATAGTGTATACCTACCTCTACGAGATTTTTGATCCACAACTAACACTGGAGAATCAACTTAGCAAAGATTATAATTTGGAACTCGAAAAGAATTTTAAAGGCGTAGGCATAATAAAATTATATAAACTCAATGAGTCACGAACGAGTAACTCCTCAAATCACACATATCGGGTTGTGCCCTTCGACAGGAATTAGATTTTATGATTCTGTTCCAATAGATATACTCCCTTATGTACAAGATACATCTACAACTCCATTTAAGGCGAGTCAGTTTATTTCATTTTTAAACTCTGGTCCATTTACAATTGATGCAAATCAAATGTTCCAGCTGGGAACATTTCAAGCCCACGATTATCCATCTCGCTATGCGTCTGTGGTAATGAATGGAGCGCCTTGTATTGCCATAAACTCTGCCACAACAGAGCCTGAACTTAATGGGCACATGCTTGGTGTAGCAACTTGGGCAATGTTTCTTAAACATTTGAGATTGGTCAATCCAAAAGCGTTGCATGGCACCTTTTACGAGGGAGATAGTGTATGGAGAAAACAAATAGACCCACTCTTAAATGCAATGGCAACCTCATGCACGACTGCTGTAGTGGGAACATTTTCAGATATTGGTGATGAAAAAGAAGCTGCACTTGTGCATGAAATTCATGCACTAGAAACAGAGGGTGGTAGTGATTTGCTAGAGCAAATGAGACTACTAATTCGTGAGCAGGTTAGAGTAGGTGTTGGATTACATAATGACCCACTCACCATAATTAATAGAACACATAACGCGTTGGCTGTAGAGGGTTACTTCAATTTAAGGAGTGGCCGGGGATAGTTAGACCTTTTTGGTAGTTCTCTTAGCTGTGGGCCTTTTGGTTACTTTCTTTTTAGCAGTGCCACCGACAAGTTTTTTTATGTCAGTTTCAAGATACGCAGCAAGTTTTTTAAGTTGAGCTTGGGGGAGTTCTTTATCTTCTTTTACTTTTTCTACTGCCTGTAGGGCAATTTCTTTGTATTTTGAGGTATCGAGCTTTTTATAATTTCCCGATACTTTTTGTAGCTGCGCGACAACTTCTTTTTGTGCAGACTGATATATGTTAACGGATTCTTTAGATACCTTTCCAAAAATGTCTTTTACTGCTGCCTCCGGGTTTTTAGAGATTTCATCGTATAGTTTTTTTGCATCTTTTCGAAGCTCTTTGCCAGCTTTAGGAGCAAGAAAAAGCCCTGCAACAGCACCGGCCGCTGCACCGAGTAAAATGCCAAGACCAAGTTTTGATGTTTTTTTGAATGCCATATATTTGAGTATACTCTTTTTTTTAACGAGGTCAAGTTTTAACGATCTTTAGTGTATTCATTTAATAAAGTTTCCATTTTTTTACGTATTGCGCGATCAAGATCTACGCCAAGGGCATTCGCTAAACTGGTTGAGGCAATTATTACATCGCTGAACTCTGCATACAAATTTGCCATTTTAAAATTTGCAAGCTTAGATTTGCGCTGTAGCGCAAGTACCGCTAAAATCTCGTTTGCTAGTTCACCAACTTCTTCTTGAAGCTTAACTGTCTTCATTAAAATGTCTTTTTCTTTTTTGGTTAGTGAGCGAAATTCAATGCGCAGATCCTGCTCGTTATGCGCAAGAGTCTCTTGCAAACCCTTTATTGTTGTGGGATCTTTGTATTGTTTCATATGCAAAGTATACCAAATGAAGTATAATATGGCTGTTCAGCCTGTTCCCCGTAGCTCAAAGGATAGAGCGTTGGTTTGCGGAACCAAAGGTTGGAGGTTCGACTCCTCCCGGGAACGCCCACCAATATGCTAAAAGAACTCGAGAAGGAGCTTGATTCATTAAAAGATTCCGAAAGGTCGGCAGCTCTCCAGCGGTTTTTTAAAACAGGTAAAGGGCAGTATGGAGAAGGGGATATCTTCATCGGGCTTACCGTTCCACAATCTAGATTGTATGCAAAAAAATATGCAGGAATGGCTTTCGCTGATATTTCTAAATTACTCACTTCTCCCGTCCACGAAAAGCGACTTATTGCACTTTTAATACTGGTGCATAATTTTGAAAAGGGGAGTGATACAGAAAAAAAACAGATTTTTGACTTTTATATGTCATCACTACAATGCGTTAACAACTGGGACCTTGTTGATTTATCTGCAGGTAAAATAGTGGGGTCATATGTGTTCAATAACGACAGAAGTATTTTATATAAATTAGCACTATCAAAAAATTTGTGGAAAAAGCGTGTGGCAATTATCGCGACGTCATATTTTATCAGCAAGGGTGAGTATGCTGACACATTAAAAATAGCTGAAATTCTTCTTAACGACTCGCACGATCTTATTCATAAAGCAGTTGGTTGGATGCTGCGTGAAGTAGGGAAGAAGGATGAGGGGGTTTTGAAAAAATTTCTAAATAAGCATGCTGCTACAATGCCGCGCACCATGTTGCGTTACGCTATAGAGAAGTTCCCGGAACCTGAAAGATTAAAATACTTACATACTAAACACTCCATCTAATTTTTTTGTATAGATAAAATAGACCCGTTTTGGGTCATATTGCGGGACAATTTTATGTAAGGCTTCAAAATACATACATGGTGCACTATAATAAGCTCAGTAGCATTATTAGGGGTGTAGTTAAATGGTATAACAGAGGTCTCCAAAACCTCTATTGAGGGTTCGATTCCTTCCACCCCTGCAAAATTAATGATACGTATCAACGAGCACAACTCTCTTAGAAGCAATTCCATTCTGCACTCTTTCATTTAGCTCTCTCGTATATGTAACTGGATCTAAATCAATTCCCTGACTCATCAAAACTTTTTTAAGCTTTCCATCGTCAATAATTGAGCCGTTTAAATATAGATACTGCAATACTTTTCTCGGTACTTCAGCCACTGGTTTATCTCTTTGCTCACTCATAATTCGTGCTAACTGCTGAACTCTCATAACAAATAAAGCTTCGGGGGACATGACTTTAACAACCTGCCCATCGATTGTTAGCATCGATACATCCATATTCGACGTATCAGCTGGAAACACATCAACATGCATATGCGTAGCTATATCCTCTAATGCCATATCTTTGTCTGGTTGCTGAATAAAATTTTGCTGTATAGTACCTTCTGCACTTCTCTCATCTACTTTTCTCCTAAATAGTTCATGCAATGTCGCTAATCGACTTTCCTCAAAAGGTTCGGTTGTTGGTTTGAAATTAGCATCTCCTAGAACGGGCATTGCCATTCGTACTCGATTATATGTTTCCTGATCAAGCGCAATGTCGATATCCATCATTGGCATGTGTGGCACTTTATAGCCTTTCGCCTCAAGGTGCAATCTTAGCGCACTTCCACCACCAACAAGAACACTCTCGGGCAGTGCTTTTGATACATCTGATAAAGTTCTTCTCGTTCTCATCCATTCATCCTTCGGAATCTCTGGAAGTTCCTCTTGTACAAGGTTAGCTTGATCTTTATAGATGGCGGCGATTTGGCCACCTTGATTTAACTCTAACTCTGGAACATCATCTGACATAAAAAGAGTTTAGCACAAAATACGTCCGAACTTCGTTTATAAGAGCCTGCAATTACATCGGATTAATGTCTAATAATGATATACTTCACACATGAAATATCAATATTTTATAGCTTCTCGTTGGAGAAATAAGGAATCCGTTTTGGAGTTGGCCAAAAAAAATTCGAGCCAAAGAAAAAACTGTTTATTGTTTTATCGAAGGAGATGGAACTGATTATGAGCTTAAGGATCATGAAGGTAAACACTCAGCAGAGGAATACATGGAAAAATTTGAAAGCATACCCGACTGGATTACAAGCCCTGCTGTCAAGGAAATCTTTGATATTGATATGAATGCCCTGCGTGATTCAGAGAACCTCATTTTACTGCTCCCTGCTGGAAAATCTGCTCATATCGAAGCTGGAGCAGCGTATGGAATGGGAAAGAATTGCATAGTAATAGGCAAACTTGAGGGAACAGATAGTTTATATATGATATTCAACAGGTTTTATGACACAATCGATAAGTTTATAGCATCGCTATAAGAGCATAATACGTTCCATCTTCGTCCACCAGCGCCTGCCTTATCATTCAATAGCAAAGTAGCTTGCCTTATTGAGATAATAATTCTATGAGCTGGTTTTTTTTTGACAATTATGAGTGTTTTTGCAGTGTCCCTTGCAAAAATCCTGCAAAGGGTATTGATGAAAGGGGACAAGAGTGATCCATATTCTTACGCAATCGTTTTTCATTTTGCAATAGGACTATTTAACTTAGTTCTAATGTTCATCACAGGCAAACAGGTGTCAATAAATAGTGGTAACCTTCCGTTCCTTCTGATCACATCGTCCTTATGGGCATTGTGTACGGTTTTTCATTTCAAAGCATTGCAACTTGTAGATGCAGCAGAAGTCACAATTTTATCTAACATCAAGGTCATAGTTACTATTGGGGCATCAATTGTATTTCTACATGAAGTGTTCAATATTCAGAAAATGTTTGGCGCTATCATCATTTTAGCTGCAACTATTCTTGCCACCAATCTCAGAAAAGATATAAAGCTAAACGTTGGAGTTTTATACTCGCTTACAATGGGACTCTTTGCAGGTCTTGCACTTATTGCAGACTCCGTTAATGTGAAGCATATCGATGTCGCATCATATAACACACTTGTAAACTTTATCAGTGGGGCAGTTATTCTCTGTTATTACCCAAAGGCTCTGAAACAATGGAAGCACTTCGCTCACACAAGTTTTTTAAAAAAAATGTTGCCTGTTGTAATTTTGAGTACAGTGCAAGGCATCGCATATCTCATGGCCCTAACAACCCCAGGTGTTACTGGGCAGGTTGGTGCAATTAGAAATTCGTCAGTCATAGTTACCGTGATACTCGGAATTGTAATCTTGAATGAGAGATAAAACTTTGTACAAAAAATTCTCGCAGCGATTCTTGTTACAATGGGAGTCTTTCTGTTGCATTAGTGCATTGCATTAGCCACAATAGTAATTTCTCGTTTCGTCCACAAGCCCCTGCAAATGTTATAATCAGCTTATGATCCTCACTCAAAGCACTCCTTTCACATCACAGCAAATCGACCAATTAAAAGAGCAGTTTGAGGTATATATAAAAACTGTTATCGATATCGAAAAAAAGATTTGCTCTGCGGGAATGGATCGACATTTTGAAGGAGAAAGGATTTTATTGGAGCAAGGTTCACATCAAAGTGATATCTGGGGTGGAGGAATAGATCTCGAAACAAAAGAAATAGACTACAATTCATTCGTAAATATTCGACCGCAGGACAACAATACAAAAAATGAAATTCAGAGTGAGGAGATTAAGAAGAAATACAAAGAGCTTACTGAATATTTTTTCAAGGAAATCTTATGAGCAATAATCTGGATGACACGAAAATGCTAATTGGATCACTGTCTAATGACTTGTTTAGAGTCGCCAGTCTTTCACAGAGAGGATCAAATCAAGCTGCACAAAAAATTCCTTGTTGAAGCAAAACGCTGGGCAATACCGTTAAAAAACCATACTATTCCATTGTATATTTCAAAAATTGTCAAAGATATCTCCGATAGAACCGATTCAGATATTTCACTTGAATCTGCTGAACAATATTTGATGTATGGCATTCTCCTCCAAAACTATACATTGCATACAAAATAAGTCCGAACTTCGTCCACCAGCGCCTGTATAATTTACTCATATGAGGCGATACTTACTTACATCTATTATCGCTATAATAGGACTTGTATTTACTTTCACACAGCCTGCGCAAGCCAATAGCCATCTTGAAGAAAACTCCATAGGCTTTTCGAACATTCGCGAGCTATATCAAGATCTTGGTGCTGTAAAGCTCTTTAACCTTATGCTCACCCCAAAGTCAAAGAGGGGAGTATATTATCACTACGTATCCGAAACTGCTGCAAAAACGTGTGAAGAACCTAATGCCTGGTACTTTGAAGGGCTTATTGAAGACGATATATGCCAACAAATGAAGGCAAATGGGCTAAATGTGGTCTGCAATACTGCGTGCCCAGAAAGCCGCAAAACTGGCATTAAATGTGGGCTAGCACATGAATGTTGCAGACCAGCCGACTCTATCGAGGATCCTGTAGATAAGCTTTTTCCATTTAGATGCTCTCCAGATGGAACCAGCAGTGGAATTCAATACTGTTCATTTTAAGCAATATTGGTATTTGAACCTGGAAGATATTTATCGTCCATACCTAATTAACTTGACAAGATAACACCCTTTTGCTTGATTAATTCATTCAGGTGTATACTATTCATATGCATTCAAAAGTACTACGCACCATCTACACATTTTTTGTCGGAATTCTACTCGCAATTTTTGTCGGAGTAGGAATAGCAGCCTTTTACCCAGAACCAAAATATCCTGATATGCCAGCAGAGCTCAAAGTCATGCAAGTTCCGCATGAAGATACAAAAGCTCAAAAAGAAGAATCAGAAAAACTCCTAATCACACAACGCGAATTCGATCAGAAAGCAAAAACCTATGAAGATCAACTAAAACAATACAACAGGAATGTATCAATTATAGCCTTAGCTGCCGCGATTCTCATACTCATCATCAGTCTTTCAACATTCCGCAACCTCGAAGTTATTGCTGATGGTCTTTTGCTCGGCGGCGTTATTACATTGCTCTATAGCGTAGTTCGTATTTTCGGCAGTGGTGATGATAAAATGCGCTTTCTTGTGGTAGGTATTGGGCTCGCTACTGCACTTGCGCTAGGCTATAAAAAAATTTATCCAGCCTAGTAAATAATTCGTACGGTTCTCTAAAACTTTACACAACCTTTGACAGGGCTGTGCTACAATAAGCTCATGCCTACACACTCAGAACCAATGCCCAATGCGTATCGTATAAGTATAAAAGCTTTAATTCTTAATGCTCAAAAGCGCTTTCTTATTGTGCAAGAAGATAATGGTTTGTGGGAGTTACCTGGCGGTGGTATTGACTATGGCGAAACACCTCATGAATGTATTAAGCGCGAAATTGCCGAAGAAATGGGTTTACAAACTTTGCATATTGCACCACAACCATCGTATTTTGTTACTGCATTGAATATCAATGGACGTTGGAGAGCAAATGTTTTTTATGTCACTACAGTTGCAGATCTTAACTTTA
Organism: Microgenomates bacterium OLB23; assembly: GCA_001567245.1. Lineage (GTDB taxonomy): Bacteria > Patescibacteriota > Microgenomatia > UBA1406 > HO2-37-13b > OLB23. The sequence goes on from LMZU01000017.1 coordinate 30,614, forward strand.
CCCCTTCAGACGAATGTGTAGCAATAAAATTTGTTGACACACAAGAGGCCCAACAAATGAAACTGTACCCGGTTGTTAGTGAATTTCTCAAAGTCTTTAATCCAAAAAACCACCAACATTCCTCTTGACAGAACAAAAACTACATGCAATAATGGGTAGTGAACGATTGTTCACAAGACAAACAATCTTTTAATATCATGAACATACAAGAAGCAGTCAAACAAATCCGCATTTTTTTTAAAAAGCAGCGACGCCTGCCCACATATCAAGAGCTCGCAGATGTTATGGGCTTTGCATCAAAAAATGCAGCCTTTAAACTTGCACAAAAACTTATCGATGAAGGATGGCTTGAGAAAGATGAAAAAGGCAAGTTGCTTCCGCGCAATCTTTTTGCACCCTTACCAAACACCGGCATAGTTAAGGCGGGGTTTCCAACGGTTGCCGAAGAAGATATGCAAGACATTATTTCTTTTGATCAGTATTTGGTAAATCGCCCCGAGGCAACGTTTATTTTAACGGTTTCGGGTGATTCAATGATCGAAGCAGGTATTCACGAGGGTGACCTGGTATTGGTAGATCGCTTGCAAAAGGTCCAAGTTGGCGATATTGTTGTCGCGCAGGTTGATGGCGAAATGACAATGAAATATTATCAAAAAAATGGCGAACACATTGTACTTATGCCGGCAAACAAAAGTTACGCTCCAATACACCCAGAGCAAAGCCTAGAAATTGCCGGCGTTGTAGTAGGAGTTATTCGCAAGTATCACTAAAATTTATAAGTTTTACTAATATACATATGAAAGCCATACTCACCACCGTTACCAACACTATAAAAGCAGTAAAACTTTTAAGCGACCCACGTTTTTCAGAAATGCTGCAGCGTGAAATGCAAGGAAAGCCAATGAATAAAGAAGCTTTTTACCATAAGCATTATGTGGTACAGGTAGTGCATTAATACTATCGGGCTCTAGTTGGCATTGTCGTAACAGCGCGCGGGTCGTGTGGGCACACGTTGTCTCCCCATAAGCCTTTTTTTCGTTCACGTGCCATATTCTGCGCTTCTATAAAGTCTTCCTGATACTTTCCGGGATTACTCTTATATGTGTATTCATATGCATACCCTTCTTCCACAAGATACTTGTTAATAAACAAACCATCTTCTTTAAACACATAGCGTAACAATCTTTTGTATGCATCGCGGTTAGACTGGCTTTGATCAGACTCTAACCTCACTAATGCACCTAAAAGCAGTTCGCTTGTTTTTGCCGACGCTTCTTTTCCAAAACATTGCACTGGCTTGCGCGGATCTTTTGTCTCTGGTGTATCTATACCTAACAGCCGCACTGTATCTTTGGTTCCATCAAACTCGATTTCGATGGTGTCACCATCTATAACTTTTGTCACAGTCCACATTTTATCGTCGGTGACAGCCAATACCTGTGGGGTGGGCGATGGCGATATGTGGGTTAGTATTTTGAGCTCCTTTTGATAAAGCGTCCAGGTATTACCAAAGAGGTTTTGCAAAAGGATAAGCAAAAAGAATGTAGCAACAATACCAATATTAAGTGTATGAAATTTTAGCCGAGGGGGTAGTATAAATTTCATAGTGATATAATAGATGCATTGCGGGTGTGGTTCAATGGTAGAATAACTCCCTTCCAAGGAGTAGGCGAGGGTTCGATTCCCTTCACCCGCTCAAACAACCTCGGGGGTGATTTAGCGCACCCCCTCGGTCTAAATAAGAATTAACTTTTTAACTTTTCTTTAATTATCACATTCAGCGTAAATGAATATTTTAAAACTTCCCACGAACCCCGTTGCTGTATACATGCAAGGAAGCCTTAATGCAACAAAACTAGCAATAGCACTTCCCGGCAAACTCGACACCAAAGACTATCCACACATGCGTTCACATGTAGACTTTCTCGCATCTAAAGGTTATTTAGCGCTTTCCTTTGACCCACCAGGCACATGGGAAAGCCCTGGCAGCATAGAACTATACACCATGAACAATTATTTGCTGGCAATTCGCGAGCTCATTACACACTTTGACAACAGGCCAACCATAGTGCTTGGACATAGCCGTGGTGGGGGAATGGCAACACTTGCTGGCATACAAAATAAATCCGTCACACATTTTATTTCTATTATGGGTGGGGCATACCCATCAGATGCCTGGTTAAAGGTCGATAGTAAACCATCCCAACGAGATATGCCAATGACAAATCCAGTAATGTATAAGGAATTTACCATGCCACATGCATTTATGGATGCTAGGGAAGTAGAAGATTTGTCTAATGATTTTGAAAACTGCACAAAGCCAAAGTTGTTTATTTTGGGTACAAAAGACGAGCTCATCGCACCAGAAGAAGTACAATCATTTTATGAAAAATTTGTGAACCCTAAAGAATTGTATGAACTTGATTGCGGCCATGATTATCGTCGATATCCTGATAAGATTGAAGAGGTGAATAACGTTATTGGAACATTCCTCACTACATATTCGATATGAAAATAGCAGTGGGTTCAAAAAACCCGGTAAAAATTAGCGCAGTAAAATTGGCTTTCGAGAAAGTTTTCCCACATGAAAGTTGGGTTGTAGAGGGTATAGAGGTTCCTTCGGGGGTTTCTGATCAACCAATGAGCGACATAGAAAGCATTAAGGGTGCGCGTGCAAGAGCCATGCAATCTCGCGACGCTCTACATGCAGACTATGGTGTAGGTATAGAAGGCGGACTACAGCAAATAGATAGTGAGTGGTTTGATTGTGGCTGGATTGTTATTCTTGATAAAAACGGTATAGAAGGAATTGGCTCATCGGTTCGCATGCACACACCAAACAAAATGATTGCAATGGTTAAAGAGGGAATGGAGCTGGGGCATGTGAACGATGTGCTTTTTGGTATTGAAAACTCAAAACACGGTGATGGACATTTTGGGTTAATGACACACAATGCAATCACAAGAACATCGGGATACACCGAAGGGGTGATCGCAGCACTTGCACGATTTATAAGACCAGAAGTATATTAATTACAGCCGATCTTCTTCAATTGCTTTGCGAATTTCTGCAAAAAACTGCTCAATCATATAGAGATTGTTCATTGATGCAAGACGATAGGCAAGCAACTCTCGCTGCTTAAAAAGATGGTGCAAATACGCATAAGTTACAGAGCCAAGAATGTGTGGGTTAATTGGTTCGGTATTTGTTTTAAAGGAGGATTTTAAAATGTCAATTGCTTCGTAGCCTTTAAGAGGGTCTTGCTGCGTGCCGGGTGTATGAATATAAAGGCGGCCAATGCGCGCATCGCGCGTGGGGAGAATGCAGTCAAAGGTGTCGACTCCGTGTTTTACAGAAAACAGCACGTCGTCGAGTGTGCTAATGCCAAGCAAGTGGCGCGGGCGCGCATCTTGATGCAGCACATCCATCATCCAGGTAATTTCGTCTCGCAGCTCGGCGTTGGTTTCGCCAACCGATACGCCGCCGAGCGCAATGCCAAAAAAAGCCTGCGCGGCAATAAAGTTTGTGCTCATCTCGCGCAGATCTTTAAACTTCCCACCTTGTATGACACCATACATTTGTTGCTGGCGGCCGGGCACAACCTTTTTAAGTCCAGGTCCTGCGAGCGTAGCGAGGGACCGCAATGCCCACTCATGGGTACGCTCAGTTGATCGCTTTGTATATTCCTTCGTCGCGCCATTATAAATACATTCATCAAATGCGACAACAAAATCTGCACCAATGTGTTGTTGCGCCTGAATCGAAGATTCAGGCGTAAACAGGTACTTTTTCCCATCAATGTGTGAGGTAAACTCCACACCATCATCGGTAATTTTCGCCATTGGTTTTCGCTTCATCTCTTCTGCAGAACCATCATCATGCTGTGGCAACAGTTCATACATATTCTTTCTATCTGGAAATGCCAGCGAGAATGCCTGAAACCCCCCCGAATCGGTAATCATAGGTTTAGAAATTCCCGACATGCTATGCACACCTCCAAGCTTGTGTACCATTTCGGCACCCGGTGACAGCACAAGATGATACGTATTTGCAAATACAAATTGCGTTCCGGTTTTTTCTAAATCTTCTGGCGCAAGTGCCTTTACCGTACCCTTTGTGCCAACAGTCACAAAAGCAGGAGTTTCTACCACACCATGTGGTGTCACAATTTTTCCGCGTCGCGCACGCGACATCGAGCTCTTATGGAGTACATCAAACACGAATTCTTTCATGAAGCTTATTATAACGCACTAATCGTAAGAAGAGCACCAATGGCATAAAGCAGTATCATAATAACGCCAATAAGCGTCATAGGACCCAGCGAAAACTCAGGAGTACGGTAACTGTGAATACGAGCACGCCAAAAGGCAAATATAACAATGGTACTTTGAATACCCAGGCCAACACCACCCACCACACCCAAACCTGAATAAAATCTCTAAACCCACCCAAAAAATAAGCAGTGGCACTATCATTGTTGCAGCAAGCGCCTTTCCGCGTGAAAAATTGTAGTCAAATTGAAATACACGTCGTACCGCCAACCCTACAGTCAAACAACTTGTGGTTATGGTAAAAAATGCGAGCACATTTCCTAAAATTAGCACCCAGGGGCCAATTGTGCTGCCTAAACCAATAGTTGCTACTTCTGTAGTTGCTGTGCCTGTAACGCCGAGCACAAATAATGTAAACAACGCATATACAACAATGGTAAAAAATGTTTGCGGTATAAATAATGCGAGGGAATTTTTTTTCTTGACCAACAATCTCTTGTCGTACTTCGGGTATGGCTATAGTGGCACTTAGGGCAAAAAGCAATACGCCATATACATGCGATGTTTCTCCAACACGCATATAAAGAAGATTATTAATGTCTACGTGAGGGTAGGCAACTGTATATATAAGCAGCATAATCGAGGCAACAAACGCCGACATAATCACCTCCAAAATTTTTATAGTGTCAAGGCCTTTGAAAATAATAAAACTCACCAGTGCAAGATAAATGAGGCTCCACGCTGTTGTGGAGCCGCCTATTAACGCCTGCAAAATTTGCCCAGAGGCAATAACATAGGCCAGAATTGTGCCATATGCCGACAGTATTCCTACTACAAATCCCAATTTTTTTACCTGCGGTCCAATATAAATGCCTGCATAACCTGGAATTTGGTGTTGCTCTTTTGTACGCAGGGTAACCTCTGCAAACATCATTTGCAAAATAATGTTGAACCAACCCAACATAAGTAGTAACACCATGCCTATTCCAAATCCTGCTTGAGATACAGCATAAGGAAGCCCCAAAACACCGGCACCGATTGCGGTGCCCACAAGAGTTGCAACAGCTTCGAGCGAATGAGAAATGGGTTTGCGCATTTTTTCAGTATACAGTATTCAAGGCCTAGACCTATCAAGATACAGCCCTGTCTTTGTTGCCTGAGTGAAATTTTTTATGCACTTCTTTTAAGCGCAGATTGGTTACATGGGTATACACCTGAGTTGTAGAAATGTTTTTGTGGCCCAACATTTCTTGCACAGAACGCAGGTCAGCACCATGATTTAACAAATCAGTTGCAAAACTATGTCGAAGAATATGTGGGCCAATGGGGAAGGTAATACCTGCAAGTTTGCGGTATTTTTCTACCATCCGCTCAATGGAGCGCACGGTTAATCTGTGCGACTCGTCGGTAAGTTCTTTTGGTTTTGGGCCTGAGTATCGTATAAAAAGGGGTTTATATGGATCATCACGGGCAGTAAGGTATCGCAGTATCCATTCATTCGCCATATCAGACACAAACACTACTCGCGCTTTGCCACCCTTTCCTATAACACTAAATTCTCCCTCTTTGGTATTCACATGGTCACGATTCAGGGCCACCAACTCTGACACGCGAAGGCCTGTAGAAAAAAGCATTTCTAATATTGCGCGGTCACGCAGGCCCATGATTTCATTGGTATCGGGTGAAGCAAGAAGTTTTTCGACATTTTCGGGAGATAAATACTTTATTTGGCGATCACGAACCTTCCCAAGCTCAATGGTGTCGGGTGAAATTACTTTGTAGTTTTTTTTTACTAAAAAACGAAAAAACGAGCGCAAAGCAACAAGAAAGTAACTCTGTGTTTGGCGTTTGAGTTCACCCTTAAATGGGTTGTAATACTCGCGAGACAGGTAAAGGCGAAATTTGCGTACCAACTCATCATCAATATCTTCTATTGCAATGGGTACGTCTTTTGTGCCTGTGGGTGGTGTCGAAGGGTTTTTTTTGCTGCAAAACCCATGAGTAAAAAAACCACAAATAATAGCTATACATGCGCACCGTTTTTTGTGAAAGGTTACGATCTAGCTCGGCATACTCCAAAAATCGCTCAATTGCTTCTTTTATTTGCATAATAAGCCGCAGCTTAAAAAGGTCATGCCTTTTGAGGCTAACTACATAACATTAAACGACATTGCACAACAAATTGCAATGCAATCGAAGATTGGGTTGGTAGAGCGGGCTCCGGCGAATGCCGGAGCCCGCTCACATGCCCTGTTGTGCCCACGCTCTTATGCTGAGCCAAAAATACTTTTCGGTACATCGCGGGCAGTAGAGCAGGTGCTCCAATACCCACTGTTGGGTTGGCTCAGGAAGCGTACCTTCGCGAAAGGCACGCGCGTGACACTCATCAGGGTGCGACCTCGCAAACTGAAGTCGCAAAATTCTAGCCATGTCTCCGAGCATGCTGGCGCTCATGTGCAACTCCTTGTAGCGAGAGCCTGATCTAATTGATCTACAATTTAGACGATTCAAACTAAGTCCTTCATGCAGTACAAACAACACCCAGTTTGCACATGTTACAATGCGATTATGTATCGAAAAATTTTTGTTGTGGTTTTGTTGGGTGTAAGTTTAGCTGGCTTATATACTTACCATAACAAAATAGTTCAAAATGGTTCAAAATATTTC
>LMZU01000018.1 GCA_001567245.1 Microgenomates bacterium OLB23
TGGCTGGTTGACGGCGAGTGTGTCTGTGTGGCGCAGGAGCGCCACACGCTGGTCCTGCCGATCGTCGGCAAGGGCTGGGAGCGCTGCGCCGGCCAGAACAAAAACGGCCGGTGTTGCCCGGGCCATTGGGTCGGCAACGAGTGTGTCATCGGGGGGCAATAACCCCAACTCCCCTTCGGAGGGGAGGTGCGGCGTAAGCCGCACACGCGCGAGAGCGCATGTCAGCACATTCCGAAGCGTACGCGCTATGTGCTGACTACCATTTTTAATTACTTTTTAATACTTACAACTCAAAAAACACAAACCTTTTAAGCTGCGTACTTAAAAAAGCAGATGGGCGGCCTCGTAAAACCCCCATAAAGCTAGCCCCACAAAAGCCAGACCGCCGATTAGCGCAATATATGCATTCCCCACAACCTCAGTAGTTTTTTTTGGCGATAGGAAAAGAAAAATATTCAATAACATATGACCCAAATACACACCCACAGAGAACCCCAACACATTCACAATATTAAAAAGCGGCACATAACCAGCAAAATCATCCAAGCCAAGCACAAAAGGTATGCTGAACGAAAACACAAACAGTTTTTTTAATGTAATGGTGCCCTTTTCTTGCTTTGTCACTTTCATATGAGGAATAAGAAACCCAAGATATGGTTTGTACAGTCTAGAAATTGCTTGCATACCCCGTAGCAGCAGTTTGGTTATCTTTGCGAACGGCTCTTTAATGCCTGTTTCGAGAGTGTGGTCAAAACTATCTGTGGCGAGTTCTAGCAACACCAGCCCTGCAATAAAAATCATCAGTGCAAGCAGCCACTCTACATTTCTGAAAAAATTCCAAATGCCCAAGATAATGAGCGTTCCTAGTGCATTGCCCATCGCTGTACCCAATTCTATGGCAATACGGTTTCTCCACCCTGGGTACTGCTTCATGAGATTGCCAATAAAAATTGCAAAATCTACCGAAGTTTTTAAATAAATAGTTAAACCTACCAATACGTCGGTTGGACGAATAACATGGACAATATCGTTAAGGGTAAAAAGATTGAGAAAACGAACAAATACAGAAGTGATCAAAGTGAGCCCCACAAATATTACTACGGTGAGTAATAGTGGAATAAGCTGTTCTTTATTATTCATATGTGTAATCTGCAGGAAGTTGATAGAGCTCTCCAGGCTGCAGATTGAACTCTTTTAAAGTGAGTGTACCAATTTTTGTCCGGATGAGCCGCGTGACCTCTAAATTAATCTTTCCCAGCACGCGGCGGATTTGTCTGTTACGCCCCTCTGTGAGGGTAATTTCAAGATCTACTGCGCCCCTTTTGATACCCACTATGTTGATGCGCATAGGCTTCGTCATAATGCCGTCTAGCTTAACGCCGCCGCGAACGCGGCCCAGCTGCGATTCGACGGCATTTTCGGTATATTCTTTTGGTATACGGCACCATACATGATATGTTTTTTCAACATGCGTGCGCGGGTGTGTGAGTGTGAGAGCAAGTTCTCCATTGTTTGTAAGCAGTAGTAGCCCCTCAGAATCTTTGTCGAGTCTTCCTACCGGAAAGAGCCTTGCATTTTTTGGTAAAAACTCAGCTATTGTTTTTTCTCCCCGTTGGCCCTTAAGTGTGGTTGTATACCCTCTCGGTTTGTAAAAAACATACGTTATCTTTTCTTTTACTTCTTCAATTTCCTTCCACACTTTTGATTTTTCATGAAGCACAGATACTTTTTGTGTTGAGGGATTAATTTTTACACCCATTGCTTTAACTACCTTGTCGTCAACTTTTACTCTACCCTGCCCTATTAATGTATCTGCGGCCCTTCGCGAAGCGATGCCTGCCTGTGCTATATAGTGATTTAATCTGATAAGTGTCATATTGCACTATTATATCAATCCCTTGCGCGCCCGTACGAACTTCATTACAATGGTGCTATGCGGGCAAAATATATGCGTCATGATGTCTCTTCGATTCTTTCTGCAGGGGCAATGGCAGTTATTGCACTAGGAGTTGTGGTTGGTTATCAATTTGCTACTTTGCGCACTGAGCTGTCGAGTCGTTTTTCTGATGCAGCAGACCAATGTACCTATAAAGCTATTGCAGAAGTACATAAAGATATTCAGGGCAATATTCTTTCTACCAACGAGCTGGGAACTGTAGAAATAATAAACAATCGCAACCAGCTGCTAAAACTTAACGAAGGTGGCCTTGCGCGGGCATCGTATGCGAATGAACGCATGGTTTTTGATCCTAAACGTCGCACCAATTATGCAGAAAACGATAAAGCTTCAATTACACTAAGAAAACTTGATCAAAAAGTATGGGCTATTAAGGGTATTTTTTGTGATCAGGCTCCTGGGAGCGTGCGTGGTTGCCCCACTGACGAAGCAATTGCACAAATAAATAAAGACATTGCTGCGAAGTCTCGCAGTGGTACTGTTGTGCCCGACTTTAGAGTTAACTGCGGCGTCGATGTTGTTTATGGGTGGGTGCTTGAGCGACGTACCGCACCTACTCCCAAGCCCACAAGTACTCCACGGTTAACAGCAACGCCAAAACCTACTGGAGTGGTTAATCCTTCTGCAACGCCTATAGTTGCCGGTCGGGGTGGTATGGAGGTACAAGTTGTTGCGCTAAACTATCCAAATAGAACCCCATTGTGGCCTGGTGACCATGTCGCAAACCGCAAACCAGCATCGTGTTTGCGACAAGGTGCTACCGATGATGCGCGCCCCTTGTATTTAAACGCATTTGAGGTGCGCGCGACCTGTATAGAAGGCGGCTGCCGAAAAAATGCACAATCAACGGCCAGAGCCGAAAAACGCCAGGGTTATGTTAATTTTTACAACCTCGATGCAGGTACTTATAAACTTGAAATACGCGGTCTCAACAAGGGTTACCATATGTGGCCCGGATGCTCAGGCACATGGCGGGTTAATGCGAATGAACACACGCAAGCTCCGGTAATTATTTTAGAAAACGAAACAAAAGGATTATACGAATTACGAAGCACAGAACAGCTGTGTAAAGATGCAAAAGGTATTCCCCATATACTAGAAGGACTTGGCGGCAACGCATGCTATTTTGCTAATGGGCAACCCGATAAACCAACAAATGCTCCACAACCTTCTCCTCAACCTTCTCCCCAACCAGAACAGCTATGCAAGGCAGTTAATCAAAAGTGCGAAGATCATTATCGTGAAACGTGCTTTGTAGGAAGTCAAGAAGGCACCATGTTATGTCATAAATACGGCTCGTGCACAGGTATAGGAAACGGTACGCAGTGCAGTTGGGGTGCCGGTTCTTATTGTGAATCGTGTGTGCCAAAATCTGGCATTGTGCCTACCACTCCTATCGGCGGTACTGCTGTGCTTAAGGTTGGAGTAAGAGTAGATTCACCTGCAATTAAAAAAGTTACTGTACAACTTGAACCATGTCCGGCCACTGGCCCCTGCCAACAAGAAGTTGCTTTCAGCTCTCCCACCACCAAGCAGATTCAGTTTAATGTGACTCCTACTAATATTCGCTATCGTGTAAAAATTGTTAATAGAGAATTAATTTTTGCACAAGCGCTCGATGGTGTGCGGGTAAAGGCAGAGCGCTGCCAAGCACCACAGAGCGCATTGATAAGGATTATGAAATATGTATTGCGAAGGCTCCTGCCTATATGCTTATGCGTATAACTGAACTTAAATCGCAGGAGCCCAACCCTGTGCCACCACCGGCCCAACCACCCAGAGGCAGTAAATGTGGGTTTGATTTGAAGCCTAACGCAACTAATCCAAATAAGAGGTGTTATGTACCATGTTCTGATCATCCATTTATGAAAGCGTGTTCTCCAGAATCACTAAGACCTTACTTTGGTAAATTTGGAGAAGAGGTATTGCGACAGGCATCGGGCATTTGCACTAATGAGAGTAAGGGCCGTATTGATGCGCTTAATAATAGATGTTTAAATACCGATGTAAGTTGTTTTCAAAACGGCCGACAATCTTGTTGGACGCACGATTTGTCGGCTGGGTTGTTTCAGATAAATCAAATTGGAGTTTGTGTGGCAAGCACCTATAGAGAGGGTCAAACGCACGGGCCCTCTTGTTCTATAATTCCTGGTGTAGACCCACTCAAGTGTTTAGACGAAAGAGGATTAAGAGCGTTTGACGGGAACCTTAAAGCGGCGGTAGACTTTTACTCCAGAAGAAACTGGCAGCCATGGGGTTATCAATGTAATTAACGAAGTACTATGAAAAAATTGAACATAAAATTAGTACTACCAATATTAATGAGCGTAGTACTGCTGCGGTTTGCTGTCGCAGCGCATGCAAGCACGCTTGTGATTAATAATATCGAAACAAACAACTTCCTTCCAAAAGAAATTGAAGATGCAACAATAGAGGTGTTTTCGGTTACTTCTACAAGTGCGTACTCGGTAGACTATGCGCCAGATGTACAAAAGTTTCAAATTACTATTTTGCAGCCCCCCTATGAAGAAAACAGAAAGGCTGCAGAGCAGGCCTTTGTAGAAAAAACTGGGTATAACAAAAAGTGAGGCATGCTACATGGATGTTGCTATCGTGGCCCCTGCATTTGTAACAGACCAACCAGATAGCAAAAAACTTTTATTATGTAATGCTGCACTACAAGCAGATATTAACAATGATGGCACAGTAAATACTTTTGATTATGCAGTTTGTTTAGATGAGTTTAATTGGGGGTTAGCAGATGTGGGTAAGTTGCAATGTGACCTTAATGTGAATAGACGAATAGATGCCACTGATTTATCGGTACTCATAACTCACATAAAAAAGAAGTAATATATTGTATGAAAAATAACAGAACACTTTGGATAATTGGTTTGATTGCTGTAGTGAATGCCTTGGGCTATGGCATTATTATTCCCATTCTTTATTCGTATTCGCAAAAGTTTTGGGTTGAGTGATTTTGATAACGGGTTGTTATTTGCGCTTTTTTCGTTGTGCCAGTTTGTGTCTACGCCAATTATTGGCAGGTTGTCTGATAAATATGGAAGGCGCCCGCTGCTTATAGTATCTATCGCGGGCACGGCGGTGTCGTTTTTTATGGCTGCATTTGCACCCAGTGCGATATTTTTGTTTCTTGCGCGGGCGCTTGATGGTATTACTGCAGGCAACATTCCTGTTGCCTCGGCAGTAATAAGTGATACTACTGCGCCAAAAGACAGAGCACGTGGATTTGGTATTCTAGGCGCTTCTTTTGGCTTTGGGTTTATATTTGGTCCTGCAATTTCGGCATTCACTATTGGCTTTGGCCAATCGGTGCCATTTATGATTGCGGGGGTTATTTCTATAATCGCAACCCTCTGCACTATTCTTTTTCTTCCTGAGACAAATACACACATGGGAGAGGTGTCCCATGGCAAGCTATTTGATTTTGCGCACCTTATTGGTGCGCTCAAAGACAAAATGGTGGGCATGACATTGCTTATAAGCCTTATCTATTCCACTGCATTTTCGATGTTTATTTATGCGTTTCAACCATATTCAGTTAAGGTGCTGCACCTTACACCCACCCAAATTTCTATTATCTTTAGCTGTTTGGGAATTGTAGGGCTGCTTTCACAAATTTTCTTACTGCACAGATTAACTCAGTGGTTTGGGGTAAAACGCACATTTTCTTCTGCTATTTTTCTTGTTATGTGCGTGTTTACGTTGCTGTTTTTTATATCATCGTATGTACCTTTTCTTATTGCATTAACTGCAATGGGGCTATTTAACACGCCTATTGGTTCGCTTATTCAAACAATTCTTTCGCAAGAGACCGATGCAAATTCGCAGGGTACTATACAGGGCCTCAATACGTCGTATGTGAGCATAGGGCAAATTATTGGCCCTATTTTGGGAGGAGCTTTTGCAACACAGGCTATTGGACTCCCCTTTTTGGCTGCTGCAGCATGCATGTGCATGTGTTTTTTTGCCTCTTTTAGAATTCTCATGCCTGGATATCACAAAGAATCAGCTTTTTAAAATTGCTCTATGTGCTCTTTTCTCAGTTTGACAAAGTAGCGTTGGCAAAAGGCTGGTTTCTTGTCGCAGTGTTTATTCCTCCAGTTCTCGGCTATCTCCTGTACAAAGCTAGAACTGTATCGTAGCTTGTGGAGTGTGGAAAGCTTATAGCATGCCGCAAATAGTACTGTTATATAATAGAAGCTACGGGTGGAGGGGTTAGGCTTCTTCATGCAGTTGGTCCTGTTTGACAGTCCCTCCTCCACCCGTAGCTTTATTAAATCACACTACACCGCGGTCTATTGATGCTGTACCAATAGGCGCAGTGTGTGTGTTTATGCGCTGCGCCTAAACGCAGCGCACACCGAACTTGCCGTCTGCTGTTTCGTCGACCGTGTCGACTTCGAACAAACTGCCATGTCGATTATGTCGCCCATGCCGGCCATGCCTCTTGGCACCATCGGCTCCGTCGTCGTCTGCTGGCTCGAAGCCGCGGGCTGCTTCGAGCCGCAGCGCCTCAATTTCGTCCTGCATGCCAAGCAGAGTAATTCCTGGACAACACATAGCACACGCTCACTTTCTGGGCATTGCCCAATGTGGTACTGCACTCAGAAGCCATATCCCACTCTGTCTTGTTAAACCGCGGAACATGGTTTCTTAGTCTTCGATAACCCACAAAAAAACCCGCTCTAGGCGGGTTGCGGTGTTGTTATGATATTTTATGCTTTACGCAGACACACCGCAACCTCCCTTTCTATAAGGGGTTGAGTGATGCCAAACGCAAGACATAACAATATCCATTCTCCGAATATACACAAAGGCGTGGCAAAATGCAAGCCTTGTTTGACGAATTATGTTTTCGGTACTATACTCTGCTATATGACACAAGAAAAAAACAATCAAACCACGCTTGTTATTGTTGCGCTTACCTTAGCACTACTTATTGCAGGCGCTTTTATGTACATGAAAAAGTCTCCCAATGCTGCAACAACGGGTGCTACAAACACTTCTGAGCCCGCAAATACTGATCGCGAGACTCAAATCCCAAGTGACACCTCACTTATTGCAACAGGAAAAAATACCCTTATGAACCTTATGAGCATGGGTAAAGACATTGAATGTACGTTTGAATACGCTACAGAGGGCAAAGCTGCATCTAAAGGAACGATGTATGTTTCGGGCAAAAGAGTTCGTGGTCAATTTGAAACCATGGTAGATGGCAAAACTACAACAACTCAAATGTTACAAGATGGTGCATACATGTATATGTGGGGTACATCAATGCCTGAGGGGTTAAAAATTGCCATCCCTGTAATAACTCCTGGCTCAGATACCCCAACCACAAACGCACCATCTAATCAGTATTTTGATGCCAACCAGCAAATGGATGTGGCATGTAAGCCGTGGACTGCAGACAGCGCAACATTCACGCTGCCTAGCGATGTAACATTCAGGGACCTTTCTTCAATGATGAAGGGTTTGCCGCAACAGTATAAGCAATAATTGTACATTACGCACGTTTTATATCGTAATGTAGGTGTGCAAGAAAGTTTTCTGCTGTGTGCGTAATAGTATCTTCAACGTTTTCTATTTTTTCTTTTAGGTGTGCCCATATGGCTTTGTGATCTTCATTATGTATATTAGTAAGAAATACTTTTTTATCTTCTTCTGCGAGTCGAGACAATATGGTGTCAAGTAACACATGGTGCAGGCTGTCTTGTGCAATGATAATAAGTTCTTTACGCTCATAATCGGTAAACCCTGCGTTATCTAGTGCATCATGCAGGCTTTGCACATTAACAATATGTGTATAAAAATATGTCATAGTGTACGAATTGGTCCTAATGGCACTTTGTCTTCGGGATCGTCTATAAAAAAAGTATAGTACAGGACCTTTGGCTTTGCCGTCTTTGCGTTCTAAATATGCCATTACTTCGGGTGAGCCGCCAAGGTGTTTTTTGTAGATACGCCGGGCCCAGCATCGCCAATAACGACCACCATGCCTTTGCCGTTTTCTGGGTTTACCACGAGCATTTTTCGATACTTAAAAAAAATTTATACATTTCTTGCGTGTGTTCGCGCCAGCCAGGAGCTAAAAAAACGTTTGCACGGCAATATAATACTTTTCACGCTGTTTTATG
>LMZU01000019.1 GCA_001567245.1 Microgenomates bacterium OLB23
TTCAAATAAACTTGATCCTGATCATAAGACAACCCCATATCATTACTATAGAAAGTCATGTCAAATGTTTTATTATCCAGTTTCCATGAGAAACTCTGAGCTACAGTCACCTGAATCTCGTTGGGATTTTCTGCTAGCCTGCTAAGAATTGATATGTTGTCATTTAAAGGTCGGCCCTTTGCTGCTGCTTTCACACTAGATACATCCAGAACACCACCAGAAAACACTATACTCGACCGAAATCTTTCAGGTACAGATTCACGAATTGCCTGTTCGGCTGCTTCGTTCATCGCTTGCACCCACTTGCCTCCTTCATCACGGAAACTTAACGGTGCATTAAGCGCATACTGATACGGCTGCCACCCTTCATACTCCCCCCACAACACATCCACACTCATAAACCTGCCGTACTCCGGTTCGTAGAGGCGCACGCCGTAGTTGCCGAGGCCTGTTTCGTTGTCGGCTTCACGGCCGATGTAGCCGGTGCGTTGTCCTGTGCCGGTAGTTGTTAGCACCGAGCCGAAGGGGGCGTAGGTGGTGTGGCAAGAAGAAACAACCATGATGTAAAATAAGACATAATTTGGCTGGTTGTGAATGATGTGGGCGAATATTCATTCGCCCCTACCACACATTTGTGTGTTACACGCTTGAATGTGCATGCGTCACATTTCACACGCTACAAATCACCTACCCAGAAAAACTGGCGGGTGGATGTCACATTGAATCCCCCGGGTGGGGATAGGGGTTTGGTAGGGGGCTGGGGAGCGTTAGTCATCACAATACTTCTTTCAATGGCTGGTAGTCCTTGCATGCTGCTGAGACAAATATGGCGAACAGGTAACCAAGCCGAAGCAAGCTTGGCGCACCACATTACCAACTTAAAAATGCAATGCCTCTGTGATCCAGCAATGGAAATGGAGTTATTAGCTTTCGTAGGATATCACCGCGTACACTGCACAGTAACATAAAGAAATACTCTCTGTTGAATCTTTCATCGCGTGAGTTTATAACATAGACTTGAGCTTGTACGACAAATTTGTTATTCGATATATTGCTAACGTTAGAGAAAAGTCGAATAATAGTTTCGTCCCTATTTAGTACAATGTCGGACATGCAGTCCACTTTTATTTTGTTCTGCAACATACCACCGTCATAGATTCCTAGATCACCTCTGGGCAGCTTCGCTACTTCAACAGAACTGCAAGGGACTTCACCAAGAATCGAACCATCAATGTCTGTTTGATCTGCAATGATGATCTGGTTTAGCTGACTACTATCAGCTTGCACATTTGGCTCATAATGCCAGAGTTCACGACTGAAACGTTGTTTATGCAGTAATATCGTGTCAAGAATCCGGAAGTCTCTTATTACTGCATATTTGCCCACCACCACATCTTCGTGTGTTAGCGGTACCAGTAGGAGACATTTATACCTATATGTCTTAAAATACGCTCCGTCTCCTTGTTCGATTTTTCTGGAGAACACTCGTTGGATTCTATTTTCAATTATTGATGGCGGATCTAGAAAGCCAAAGTTGATGGTACTATATTTTTCGCTCGAATCCTGCTTGCTGACATATTCTATATACAACCCTGACGCTGTACCATAAAAATCAAAGTCTTGATCCTCTCCAGTGGTCGCCAAACTTAGTGTTGAATCGTACTTGGGGTGTTCAAAGTCCAAACAATGAATTTTGCCATTAACAAAATAGAACGCTAAATCACCCGCCTTAGAATTCTCGGACGGCGTAACACTAAGCAGTAACAGATAAATGAGTAACGATGCGCGATATCTATTCATTCTGTTGAGTTATAGGATATATTAAACGATAAATATATCTATTTCTAATAATTGTTCTTCGGGTTACGAGCGACGTAGTCTCGATTGTAGAGTGGTTTGGTATTCCCTCTCTGTGTGTCTCATTGTCCGGGCCGTACCTCCTGAACACCCAATCCCAGCCGGTATAGTCCGGATTCGGTATATGCTGCTTTTGGTAGGCCTCGTTCTCTAAGTCAACAGAATTACCAAACAGCTCCCATCGGCTACTCCCCTCATCACGTTTAAAACCTAGATAGCCATCTTCAAACTGCTCTGCATGTACCAACTCATGTGTTCCTTCTCTTGAGTAGGTAGAGCCTTTGGATCCGTCAATGTCTATAAACACCACTTGCCCGTCTGAGGATAATGTACCGACTCTCTCGATGTTAAGTTGTTCTGAGTTTGATACTGAAACGTTCCGCACTCGGTAGGTAATGTCGCTTAAATTCAGCTTGTCATACCGACGTCTATAATCAACGTTAACAAAATTGCCATCTGTGTTAATCGCCGAATATATCATTGCATGCTCTGCTTGAAATTCCGGATTTTCAAACTCAACAATCAG
>LMZU01000020.1 GCA_001567245.1 Microgenomates bacterium OLB23
TAAAAGGTATTCAATACTACTTTTGGAAATATAAATCTTTTCTAGGCAAAGAACATCCATTGCTCAAGATAACTCAGTTAGATAACTGCTTTCACAATTTTAATTGGATGGTCTGGAAACTTGAGGGGCTTAAACTTCCACCATCTAAAATTGATGAAATCTTCCAGAGAGCTATTGAGCGTTGGTTTGCAACAACTCCACCAGTTGCTAACAACCTGAACCTGAACCATTTTGCAGGAACAACAAGAAATAGACCCGCATATAGTGAAAATTTTTAGAGAGGTCTGTTGAAGAAGTGCTATATGAACTTGAAATTTTAACTACCGCACCCAAGGAATTGCATTTGGAGGAACATTTATGAAACAGCAAGTTTTAGGAAAAAAAGTGCAACCATTACACAAAGTTGATGCTGAGTCAAAGAAATTCATTAAATGGACAATGCAGCATCTTGCTGACCCTGATTACTTCTCTTTGCTTTCTTGTCTTATAGATAGGCAACTGTGGAATTTTTCTTAATGGGGATAAGAAGAAGTTACTTACTGCTCTCACTGAAAAGATGACAAAAGGAGCATTGGAGCATGGCAAACCTACTCACACTCAGGAGCAGGTACTATCCCAATTACAACAAGAGCTTCTAGACCTTATAGGCTGGAATATGGTGATGCTTTGGAACAAAGGTAAGGAGGGTAAAAGATGACTCCTGACTTAGAACTCTACGCATTTGATGGATTTGAAAGTTGGTACAAAGAAGAGTTTGGTGTGGACTTGCTGGTCTCTCAGAATAAAGAGACTAATCTTCCCATTCTTCCCAAAATATCAGTCCAAACACCACCAAAAATGTATAGAACAGAGCATCTTAAAAGCGGAAATCCTAACCCAGCTCAACAGGAAGTCATCAATAAACTGGCAAGCATCCTAGTTGATATGGTTCTGGAAGAAAACACTCAAAAAATGGTAAAAATACTATGAGCAATATATTACATAATACGCAGATGGAAACAGCATACGGAATAACAATTGAGGCAGTATCAAGCCAAAAACAAGGACTCATTGGTGACTCTCACTCAGACCAAGCAAAACAGTTGCTTTTAGCAATTTCTCGCACTGAAAGTGTCATTGGAAAACACGTCAAAATTGTCAAAGACTATAAACTGACAGGCTCTCGTAGGTGGATTTGGAACGTCAACCCCTTTATCAGGTGCTCCAAGATGCTAAAAACCTCAAACCAAAGCCTCAGTTTGCTTTCTTAAAGTCTGTAGACCGTAGTACCCGCTCTGGTGCGTTGGTTTATGCTCAATTAAAAGCTCTTTTTATCAGTGAAGGCATTCAAATTGTTGATGTGTATGGAGTTATTTCAAACCAAACCATCAATACTCTTGCACACCACGATGTTGAATTTGAATTGGTCAAAATACACTCCTACCTACATTACAGAACTCATGGAAGCAGAAAGAGCTTATGGTGAAGTGAGAGATGTTCTAACCCGTCTTATTGGTGCTGAAATCAACTATACAAGGCTTGGATATTGGATTGGTCAATCTCCTCCTGGATATGAAATTGTGAAGACCATGACTGAACATGGAAAGCGTACTGTGCTTGTTCCTCACCAACTTGAAGCTAAATGGTTCATAAGAATGTATGAGCTTGCAGCAGATGGACTTTCAGACCAAGAAGTTTGCGATGCAGTCAATACAATGGGGTATAAATCACGAGTACGAAACAAATTTGACTCTAAAGACAAAACAAAAATCATTGGTCATGTTGGTGGGCTTCCGCTAATTCCAAAACAATTGCTACGCTATCTCAGAGACCCCATTTACTGTGGTGTTATGACTCACAAATGGTTAAAAAAACCCCTTAAAACACCTCATTTTGAAGGATTGGTATCAATTGACCTCTTTAACAAGGCAAACAAAGGAAAAATTGCCGTTGCAATCGTAGATGGAGAAGCAAAAATATATAAAAGGTCATGTACCTGCGTACTTCTTGAAGAAAAATAAAGACAATCCACTTTATCCTTACAAAAAAATATGTCATGTGTCCTGAATGTGGAAAGCCACTCATGGGAAGTGCACCAAATAAAGGTCAAGATGGGCTCAAAAAATGCTTCCTATCACTGCGATAGACACCGCCCAATGTTCCGTGTGAGACTAGATGCGTTTGATAAGGTGATTGGTGACTTTGTAAAAGATGTTAAGTTCACTGACAAATTCCTCTTTGACCTCAAAGAAGCCATCATTGCAGACTGGCAAAAAAGAGAGGACGAATAATTGATGACAGTATTTCTCTTACTCAGAGACTAAAAGATATTGAAATTGAAGAGAAGCAGATTAACGAAACACTCCCACGACTTTCTTCCATAAATGCTATCAAGGCTCAGGAAGCACAACTTGATAAGCTGGTTAATGAACGAAATGAGATTGAAGAAAAGAATGCTTGGAAAGAACATTGAAACAAGCCAGATGTGCAGTATGTCATCAACAGGGCATTTTATTTTCTCGAACACCTAGAAGAAACAATTGTTAAATCGGGATAATATGCAAAAGAGTGCTGCACTGTTTGGTGCTATTTTTGATGTTCCTCCTACCTATGAGGAGTTAAAGTCTCGAACCAGCCATATAAATAAAAAGTGAAGCCCAGTATTCCAATGAAACAAAACCTATAATACCAAGGAAGACATAATGTGTGGTCGCTAAGGGACTCGAACCCCTGACACCTGCGATGTAAACGCAGTGCTCTAACCAACTGAGCTAAGCGACCTGTAGGGATATTATACAAAACTATATGGTTTAGTGCATGTGGCTTCCAGGTTTTAAAGCTATTCGCAAAGCTCGCTCAATAAAATATCCTGCAAGAAACGTAAGGTAATACACCATTGCAAGTGTTAGATGAAAAGGGAATAGTTTTGGTTGAGGCGTTTCAAAGTAGTTTAATCTTACATATTGAAATAACACAACGGTTTCTATTGAAAGAAGGATAATCATTATCAAACTGTATATAGAGTAGTATGTGATGTTTCTCATAAGGTTATGGAAGGACTAATGGCCATTGACTAAATATGTATAAAACAAACAACGCCGCGAAAATAGCTATAGCTACTTGAATAAGAGTTGCAACATATAGTCCTGTAATAAAATTCCTTCCTGTTAAATGTCTTGTTCGGTAAAGAAATGACAGAAAACATAGCAAAATAATTACATTAGATGCCAAAATTAACTCTGATGCATAGGGAAAGCCAGTATTAATATTGATCGTAGTAACTAGCTGATTAACATACTTTTGGAGATAAGCGATTAAGGCCACTAGGCCTATATATGCAAAACCACCGAGATGATATGTGATAAGGCTAATGTCTTTCACTGTATATCTATACTATACACAATAGTAGAGCACTTTAAATACACATGAAAAAATTGAAGATATTGGTGCACCATCTGGGACGATGTTCGAACCTATTTAGCCTCAACCATTGACCCTAAGGAAAAAGCTGTCCTCCTTGCTGCCCTAGCCCATTTCAAGAAGGAGGTGGAACAATGAACTGGATCAATCGATTCTTTGCACTGTCCCGATCTCATCAATCTTTGTTTCAATTTAATAAGCACACGCTCAATTTAGACTAAATGGACTGTATCTGATTTTCTTGCGACTGTTTTAAACAGCAAGAGATAAGAACTGATATTGAAAAAATTATACTGAGGATCAATATTTTACTTTAAAAATTTGGCGACAATTTGATCGGCTTGAGAAAGGTATAATTCTCTCAGGTTATCAGGACCATAGTAGGTAAAAGTAACAAATCCAGTGACCTCTTTATCTGTCGACGTAATAAAATTTAAATGAGCTGCATAATACATTTCCTTGTGCTTACCTTGTGAATCATCAATTTCAACTTCACCTGCGCTAACATAAGAATAAAGACCAGAGTCTGAACGAAATATCCTCGCATAGATTCCGTCGCCATCGCTCTTTTTTTTAACTGTCACGGCATCTTGGGGTAAGGGTAAACCTCCACCATCTGAATACCCACATACGGGTTGTATGGTCATTTGTAAATTATTGTCTGGGCTTTGAATAGTATATTCAGCGCAGTCATGCCCACGTTTTATCCCAAATTCCTCATAAGGCTCCGACTTGCGATTTACTTCTTTAACTATCCATGTAGATGGAATAGTAAAGGTAAAGCCATATAAGTCTTGATTTACAGTTTTCCATGACAATTCTTGAGGTTGAGCAATACTTGGTGTAACTTGGGCAACGACTAAAGTCGGTATAGTTGTTACAATGGTATTTACCTCGGAGGCAACATTTTGATTAGAATGTCTTGTTCCTAAGTAATATGCTCCAAGAGAAACAAAAGCCAATAAAATTACTGCCAAAAAACCGTATTTATATAAGCTTTTCATTATAAGAGGATCTTGTAGACTTGAAGTAGATACCAAAGTGGTTTGCACTGGTTCTTGTGGTAAAGCCTGGCCTTGACTATTATCCATAAAGAAAGTATATCAATACTGCCATAAATTTGCATATATCTGTATGTGCTCGGGAGAGGACTTGAACCTCCACGCATTGCTGCACAGCCTCCTCAAGACTGCGTGTATACCAATTTCACCACCCGAGCAATCAAAGTAACCAGTATTATACCAATTTTTTTCTTGTTGCGGAGAAGCGTCTGCAGAAGCAGCATAGTGATGGGCAAGACCCATGTGATCGTATGCTTTCTTGGTTGCCACGCGACCTTTTGTTGTTTTTTTTATAAAACCAGACTGTAAAAGGTAAGGTTCAACAAACTCCTCTATTGTTTGTTTGTCTTCAGAAAGTGAGACAGCAATAGTACTCAGGCCCGCAGGGCCGCCGTTAAACTTAGTAATAAGCAGGTGCAAATATTTTTTGTCTATATTCTGTAATCCTTCACTATCAATATCTAGCAAATCAAAGAGTCGCTCAAGAGCCGCAACATCTATACTTGCATAATCATGAATTTCTTGTACATCGCGAAGTCTTTTAAGCATTCTGTTTGCTATGCGTGGGGTTTTTCGTGATCTTTTTGCAATTTCTACAGCCGCTTGTGGCAGTAGCGGCAGCTTTAGTATTTCTGCTGAACGTTGAATAATTTGCGCCATTTCATCTACTGTGTAAAAATCAAGGTTAAGCACCAAGCCAAAACGATCTCTAAATGGCGCAGACAATAAAGCCATTCGTGTAGTTGCGCCAATAATTATTATTCTAGGTACATTCAAGCGGACAGTTCTTGCAGCAGGACCCTTTCCGAGAACAATATCTAAGGCAAAGTCTTCCATAACAGGGTAGAGTGCTTCTTCTACAGATCGAGGCAAGCGGTGAATTTCATCTATAAAAAGCACATCATTATCGTTGAGATTGGTAAGAATGGCAGCTAAGTCGCCAGCTTTTTCTATTGCTGGGCCCGAGGTTATTTTTAAGTCGCTAGAAAGCTCTCGGGCAACAATATGTGCAAGAGTAGTTTTACCCATGCCAGGCGGGCCATAAAACAGTAAATGTTCAATAGAACCACCTCGTTGTATGCCCGCCTTCAAAAAAACTTCTAGGGCTTTTTTAGATTTTTCTTGTCCAATATAGTCACGAAGAGATGGGGGTCGCAAGCTCACCTCTACATTGTCTCCCTGTTTTTTAGTCATTTTTTAGTAAGCAGCCCGAGCGCTATTTTTAATCGTTCCTCCAGTGGCTGTGCTGCATCTACCTTATGTAACACACGCAAAACGTCTTGCTTCTTAAAACCTAAAGATACAAGAGCATCTACCGCATCTTTGTCTTCTGTTACATACATATGTTCAAGGTCTGCTTCGCCACCAATTTTAGAGGCTAAATCTACAATAATTCTTTGAGCAGTTTTTTTACCTATGCCCTTTACCTCTTGAAAAAAGAATACATCGTTGCGCTTAATTGCATTTTTGATTTCTTGGCTCTCATATGCACCTACAATTGTGTAAGCAGTTTTAGGGCCAACTCCATCTACCGAAAGCAAAAGACTATAAGTGTTAAAGTTTTCATACGAATCAAACCCAAATAGCGTAAGACTGTCTTCTTTTACATCAAGGTAGGTATAAAGCGACACGTCTTGACCTGCGGCTGTTATGCTCTCTCTTATTTTTGGCGAGAGAATTACCCTATATGTAACGCCACTCTGTGTTTCTATAAAACCTTCTTCTCCATGAAATTCTGCTAATTTTCCGCTTATTTTTCCTATCATATGAGTTTATTCATTGTACAGTAGGCGTAGCCACAGGCAATGGCATCTGCAACGTCATCTGGTTGAGGATCTTCTTCAAGTTGTAAGAGCAATCTTAACATTTTTTGCACGCTTTTTTTATCTGACCTACCATAACCTGTTACCACACTCTTTATTTGGGTTGGAGAGATAAAGCTAACTGGTATATTGTGCTTTCCTGCTACAGCAAGCAGCAACCCCTGAGCCTGTGCAACCATAATAGCTGTTGTTTGATTTGTATTAAAAAAAAGCTTTTCAACAACTATTGTGTCTGGACGAAACATAGATACTAATTCTTCAAATCGTAGGGAAAGGTTGTGCAATCGCACCGAAAGCGCATCTTTTTTTGATGTATACAAACAGTCAAAGGTTTTAAGAAACATGACACGATCTTGAGTGTCAAACAATGCATATCCTGTTCGTTCTACTCCAGAATCACACGCTAAAATTCTCACAAAGTCAGTATATCATAGCTCTTTGGTATACTATCCACTTAGCACGCCATGTCAGACTCAAAGCCCACAACTATTAAGCTATCGCATACTACACAAGCTCTCATTGAGGCACTTACAACTGCACCCAAGCCTCAAACCCCACCAGAGGGAGAGGCGTATGAAGTTTCGCAAACCGTTACATTCCTTGGGGTGTTTTATGAGAAAATCCGCAATTCAATAGAGTTTAATGAGGAGCACCTTATTCGAAGAATGGCAATTTCTCGCATACTTCGCAGAAGACTTCCATTGAACTTGTCTGGACACAGCGAGGCAGAAAATTTGATTAGAGAACTTATGTGGGGTAACTACTTACGAAAAAGATCAATTGGAAAGCAGCAGGTAGCAGAAATTCAAAAGGTAATCGATGACTATGTATACCTATACGAGCGCATATTAAAAAACGCATGCGGTTTCTAATTCTCATCAGATATTTAACATTGTGGTAGATTTATTGGGGTGTGAAATAGAAGAAACCCTCAATAAAACAGAAACTTACAAAATATCAGCATACTTGTATTATTTTTATCAGGTACTACGAAACAAGGTAGCAATCCAAGAGATAAACGAAGACGACAAGAATACATTCTTTTATGTAGCTGCAGAACAAGCGCTACTAAAAAATGACGAAGTATTTATTAGATATCACCTGTTTACCATTAACTTTGGGCCTCTTTCGCAACTTACCCGAGAAAAAATAGAAAAAGTAGCTGCTAATTTTCATGTTTTCTACAAAGAGTCTGAGCGAATACTCAACAACCCATACAACGAGAAGCTAACCAAATTTGCCCGTCGGCAAGCAGCTCCTTTTAGGGTGCTACATCAAATACTAGATAAAGACATCAGCTCAGCTACCCAAACATTATCAGACAGAAATATACTACAGATGGAGGTTACAGCAATATGCAGCAATAAGTATAAAGAAATAGCAAAAAAACTTAATGCGGCGGCGTTTCGTAGCATTGTATATATTTTCTTCACAAAAATGATACTTGTATTACTCATAGAGCTGCCGCTAAGCAGGCTGGTTTTTGGAGAGGTTCATATGCTTTCACTTGCGGTTAACACGCTTTTTCCTCCAGTTTTAATGGGGCTTATCGTGTCATTTATTAATCCCCCAACCGACGACAATACAAAGCGAATATTTGGGCGTATTGTAGATATAATCGACAAAGACCCATCATTTGAGGGAGCGGCAGTTAACTTTACTCTCCAAGACACTGCGCGACGGCCCATGCTATTGGTAATATTTTCGCTTATATATGCAACAATTTTTTTATGTCATACTTACAGCCATATATATTGGCCTTAATTACCTTCACTTTAATTTCTTGAGCAAGTTTATCTTTATGTTTTTTATGAGTGTGGTTGCATTTTTTTTGGCTACCGAATACGACAAGCACCTAAAGAATATATGTTGGAATCAAAAAATAATCCTATTGTGAGCATAGTGACCTTCATTTTTTTACCAGTCATTTATGTGGGGAAGGTACTGAGCAGAGAAATAGGGCGAATTAATCTATTTATACTTATATTTGATACGCTTATAGAAGCACCATTCAAAGTCTTTATTGACATTTTTGAAGAATGGTCACGCTTTGTAAAGGCTCGTAAAGACGAGCTTGTTTAATAGGTTACAAACTGTTGAATTTTTGCGGTCTTCTTTAGGTCCTGCAAAAGTGTTTGCGCCTCTGTTGAAAGCTTTTTGACTTTTTAGCGTTTCTCGCACTGTGGTACGCACTTTTTCTTTGTCTGTCTCTTGCGCGAAAATCTCTTTTTGTTCTTCAACAGCGGCGTCTACTTCTTCTTCGGTTACCTTAATTTTGTCACCAAGAAGTTTTTCAAGCATTATTTGTACGCGAAGCTGGTCTTTTATAAGATCTCTGTTAAGCCCCTGTTGTTCGAGCACCTTATCTAAAGACTGACCCTGTGCTTTAAACTGAGTATCAAGATCGTTCATTTTGTTGTTAAGGTCTTCATCTGTTACAGTCATTCCCTTTTTAGCTGCTTCTTGTTTTATAAGTTCTTGTGTAACAATTGAGTCTAATGCTTGCTGGCCACCTTGCTTTTCAAGCTCCTTAATAACCTGCATTCTAAAAATTGGACGATTGTTTACTAAACCTGCTACGAGCAAGTGTTTACCATAGTAAGCCACAACAAGTAAAAAGCCAAGAAGAACCAATAAATATGGTTTCATTGATGATCTAGGTTGAGTTTCTGTGAGAATGTTGCTTTCAACGACTTCTTTTTTTGTAACGGTTTTCTGGGGTTTGGTTGTGGTTTTTTTTGTTGTTGCCATAATAGTAATAGCATTGAGTATAACACACGTGAGAATAATTACAAGGAAAATTCAATATTAATGGTGAGCTCGGAGGGACTCGAACCCACAACCAACTCCTTAAGAGGGAGCTGCTCTACCATTGAGCTACGAGCCCATTAATATTAATGAAAGAATTATAGCATAGACTGCTCTGACCGGTACTGCAACATATCTATAAACAGGCGATACACATTTTGAAATCTCACAGTTAGCGAAAAGTGCTTCTTGTGTTGTGGTGATGCCTTTTACTTGCGTGCTATCGTAGTTGCAAAATATGTTTGGGTTCACAAAACCTGCAACAACTGTGTACCCCTTGTTAAGTTGCGCAATAGCAGAGACAGTATTGTTCTCTGTATCAACAACAGAACTTTTGAGCATAGACCAGGTTTGTCCATTATCATCTGTTTCAACAATCTTCAGCGTGGTCTCTGGAAAATATATAAGCGGAAATACCTTAAGCAGTGAGTCGTTATAAGAAAAGCTCAAAAGTGTACTCTTTGTGGTGCAATGACTGCATTATTAAAATGCGAACGAAGCTTAAACTCGTAGATATCTGATATTTGCCAGTAACGACACAGCCGCAGTGGTTGAGACTTTTTAACATACCCATAAGATACATAAGCATCCCAAGGTGACGTGTTCTCGGCAACCACAAGTGTAAAACTGTCTTTGCGAATCACAGCACCTTGCAGCGCTCTTACCTCTGGCTCTTTTGGTACTTGTGTAAAGTTAGTGGGCGAGGTATATGTGTAGTCGGCAAATGCTGAGGCAGGGGATAGACTAATAAAACACACTACAAATAAAGCGGCTAGCAACTTCATACTATTATGGTACCAAATAGTTACTCTGCCCAAATGACAAAAGTAAATGCTCTGCGGCCACTGCCAAAGTTGCGTTCATAAACAGAATAGCGCTTATTGTCAGAATGCCTTATTTCTTGCCCCCAGGTTTTTTGTTGTCGTGGTCTATGTCTGGATTTACAGTAGCATCAAGTTGAGCAAGGGTTGTTGTAGAATCAAAATGTGAGTAAAGGCTTGCCAACATGTCGTAATCATGCTGGTTAGGGTACTGGTTTGGGTTTGGTTCGCTAGAGTAATCCATGCATGTACCCATTGGGGTATTATCAAATGCCTCATCCTGGTGGTCTAGGCCAAGCACATGGCCAATCTCTTGACACATAACGAGCCTTTTCCATGCAGGGGTGTTGTACTGTCTTGTACTAAAGTAGCTATCATTCATTTTTACAGTACCTTGAGTAATATGTTGTCCATTTACCCATACTGAGGCAATACCAAGCCAGCCATTCTGACCATATTTTGCACTGCAGACTTCGTTTCTACCTAATGTTGGTAGGCAGTTTTTGGTGTGTTCCTACCTTTAGAAGCATTGGTATTACCCGTAACTACAGTCGGTTCTAGCAAATCTGCTATTCTCCAATATGAGGCTGGTGCAGCACCCTGTGCTATCTCGTAAAGGTACAAACCCCATGCATTAGATACATTGTTACCAAATTTAACGGTAAAGGGGTTTTGAGTCCGTGCCCAATGGTAGCCACCCCATGAGTGGTCGGCACTCACATTTGCAGGGTTAACAAGCACAACAAGTAATAAAAGGGTTACAAATGCAAAGATTTTGTTCATATCGATATGTTACTGCTTTAAGATAATGTTTGCAACTTCTGGCAACTTAATTTTACTTGCATCACTAATCCAGCAGAGTCCAATTTCGTGATACATGTGGCTCGCTGCACAAGTTGCGGTTAAAACAACAAGGACGTCGGTTGCCCCTATTAAGCTTATCAAGAGCTACGAGAATGTGTTTTTTACGCGTATCCGCAGTTTTAACTGCACGAATCCAACGAACCCAATCCCAGCGGGCCATAGGGGTAATATCTTGCCATACACTTTTTGCCTTAGGTGATGAATCTAGTGCTGTTGCTAAGTCAAATGGTATCTCTGGTTCAACCCAGTCCTTTGTAGGCTGCAGTGTTACTTGCACTGTGTCACCTGCACGAGCCGATGCTGCTATTAGTAATTCTTTACTAGGCCTAAACCAGTGACTCGATACCTTACCTGGCCCATACCGCCCATCAGGCTCTAGCAGTGTTTTAAAAGGAATACCGTTTAATGTACCAGAAACCATGGTAATGCCTCTAGAGGGCAGTTGCGCAGAAGCTTCTTCGGGTATTCTAAGAATAACCCACGAGTTAATAATGAACAGTGTGGATTTAAAATAGTTAAGCGTCATGGGTGACTGGACGGGCGAATTTAGAACCGCATGAATATTTTCACAAATTACCATTTACTATAACTGGCAAATTGTATTGATGACCAATACCTAAAATCTCATCAGTTCTGCGTTGATCTAATACCACAAGCCCTGATGGACGTACTATTGCAGCATCAACCCACGCCTCAATTCGACTTCCTCCTTGACTATCTAACGCATCTTGTAACGATGCCCGTTCAAATGGACGATGTTTATCAAGATACACACGTTGTCCTTCTCGTGTATGAGATCCAACATCTTTGCTAAACCACCGTACTGCATCTCGCGGATCATATACAACACCTGCCTCAAGTGTTTTAGTAGTTGATCGAAATACCCCATCTCTATCTCGTAGTTTTGTTGCTGAGGTGCATATTTGCGCATGGGGATATCTAAATTCTCCTCGCAATAGGTTGCCAACACTTCTGGTGTCGCTTGAGTGCAATAATACATATCCCATATTAGTAGTTAAGATCTCCTCAAGAGGATTTCGTCCTCTGAGCAACTCTTCAATACTCCGTAAATCTTCCAGAACCCCTCCATCTTGATCTCTTAGTGAACTAAAGACTTTACGAGTTGTTTCAAGAGCGTCCATTAATTCATAATACAAATCAATAGGAAACGGTGAGGGTCCTAATTGGTCAAGTTCGGCTAGTAAGACAGGATAACGTTCATGCACTTCTGCGGCGAGTACACTTGCGAGCTCAGATTCACCTGCACCAGATGCTTCGTTTTGTACATCTGCTAGATCATTTTGTGGAATAAGGCTTTCTGCTGATAAGTCCATAGTGTTTCTTAAAAACTCGTAATGCGGCAAGTATCTTATCGAATTTTTGAAGTATTTCCTGACTTTTATTTTCAGTTTTCATTATTTTAGATATTCTCTATAACAGACGTACGTTATCTCGACTGGGATAACGACTGCTTAATGGTATAAGTATAACATCTATGAAGAAATTTCTGATACGACACTTTATTTACAGGTTCAATCGTCCGGTGAGTCAGTATAAATCGGATTGTTGGGATGCCCTATTTAGCAAAGGGTAGACTAGAGAATGACGTTTGAACCTACTTCTCTACTTTAACACTCCAAAACATAGAAAACTATAAAAACTCATTTTCTATCTATCTAAAACGTCAGGTGTTTTTACGTCTTTAATACGCCTAATCAGCTCTTCTGGTGTTTTTGCAAATCCATCAATAAGTATTTTTCTGGGATAATCAATATCATCCTCCATAAAAAATATTCTTTTATCAAGAGCTGCTGCAAATCCAATTTCTAAATTAGTACTTACACCAATGTATCCTTTTACGTTTAGTACAAAAATGGCATCAGACTTACGAATTTTATGGAAGTGTCTATAAGTAGCACCAGCAGCAAAAGCTACTTTATCGGCTTCTTCAAGTGACTCCCAAACTCTGGAAGCATGTAGCGGAGATGCATATACGTTTATACCTAGTTTTTTTAATTTTCTGGAGAATAATCGCTCTTCTTTCTTGAATTTCTTTGAGCAACAAATTGCTATTGTATACATTGTTGAGATTATAGAAAATCGTGTAATAAATTAAATACTTGGGGTGACTGACGGGATTCGAACCCGCGACCTACAGTTCCACAAACTGTCGCTCTAACCAACTGAGCTACAGTCACCAATATAATCGGGTGCCTCTGGAGGGAATCGAACCCCCATCACATGGTTCGAAGCCACGTACTCTATCCATTAAGCTACAGAGGCACAAGACAATAGGTGAATTATACCAAAGATGACCCTATAATGACTCTATGATTGCACTAGTCTATTATGGGTTTGTAGTGTGTCTACTCCTTTATCTTATGGTAGCCTTTCTCTACCTATGCATGCTCATTATTTCTGGCTTAATTGGTAGCCCATATGTAAAAACCAATAAAAATATTGTTCCAACCATATTTGACAGAGCAAATATTCGTAAGCAAAGCCTGGTTGTTGAGGTTGGCTCAGGAATAGGTGTGCTAACAAACACTGTTGCAAAGCGCTACGGGTGCAGGGTGCTTGGAATTGAAATGAATCCATTACTCTACACAGCAAGTATTGCAAGGAACAAGCTATTTGGATCACCTCGAGTTAAGTTTGAGCTTAAAAATGCTCTTATATATGACTATTCACCTGCAAGTCATATATATGTTTTTATGTTTCCTTCGCTGATTAAGCGGCTGGCGCCACAAATACGGCGCACTGCAAAGAACGGCGCCATGGTTATTTCATACGGATTTTGCATAGACATGTTCAAAGATAACCTCATTCACAAAGAGCACACAGCTCCATATGCAATTTACTACTACAAGCTTTAGGTTGACTTTTGAAGCTAATTTATTTAGCATGAATGTATGAAATCAAGGGTTTTGAGGTTAATGGGTTTGTTTTTATTCTTATTTGTACTCAATTTTACTCTTGTAATTTTGTTGCATGAACAAACGCGCGTGGGCAAAGCCCACGCACAAATCTTACAAGACCTTGAGCGTCTGGATTATTCTCCATCTAACCAACTGAGCCAACCGCCACTTGTACTTGGTGCGATCGACTCTGAAGTAAAGTTAGCCGATGGTCGCGCAGCAAACCTACAACGATTCTTGCGTTCAATAAACTCACCCCTCTTTGAATACACCGACATAATAGTAGAAGAGGCTGATAAGCACGGGTATGACTACCGTGTGCTTGTTGCTATTGCCATGCAAGAATCTACAGGTTGCAAACGAATACCCCCAGACTCATATAATTGTTGGGGATGGGGAATTTATGGAGACACCGTAACAAAGTTCAGCTCATACGAAGAGGGTATTCGCATAGTATCATCTGGAATAAAACGTTTATATATTGATAAAGGCCTTATAACTACAGAAGATATAATGCGCAAATATACACCTAGCTCAAATGGAAGCTGGGCATGGGCTGTAAGACACTTCTTTCAGCGTATAGAGGCATCATAGCAACTACCTCAAACTTACACTTATGCAGACCACTTGACAAGCCTATAATATATGATATACTTATTCATAGGTGCCGGTAGTTCAAGAAATTTATTTCGAGGACGCCGGCATTTTTTTTTAAGATATTGGTTACGAATTTTTTCTTTGAATATGAAAAACATATTAATCGGTTTTGTTTTAATCGTACTCGTAGGCTTGATCCCCAAGACTACATTTGCTGAAGAGGCTGATGCATCTGCACAGCTTAAGACTACAGTATATAGTGCAGATGAGCAATCTGACGCTCAATATAAAGTTGCCGCAATTAAAAAGGTGCTTTCGCGCTACAATTCACCTTTGGTTAACGAGGCAGAAACTTTTGTGGTAACCGCTCGTGCACTTAACCTTGACCCATATTTACTACCTTCTATTGCAGGTGTAGAGTCGGGGTTTGGTGCCCGCTATATTAAGCCTACACACAACGTATTTGGATACGGTGTGGGAAGAATTCCTTTCGATAACTTTGCAGATGGTATTGCGCGCGTTGGTTATGCTCTTAGATTCAAATACATTAACAAGGGTGCAGAAAACCTCGCGCAAATTGGACACCGCTATGCTGGTGGTTCAACAACTTGGGCACCTAAGGTACAAAACTATATTAATGCTTTCGAGCGAGAAGAGAAGAAGCTCAAAACGTTTTTTGAGCTCATAAAAATCTTAAGCTACACTCGGCGTAGTGTCATGCTATAATGTGGCAAGCGCCAGGATGCTGGAATTGGTAGACAGGCACGGCTTAGGACCGTGTGTCGCAAGGCGTGTGGGTTCAAGTCCCTCTCCTGGCACAACTCGGGGGTGGATTTAGAGCACCCCCTCGGACCAAACAAGATTTAACTTTTTTAACTATTATTTAATAATCATATGTTCAACCTAAAAAAAAGATACTATCGAGAAAACAACACTCGAATACACAGTTACCGTGCCCAAAGAAAAAAGTAGCAGAAGAATTTGAGGCAATGTTGCAGGTAGTTGCCAAGGAAACAGATGTACCTGGCTTTCGCAAGGGCTCTGCACCAATTGATATTGCAAGAAACACCATAGCAAAAGAAAAAGTCTATGACAAGCTTATCCAGAAGCTCTTTTCTGACGCCTATAAGCAAATATTAGAAACAGACAAGCTACAACCAGCACTCTCGCCTCAAGCCGACCTCAAGCGCGCACAGGAAGGAGAAGACTGGGAGTTGAGCTTAAAAATTGCGCTGCAACCAGAAATTACACTGCCAGACTACAAAAAGATAATAGCCAATGCTCAGGCTGAGGCAAAAAAAGATGATATTTGGGTGCCCGGAAAGAGTGAGGAAAAGCCTGCAGACATTGAGGCACAAACAAACGCTAGAAGAGAAAAGTTGTTGCAAAAAGTGCTTGATGAACTTGCAAAGCAAACCACCATTGAACTTTCATCTGTAATTAAAGATTACGAACTACAAAGAAGACAAACACAGCTGCTAGACGACGTACGCAAAGTGGGCCTTTCAATTGATGCGTACTTGAACTCAAAAAATCTAACCCAAGAT
The DNA here is from genome assembly GCA_001567245.1 of Microgenomates bacterium OLB23. Lineage (GTDB taxonomy): Bacteria > Patescibacteriota > Microgenomatia > UBA1406 > HO2-37-13b > OLB23. Next base: position 15,839 of record LMZU01000020.1, read on the forward strand.
GAGCTTAAAAAACACTTTATGGATGATATTGAGACAACCTATAAGTTAGAGTACGCATTATCTGAAATCGCCGATAAAGAAAACATTACTGTTGAACCAGCAGAAGTTGACAAATTGTTTGCCCACATTAAAGACGAAGCCGAAAAAAAAGAGGCACAAAAAAACACATACGTATATATAAGCATGCTGCGAAAGCAAAAAGTAATTGATTTTCTGAGTAGCTTATAGTATAATTTACGCGTAGCTAACCATGCAAAACGTAAAGTCACAACAATCCAGCTACAAGAATCCTTACGAAAGGGTGCTCGCATCTGACGGGTCTGCTATTGCTCAAGACATTGAGGCACAAAGAGCTCGAATGGAGGCTCTCCTCGCACAAGAGAAAAAAACCGAAGACACTCAGTTTGCAAATCCAGAATTTACTCAAACTGTATTCGACTTGTCACAACACAAAGAGTCTGTCGAAAAGCCTCAACAAATACAAGAAATCCATCAACTCATTGAACAAATTCGCCAAGAGGTAAAGAACATAAAGGCTCACAGCGATGGCCTAACTGCAGAGGTACTTGAAATTGAAAAAGCCGCTCTACAGGCATTACCCGAAAGGGTTGGTGTATACCACGTGAGATATCTTGAAATTATTCTCTCGTTCCTTCATGGCTTAAAAGCCAAAGTAGGTGAAGCAAGAACATGGCTCGCTGCTATGCAAACCAAAAAAGCAAAACGAGGCTCTGCATTTGCTGCGACAACCAAAAAGAAGGGTACACAGTATTCACTCTCACAAGAACTTTCGTCTGCAAGAAGCGTGCAATAATTGCCTTCTGTGACGTTATATACTACAATATCATCCATTGGTCTCGTAGCTCAGTTGGTTAGAGCGTTGCATTGACATTGCAAAGGTCACAGGTTCGAGTCCTGTCGGGACCACAACAACCTCGGGGGTTATTTAGAGCACCCACTCAAGCTAAACAAGATTTAACTTTTCTTTAATATACCTGCTATAATTCTCACTAATGAGCGCCACCAAAAACCCTACACAACTAGAAGACCTGCGACATTCTTGCGCACATTTACTTGCTGCTGCAGTAATGGACCTATGGCCTTCAACAAAACGGGCTATTGGACCAGCCATCGAAAATGGATTTTACTTCGATTTCGAGTTTGAAAATTCAATCTCAGCTGAAGATTTTTCAAAAATCGAACAAAAAATGCATGAAATCGTTAAAACATGGGACTCGTTTGAGCTACAGAAACTTTCAGCCGCAGAGGCAAAAGCAGACTATCCAGACAACCCATACAAACACGAGCTTATAGACGAGTTTTCTGAGGGTGGAACAAAACCTGTGAGTTTTTATAAGTCGGGTAACTATCGCGACCTTTGCAAAGGAGGGCACATAGATAATCCAAAAGAAGCACTCAAACATTTTAAATTGCTCTCAGTTGCTGGCGCATACTGGCGTGGCAACGAGAAGAATACAATGCTCACAAGAATATATGGCACCTGCTTTCCATCTAGAGATGAGCTTAAAAGCTACCTCACCATGCTTGAAGAAGCAAAAAAACGAGACCATCGCAAGCTTGGCACAGATCTAGACTTGTTTGTATTTTCAGATTTAGTAGGCAAGGGGTTACCACTGTTTACCCCACGCGGTGCATTGCTCAGAGAACTTCTCAATGAGTTTTCGCAAGAATTGCGCTTGAATGTAGGCTTCGAACGTGTTTGGATTCCTCACATTACTAAAAAAGAACTGTATCAGACATCGGGCCACTGGGATAAGTTTGGAGATGAACTATTTTTGGTAGAAAGTCAGGAAACCAACGATGAGCTTGTTATGAAGCCCATGAACTGCCCACACCATCAGCAGATATACGCATCAAGAATGCGTAGCTATAAAGAACTGCCAATTAAGTACTTAGAAACTACAACTATTTATCGAGACGAAAAGGCAGGAGAACTATTGGGTTTATCTCGCGTACGATCTGTTACACAAGATGACAGCCACACATTTTGTACACCAGAACAAATCCCACTCGTATATCAAGAACTTATAGAAATAGTAAAGAAGTTTTATGATGCACTAGGTATGAAATACAGAGCTCGGCTTTCTTTTAAAGATCCCGCGCAATCCGAAAAATACTTAGGCGAAGAAAGCCTTTGGCAACTTGCCCAGGACACTATTCTCGACATAGCACAAAAGAACAAACTTGACTACTATGTTGCAGAAGGTGAAGCAGCATTTTATGGCCCAAAAATTGATTTTATGGTATCCGATGCCTTAGGTCGTGAATGGCAACTTGCCACACCTCAATTAGATTTTGTCCAACCAAAGCGCTTTGGCCTCACTTACACAAATGCTGAAGGCAAAGAACAAACACCGGTTATGATTCATTTTGCGCTTATGGGCTCTTTGGAGCGTTTTTTGTCGGTGTACATTGAGCATACGGCAGGCATCTTTCCTGCATGGCTTGCACCCACACAAGTCGCAATAATTCCCATTAGCGAGTCTGAACATGATTATGCACAGCAAATATATTCAGAAATGAAACAAGAAAACCTACGTGCTGTTGTTGATTACGATAACAAAACTTTATCTGCAAAAATACGCCACTGGACATTGCAAAAGGTTCCATATCTGTGTATAATAGGCCAGAAGGAAAGCCAAAATAAGACGCTTTCCCTTCGTTCCCGTGATGGGAAAGACCTAGGAATAATGAGTCTTTATGAGTTCATAAAGGAAAACAAAACACACTTTGAGAAGCCAATCTAACGCGAATTCGCTACAACGAAGGTACATAACCAACGAGCGCATTCAAGGCGACACATTCAGACTCATTGACGAAAAGGGAGAGCAAATAGGCGTAGTTCGAGAAGCGAAGCTATTGACTATGCACGTAACAATGAGGTAGATTTGATTTTGATTGCCGGACACGCACAACCTCAGGTTGTAAAAGCAATCGATTTTTCACAAATTCTTGTACCAAGAAGAAAAAAAGAAACAAGGAAAGCAAAAAAGGACCAAAAAAAAGGTGGAACCAAAGATGTTCAGCTTTCACTTTTATTGGCGACCAAGATTTGCAGCGATTACGCAATAAAACACATGAATTTTTGAGCGATGGTTACCAAGTACGCGTTAAGCTTCCACTCAGAGGAAGACAACTTGGAAAGGTAGACATGGCGCGAGAACTCATGTCAGAGTTCATATCGTCACTCGAAGATGCAACGGTGGCAGTAGAACCCAAAATGCAAGGAAAGGTTATTATGGGGGTAGTTGTTCGAAAAGCAAAATAATACTATGAAAGTTAAACTAAAACAAGAAAATCAGCAGTTAAACGATTTAAGGTGACAGGCTCGGGTAAAATTCTGCACCGTGGCCATGGAGTCCGCCATTTAAAAAGTGCAAAGTCTAATCGGCGCCTTCGTGCACAAAAAATCATGAAAGAAGTCGAAGGCGAGCACAAAGTAAAAGTTAAGAAAATGTTAGGAATATGAGAGTAAAAGGAGGCGTCAGAACAAGACAAAGACACAATAAAATTCTTGACCTTGCAAAAGGGTTTAGAATGACCCGTCGCAAGCAAATTAAGGTTGCAACTCAAGCAGTATTACATGCTGGAGAATATGCCTTTATGGGTCGCAAGCTGCGAAAACGAAATTTTAGACAATTATGGATTGTGCGCATAAATGCACAGCTTCGAAACCTGCAAACTAACTACAGTACTTTTACCAAAAATTTAAAGACGCACAATGTGCTCTTAGACAGAAAAAATTCTAGCTCATTTTGCAGCAGAAAAACCTGAAATCTTTAAAAAAATTGTTGAAACGGTACAAAAGTAAGCTTCCATGGACGATGCGTTGGCAGAAATTCAACAATCGTTACAAACTCAACTCGCTGCTGTTACCTCACGCAAAGAGTTAGATTCAATAGAGGTCGAATTTCTCGGAAGAAAGGGAAAAATTAACGCGCTATTTTCACAGTTAAAAAAATATTTCACCAGAAGAAATCCGTGCTGCTGGCCTAAAAAATTAATACACTCAAAAATGAAGTAGAGAAGTCTCTTGCAGCTAAGCACAAAACATTACTAGAGGCATCTGAAAGTAGTGAGTGGGTAGATACTACCTTACCGGGGCAAGCGCCCGAAGAAGGCACACTTCACGTAGTCACACACACGGTAAACGATATTCGAGACATATTTTCTCGGCTAGGATTTGTACACATGTCGTACCCAGAGGTAGAATGGGAGTATTTCGCATTCGATGCTCTTAATATGCCTAAGGTTCACCCAGCTCGCGATGATTTTGAAACATTCTTTGTTAACGCACCAGAACATGAAAAGTATGGAAAGATGCTACTGACTCCTCACACCTCTTCTGGCAGGTGCGAGAAATGCTGCGTGTAGGCGAGCCTCCTATTAGAATGACAAATATTTCTCGTACTTACCGCCCAAATTGGGATACCACACATGTGCCAATGTTTCACCAATTTGAGGGGCTTTGTATTGATAAAAACGTTACTATAGCCCACTTGAAAGGCACAATAGAGTACTTTGTTCAAGAGTTCTTTGGCAAAAATTGTACTATTCGTCTTCGACCTTATGATTTTTTGTTTACAGAACCGTCTTTTGAGGTAGATATTTATACTGGCAGTTCAAATATAGGCAGAGCAGGCTGGTTGGAGCTTGGAGGAGCTGGTATGGTGCACCCAAATGTGCTAAAAAGAAGGTGGTATTGACCCTAATGTTTACACAGGATGGGCGTTTGGATTTGGTGTAGAGCGTGTTGCTATGATGCGCGGCGGCATTACAATTCCGGACATGCGCATTATGTATAGTGGAGATATCCGTTTTTTACAGCAATTTTTAATAAACTATGAACTTTAAACTAACACACTCCATGTTGCTTGAGTTTTTAGATACCGATGCAACACCAGAGCAAATACAAGAATATGTGTCACTCGGCGGGCCGAACGTAGAAACCGTAGAACAGGTAGGTAACGAATATGTATATGACATTGAGGTTACCTCTAATCGTATAGACGCCGCTTCTGCATTTGGTTTTGCACTCGAGTGCACGGCCATTTTGCCACGCTACAATAAAACCGCTAGACTAAAACTTAACCCCTTGCGTGAATGGACACTAAATACAATTGAGAAGGCCCATTCACACATGCCAATGCATATTTCGCTTCAACAAGACGACCTTGCACAACGTCTTATGGCTGTAGTGCTTGCAAATGTCCACGTTTCAAAAGATCCAACCGATATTGGCAGACTAATTGAACTATGCGACGAGCGGTCGGTAAACAATGTGGTAGATATATCAAACTATGTACGCATTATGCTCGGCCACCCAGTTCATATGTTTGATTACGATAAAATCAAAAAGCAGGTTATGAATGTACGGCTGAGCAATAAGAATGAATCTATTACAACATTAGACGGCAAGGCTTTTACCCTTCCTGGCAACGATATTGTAATTGAAGATGGTGAGGGAAACCTTATAGATCTTGCAGGGATCATGGGTGCAAAGAATACAGAAATTTCTGAAGATACACAGAATATTCTGTTCTTTGTACCTACCTTTAATGGCTCTTATATTAGAAAAACTTCTATGAAAACTGCACAACGATCGAGCGCAGTAGCATATTTTGAAAAGCAGGTAGATACAGAAAGGGCCCCGTCTGTTTTGTGTTTTGGAGCAGTGCTAATGCAAAAACTTGGTGCTCAGATTTCATCGGATGTAATAGATATGTATCCGCACCACTTCAAAGGTGTACAAGTTCAGGCACAGGTAAGCTACATTAATACACTCATGTCCACATCACTCTCAGCTAAAGATATGGTACAGCTTATTGAGCCGTTAGGGTTTACATCTGTGCAGATTTCTAATGAAACTATCAGTCTTGATGTGCCTTCTTACCGCGCGCACGATGTACGTAGCCAAGTAGATGTTGCTGAAGAGGTTGCACGCATCTATGGTTACCATAACATTCCAAACACAGTTTTAAGCGGCAGCCCACTTATGCAGCCAGAACAAGCTGAAATTATGCTTAAAGTTAATAGGCAAATCCGCAATTACTTATCATCTATTGGTTATAACGAGCAATACAACTACTCTATGATTTCAAAAAGTCTAATAGAGGCCTGTAAGTTGCACGAAGAGAATCATTTGAGACTAAGTAATACTATATCTGAAGAGATCGAATACATGAGAACATCATTGGTTCCCTCTCTGCTTAAAAATATTGCTGATAACAATGGGCGCGCAACTACATTCAATTTTTTTGAATGTGCGCGCACGTATGTTAAACAAGACAACGATTTACCTATAGAAGATACAGTTCTCGCTCTTGCCTCTACCTATGACTTTTTTAAAGTCAAAGGTATTGTAGAGCGGCTGCTGGCAAAACTACACATACAATTAGTAACATTCGCTGCAGACGCAGACAAACCATACTTACTCAAAGGTATGCAGGCTGGTATATACAGCCAAGGCCAGTGCATTGGCTATATTGGCGCAGTTGCACATTCAACACTAGACACAATGTCAATACCACAGAAGGTGTGTGTGGCCGAAATTAACCTCTCGCAGCTAACCACACACATACAAGCTCAGCCCCCTTATAAAACACCTCATGCTTTTGCAAAAATAAAGAGAGATATTACCTATACATCATCTCCTGCGCTTACCTTTAATACTCTCAGCAGTAAGGCTTTTGCAGCAAGTGCACACATACTATCGCTTAATGTAGTGTCTGTGTATCAAAGCAAAGTTACTGTAAGATTTGAATTTGGATTTGCAGATAAAAACATGACAGATACAGAAGCCGACGAAGAGCTAAAAAAAATTACGGCGTCAGTTCCGGAGTTGCAGTAGCTGCTGGCGTACCCTCATTCCATTCTTTGTTTATACCAATCTTAATTGCAGTATCTTTTCTTACGCCTTTTGTGTTTTCTGCTATGACTCTTATCTCGTATGTTCCATCAGAAAGGTTAAGATTTTCTTCAATATCTTTTTTATTCTCATTGTACGTTTTAATTGTAGATCCATTAACCTGCACCTCTACCTTTTTTATATCTTGAATCGATGTGATGCGTGCAACAAGCTTTAGTGTATTAGAGTTAACTCTCGATTCGTTTCCAGGTTCACGAATTGCCACAACAAGCTCGTCTTGTTTTGAATCAGATACATCTCGCGATGGTTTAAATTTTTCATCTGGCTGCGAATATGCCCAAGCCTCAATAGCTTCTTGCCAGCGGTTTTTTTCCATCTGTAGATACTGGGTCAGTTTCGGAGATTACAATAAAATCCCTTTCTTCGTAGTCGCCGGTTTTAACTTCAATATCATTTGCTAATTTACCCGTGCTTTTAGAGAACTTTAGCTTTTTGTAAAAAGGAGATATGCTCTTTGGCTCGGTACCTTTAACAAAGTACTCAGATCTTATTGGGTAACCATCTTTTGGCAGGCCACCAAGGAATGCATCTACCTGAAGTGCCTCTACATCTTCTGGTTTAGTCATAATACCATCATCGTATGTTCGCAGCATGTGGCGCATTATTTTGTTCCAAATGGGTGATGCGCCTGTAACACCCGAAGCAACCTTTTGATTCATTGGCGAATTATCATTATTGCCCACCCATACGCCAACAGTAACACCTTTGGTGTAACCAATAGTCCAGTTGTCACGCTTATCATTGGTAGTACCAGTTTTTGCTGCTACCGTCTTCCCGGAAACTCGCAAAAATGAAGACGTGCCGAATGCTTCGGCACGAGCGTTATTATCTGAAAGAATATGAGAAATAATGAACGAAACTTCGGGTGATAATACTTTCTTTGGTTTAGCCTCTGCTTTTTCATAAATTACTTTGTCTTTGTGGTCGCGGATTTCTAAAATAGCAATTGGTTCTATACGCTCACCGCCACGTGCAAATACCGAAAAGGCCGAAGTGAGGTCTAATAGAGTTGTTTCTCCGCCTCCTAGTGTTAAAGAAAGTCCAAATCGCTTTAGGTTTGCACTTGTCGGTTCAAAATCTGACAATCCCATGTCGTAGGCTTTTTGCAAAAAGTTTTTAATACCTACATTGGCAAGCACCTTAACAGCAGGTATGTTTAGAGAGTTGGCAAGAGCAAATCTGTATTGTACAGGACCTCTAAACTTGCCATCATAATTGACCGGGTTATATATTTTACCCCCCTGGTCTGGAAACTCTGTAGATACATCCATAATAAGCGAGGATGCAGTATATCCTTGCTCCAGGGCCGTTGCATAAGTAATAGGTTTCACTGCAGAACCCGGCTGTCTTAACGCGGTGGCTGTGTTAAACCTACCAAATTTTTCATCATTATAGTCGTATGAGCCAACCATAGCTAGTATTTCTGCTGTTTTTGAATCTAGTACTACCGTTGAACCATTGGAGACTTTCAGCGACTCAACTTTCTTAATTTCTTCTTTAAGAATTTTCTCAGCTTCTTTTTGTGCATCGAGTGATAGTGTTGTCTTTATTTTTATCCCTTCGTCAAGAATTTTTTCACCAAATTTTTCTGCTACTAAGGCACGTACGTAAAAAACAAAGTGTGGAGCCTCTATGGCAACACCAGGCGCATCTTTAAAACTTATTTTTTCCAAATCTGCGAGAGCCTTTATTTCTTGTTCTTTGGTTATGTATTTATCTTCACGCATTCTGCGGAGCACATCTTTAGTGCGCCCCTTAAAAGCGCCTTCTTTGCCAGAAAGAGGATTGTAATAAGACGGCCTTTGTGGCAAACCGGCCATTATTGCAGATTCTACAAGGTTTAAATCTTTTACATCTTTATCAAAATATCCCTTTGAGGCCGATTGTGCACCCCAAAAAGTACCTCCGTAGGGTGATTCGTTTAAGTACATTTCTAAAATTTCGTCTTTTGTAAATCGTCGCTCTATTTCTACTGCTAAGAGAACCTCCTTAACCTTACGTGTGAGTGTTTGCTCTTGGCTTAACAGTACATTCTTTACAAGTTGCTGGGTAAGTGTTGATCCAGATGAAAGATTGCCAGTAGTAAGAATGCGAAAAACTGACCTCACCATACCCCATGTAGAAAACCCCTGGTGTGAATAAAACGACTTGTCTTCTATTGCAATAGTTGCTTGTTTGAGCGTTTCTGGAACATCATTAATAGAAACGGGTATACGATTTTTATCTTCATATAACTCATAAAGAGATTTGCCATCTCTATCGAGAATTTGAGTAGAAAAACCTGTGTTGCGACGTATGTTACCTGGTTCGGGAAGGTTGCGAGAAAGAAATATAAACATAACGAACCCAAGAAGGAAAAAGCCAACCAGGGCACCAAGAGCTATCTTAAACATCTTCGGTGTTACTTTAAAAGATGCAAACTTTTGTCGTCGCAGTCTAGAGAATCTTTGCATTGATATAGTATACTATACGCAACATGCTACGTAAATTCTTTAAAAAATATGCAAAACTGCTTAAAATTGTTGGTGTTTCTATTGCTGCCTTAATACTCATTCTCATGTCATTTGCACCGCTTTTGCTTTATGCTTTATGACGTTGAGTTAAAAAGTATTCCCAAAACATCCCCTCGAACCCTTTCGCGGCTCAAAGAGGCAGGGATTACCTCAATTGGTGATTTGTTCGACATTGTGCCATACCGGTACGAAGACTATCGCACTACTATTCCAATTGCTTCACTTCATAACCATCTTACTACTGCATTAACAGATACCCCCTATAAGCACTTTGATAAGCACGCAAAAGTTACAATTACCGGAATTGTAGAAAGAAAGTCAAATGTATTCACTCGCCGAGGATTCTCTATGCAAAAAATCGTACTCGCAGATGAATCTGGAAAGACAACAGTAACTTGGTTTAACCAACCTTTTATACTTAAACTTTTTTCTGCCAACATGCGAGTTGCAGTTTCTGGTAGTGTTAAAAGCTCCAGTGCAGGCATAATACTGCAACCTGAAAACTACGAGGTGTTTAATAATGAGGGCAAACCTCATATTCATACATCACGGATAGTTCCAATATATTCATCTATATCTGGAGTTAGCACAAGAACGTTGAGAGAAAAAATATTCAACGCACTTGCATTGTATTCAGAATCAGCAACAGATGTTCTCCCTGAGAACATTACAGCACCATTAAATTTGCTACATATGCAAAAAGCTCTTGCAGCGCTTCACTTTCCCGATAACGAAGACGCGCTGCTGCGGGCCAGAGATCGCATTAGCTTTAACGAGCTTTTTAGTATTCAACTCAAGACAAAACTAATCAAAGAAAGCTGGCAAAAGCAAAAGGTGAACTACACACTAGATAAAAAGTATAAAAAAAATGTTGATGCATTTTTAGCTACACTCCCTTACGCTCTCACAGGCGCGCAAGTGCGCGCAACTAAAGAAATCATAACCGATATGCAATCTTCGCAACCAATGAACAGATTGTTGCAGGGAGATGTAGGTAGCGGCAAAACAATAGTCACATTTGCAGCTGCACTCTTTGCATTTTTTAACAAGAAAAAAACGCTTTTAATGGCTCCCACAGAAATATTAGCTCAGCAACACGCACATACACTCACAAATTTGGCAGAACTCATAAATGTGGCAGAACGGCCTAAGGTATGCATCACAACCAGTAGTAATAAAGCACAAAAAAATGATCTTGAGCGCGCAGACATAATAGTAGGAACACATGCGCTCATTTCGTTAAAAGCGCCTTGTGACAATGTTGGACTGGTTGTTGTTGATGAACAGCATAAGTTTGGTGTTACACAAAGAGCTGCGCTTAAACAAAAGGGAATAGATGCACACATGTTAAGTCTTACAGCCACACCTATACCGCGCACGGTACTACTTACATTACATGGAGAACTTTCGGTATCAACAATAGATGAGTTTCCTAAAGGTAGAAAACAGGTTAAAACGTATGTTACACCAGAAGATAAGCGCGAAGATGCATACAACTGGCTTAAAAAAGAGCTTGACCAAAAGCACCAAGCGTTTATTGTGTGTCCATTTGTGGAGGTTTCAGATTCTGAGTCATTGCAGTCGGTTAAGGCTGCCTCAGAAGAAGTTAAGAAAATACAATCTCTATTTAATGGTTACTCTGTTGCATTGTTGCACGGTCGCCTTAAAAATGCTGACAAAGAACAAATTATGGCAGAGTTCTCTTGCGGCAACCTAGACATACTTGTGGCAACTCCGGTAGTTGAGGTTGGTATTGATGTACCTAACGCAACAGTTATTATTATTGAGGGTGCAGAAAGGTTTGGACTTGCACAGCTGCATCAGCTAAGAGGTCGCGTAGGAAGGTCTGATCTTCAATCGCATTGCTTGCTTTTTTACTTCTACACAAACCCCATCTACAGCAAAACGACTGCAATTTTTTGCACATACGCAGGACGGTTTTGCCCTTGCACGATACGATTTAGCACATCGAGGCGGAGGTAACATATTTAGCACACAGCAACATGGTTACTCACCAATAGCACTTGAAACACTGCTAGACCAGGTATTACTTGCTCAGGTACATGAGGCATGCGATCTCTTTGTTGCTAAAGGCTATGTTTACACTCAATTTCCGTTTTTAATAAAGAAGTTTTGCCTCATTTTCGTTTAGTACCATTGCACACAACTAGTTGCAAATGCCACTACAAAAAAATATTGCCGCGTGTTACAATATGTCATATGCCTCCGACACCAAAAAGAAAACATTCAACACGAAGAACAGGTAAAAGAAGAGCTGCAAGAGCAGAATCTGTTGCACAAATTGTTTACGACAAGGCAACAGGCAAACCCCGCCTTTCTCATAGAAAGGGTTAATTCTTATGGACAAGCGACATCTTCGACGACAGCACATTGTGCAAGAGTTATACGCGGCTTCGTTTAACAGCAAATCGCAGCACCCAGAGCTTAAAGAAAAATTACAAGCAATCACCACTCATGCAGACACGTTTGATGAGAAAATACAGCTCTATGCCCAAAAATATGCTATTGAAAAAATTGCCCGAGTAGACTTAGCAATATTGCACCTTGCGCTATATGAGCTGTTGGTAGAAAAAAACAACCCCCCCAAAAGTTATTATTAACGAGGCAGTAGAATTAGCAAAAGAAATGGGTGGCGAAAAGTCTCCATCATTTGTAAATGCAATATTAGGAAAAATTTATGAAACAAACAATGAGAATAACCAAGAAGCTTGAAACATTACAAGAAAGCATAGGTTTGCATTTTAAGAATGTTGAGCTGCTTGAAAATGCATTCGTTCATAGATCGTATCATAACGAAAACAGAGATTTTTTACTTCCTTCAAACGAAAAACTTGAGTTTTTAGGTGACAGTGTGCTTTCTTTGGTAACCTCCGTACACCTTTATACTACATATCCAGAATACAAGGAGGGGGATTACACAGATATTAAAGCCGCCATTGTGAACACAACAAGCCTTTATGAAGCTGCAAAACCTCTGGGCTTAGGTGATTACTTGTACTTATCTAAGGGAGAACAAGAGAATAATGGTAGAGAAAACGTGTCAATTTTAGCTGATTGTTTTGAGGCGCTTATTGGAGCGATATATTTAGAGCATGGTTTTGATACAGCGTACACATTTATTAAAACTTTTTTGTTTAGAGATGTGCTTGATACAATTGTCCAAAAAAGACTATACCTACCCGCCAAAAATATTTTACAAGAGCATTACCAAGATAAATATAAAAAACTCCCCACATATAAGGTACTAAGTGAATCTGGCCCTGAGCATAATAAAACATACCTTGTTGGTGTGTTTGACAATGAGCAGAAACTGGGTGAGGGCAGTGGCAAGTCTAAAAAACAGGGAGAAGAAGAAGCAGCACGCAGCGCTTTACAAAAGTTAGGAATATGATATAATTTTGATCTAAACTATGGCATTACGAATCAAACTTTCACGCATTGGCCGAACCAACGATCCTAAGTACAGGATTATTGTTGCCGAGGCAAAAAGCAAAAGAAATACAAAATATGTTGATAAAATTGGATTTTACGACCCAATTCCAAACCCTCATGTACTCACTGTAAATAGCGAAAAGTTAGCCTACTGGCTTAGTAAAGGAGCTCAGCTCACCGAGGGAACATCAAAATTACTCAAAAAACATGCAAAAGCTACTGCAATTTCTGCTTGAGAACCTCGTTTCTCAACCAGACGAGATAAAAATTGAGCACGAAGCTGAAGGTGATATACAAAGATTTAACGTAACTTTACATGCAGATGATTACTCACGAGTTATCGGAAAGCGTGGTCTTACTATTAAAGCACTCACCGACATTCTTAAGCTTTACGAAGCAAAGAATGAACCAGATTCACATTCTCGTATTTTTATTAACACCCAAGCTTAACAAAGACTAGTTTTCAAAGGGGTTCTTTTTTATAGAATAGTTTAGTGGAATATCTTCTTCTTTTATGCTTACCTTTGTGTAAGTTGCGCCTTTTGCATTAAAGTACTGTAAAGCCTGACGCGCAAACGTTAGTGCCGATGGGTTTATGGCTTGTAGCGACTCCTTACCGAGCACAATTTCTTTTGCATGAAACGCAACCGAAAAAGATACCTCCCATAGCTGGGGATTTGATGTGCTGGGTTTTAGCACCACACTTTCTAGCGTTAATAACCTCGCAGCTTTGTAGTGATAATCTTGAAGCAGCGTTGCGATTTGCTCTTTTGTTCCAATGGCCTCAACAGATATTGTAGAGCTCGGACCAGCATTTGCAGAAAAAGGAGAACTCTTTTTAACAAACAGCATTCCCGTTACAGATTGTAAATTATCTATTACAGGAACTATTGAAAATTTATCTTCTTGTTGAGGATAAAGTGTATTAAGTATCAGCAAAAGCTGATTAAGATCTTGTACATTTACAGTTTCTATAAGGCGCAGCCTTGCCTCTTGCTGCGTAATTTTCTCAGTAATTTCATTTTTTTCCTTGTAAGAGCACTGTGTAATCTAGTATTTGTTTTGGAATAAACATTAACCCAATAAATGCAAATATTATTATTGCCACAATATAAATGGCATTCTTTTTAAAAAGTAAAAACTGAGGCGAACTAATAAATTGTGAATTATTAAAACTTGACATTAAGTGAAAATGTAATTTCTTTTAACCCATCTTGTGCAAATGAAATGTTGCTAGTATGTACCGAGGAATAGTTTTTTTGGAAGGTATCAGACTCAAGTTGAGATAAGAATTTTGTCATTGCAAGAATATCGGGAAAGGTTAGCTGCACAACAGCCGAACCAGTTTTTTGAATAGATATATTTTTGATTCTGCCAGAGTCTGATGCTTGAGGAAGGTCGCGCATAAGCGTTTGGTAATATGTAAAGTAGGGTGGTTCTGCCTTTATTACCGTATCTATTGCTTTATATTTTGCATTAAGCATAAGTGCTGCTGTTTCTTTATCTTGGTTTTTAGCAATTCGTGACATGAGATTATTGTAATAATCAGTTTTTGTAACAAGCTCATTCTCAATATTTTTTTTGAGTACAAATAGTGATGATAGCGTTAACAACACTCCCGAACCAACTAAAATTGTCACAACTCGAAGTGCTAATATTAGCCTTTGTGTTAGTTTTGATGTTTTATGCTTTCGCAGTAGATTAATTTCTACAGTCATATAGGTATGGCGCAATTATTATTGCAGACATGCTCCGACTGCAGGCAGTAAAATGTTCCAGTCGTGAGCAAAATACTCAACTACAGAGTTTTTCTTAAAGTAAGGTTCAAGATTGCTTACTTCTACAGCAATACCCAATGCTTCGGCAAGTTTGGCATCTATACCAGCAAATGCTGATCCTTCTCCGAATACATGCACTTTGTTAATGTTGCGCGCCGACATTTCTTGTGAAGATATTACAAATCTTTTAATTTCTTCTACAAACTCATTAAAGGGCGCGCTTATAATAAGTGGCAAATTATACGGTGCTTGCACTGGTAAAAAACCCACCTTCTCTAGGGCTTCTTTTGCTTGTTCGGGTGTAATAGTAAGATTTGCCATAACATCTTTAAAAAAAATGTTTCTTCCTATTGAAAAGTTATGAACCTGCATAGGGATTTTCTCTCGTAAACTATAAAGGTACAGAGAAGTTGAGGACTCTCCAAAGTTTATATATATATGCAGCTCATCAGTAGTTTCTTTTTTCTCGTATATCTTTCCTAAAAAGCGCAATGCCGCACTGGTTTCGTTTTCAACCGAAATTGGTGTTAATCCGGCTCCTGTGACAATTTGTGACACATGATCTATCATGGTTGTGGGTGCTGCAACAAGTAATATTAACGATTGACCTTTTTGTTTATCTTTTCTTAGCGGGTAAATATCCATGCTTACCTTTTCAATGGGGATTGGAATAAACTGATCTGCCTGGTATCGAATGGCTGAAAGCAGTTCTTTCTCGGTTAGTAATGGCATTTCAAAAATACGGGTATAGCTTTGACTGTCTGGCACCACAATATGCACTTCTTTTTTATGTATCTGTGCATCTGAAAGCAATTTTTGAACTGCAATTGATGTTTTTTTTATGTAGTCATCTGCCGCAGTTACATATGGATTAAACTCAAGATCACTAAATGCGGCAGAATGCGCAACAATAGACGAACCGCTCATTTCTGCGTCGACAACTTTTATGTAGCGTTCGCCAATATCAAGAGTAAATGCCGATGAAGCCATAGTCTAAGTATGTGAAATGCCAATAAATAAGTCAATAAGAGCGCAGCTTTACCTTTGTTTGATAGCTTAATGAAGATACGTCTTCTGGCCTTCCGGTTGGTGCATTTTGAGCCACATCAAAGCTTACCGATACGAGGGGCGGACTTGTGTCGGTAACATACACACAACCAACTTCTAGGTTGGTGATTACCGATTTGGCATTAGTAAGGTTAACGCTCGTAGTACCACCAAGAGAGCCAGAATGAGATGCAATTTTGCCCTCTGAAAGAGTAAAAGAAAACCAGGTATTGTCTTTATCTTTGAAAAAAAGCTCGTTTCCGAATGAGCTGGGCGCCGCCGAAGTGCAAACTTGGTTCGCCGCACTTGGCGGCGCAGCAAAATGAATGCTTACTGCATTTTGCTTAATAAGGTTTTCTATTACAGTAAGCGCATTGTCACCATTGCGCTTTGTATCTCTTAAGTACCAATACCTTTTTCTGCGCCCGCAAACTTACAAAATACATACTAAACATTGCGGGCACAATAAGTGCAAAAATACTTAGCACTATCATTACTTCAAGCAGCGTATAGCCTTTAGATGTGTTGTTGCTTATTCCCATTTTGTAAAAATTGTACTAATTGGTACATCAAATACATTTTGTCCATCTTGCCACCTAACAGAAATTATCGCCTGAACCTGAGAGGTTAAACTCTGAGTTAAGGTTACCTCACGCATATACAAAGATCTCAACCCATACACACCGTTACAATCACCAGCAGCGGGCCATGAAATACTCTGATATTCATCGTATACCGCATCATCAAAACAATAGGTGGTACCACCACCACTAGCACGCGATGAATAAAATGTTGTCCAATCTTCTTCTTTTTGCCCTCGCAGCCATTCTTCTAACTCTTCTGCATAGCGTGTTGCAATAAGTTTTTGCTCATTAAACTTGGTGCGTTTTATGGATTGACCAGTAGTATATGCAACACCCAAGAAAACAAGAGAGAGAATAGTCACAAAAGCAAGTACCTCCATGAGCGAAAAACCTTGCTGCATTTTTAGTTGTGTTGTCTTCATGGTATGCTAGTTACATATACATTGCGGGTTGGCCTGTGATGTTGCGGTACCAGATACTTCAATAGTAATTTGCTGACACTGGTTATGATAGGTATTGCGCATAAGTAAACATAGGTCTGCATTGAGCGATGTGCCCCTACCAAGAGGGTTAAAAGTAACTGATGCTGTTCCTCCATCAAACGTATTGCCTTTTAGGGTATACGATTGAAGCGACGTGCAACCAACAGGAGTAATTTGAAAATGTGATGTAGACCATGTTACGCTGTACTGACCTTCATAATCGACACAGGGCTTTTCTCCAGATGATGCCATTTTTTTTGCAAGCTCAATACCTTCAATGAAGGCTTCGCTATCGGCCTCTAGTCTTTTTATTTGATCAAAACTACGATACGAAGACAAGCCACCTACCATAATTGTTACAATAATTGACATTACGATGACAAGTTCAATAAGCGCAAAACCACTATTGCTGGCCATACGAGTTGTAGCAGAAATTACAGTTATAGGTTGACCCACACAAATTTGGAGTTGGAGTAAGAGCACATGGTGTTGGCTGTGGCGTATTAAGATGACTACGAATTGTATAGTCGTTCGTACCGGTGCTTTCATAAATATATGTTTTTACCGGAAAGTCTGGATCTTGAGGAATTTGTTCATATACGTGTGGTTTGCATCGGTAAGGCCAGATGTGCCAAACGGAAGCCCCATAGTTATAGTGACATTTGGGGTTGGGTACGCATTATTGACACTTTTATACTGTTCTAATGCTGATCGAATCTCTTCAATATCGGTTTTTCTTCTTGAGTCTTCTGAGCGGCTTCTAATGTTTGCAAGTGCAACGGTTGTAAGTGCAGAAATAATAGCAATAATAGCCATAACAAGAAGAATTTCCATAAGAGTGAATCCTTTTTGCATACCTTCAGCATAGCACGAACCAGTACACAACGTCAACTAGGGTCAAGAGGGAGGTGTATTGTTTTTGTGAGCACAAGCAAAATGTAATCTAGTGCAAATTCTGGGTATATGTTGTTTTTTAACTGATATTCAACCTCAATCACAGGCTCAAGGAGTGGGTATAAAGCAGGCTGCATATGGGACTTGCTATATAAATAGTTACGCAACTGGGCAATGGCTTTAATACAATGCTCTTTTTTTAATCCCTGTGTTGCACACAGAACCTCTGCAAGCGTAGCGTGGGTGTTAAACAAACCAAGTGTCTGTAATAGAGCCCAATCGTTATCTAATGCTTCGGGGAGTCGCTTTACTACACACCGAGAGATAATAGTTGGTAGTACTCTATACTCATCACGAGCAACAAGGATAAATTGTATATCATCACGATGTTCTTCGGCTGTTTTGAGAAATGCATTCTGACCCTCATTTTTGAGTAAGTCAAACCCTATAAGTACAAATGCTCTTTTTACAAAAGACGGCTGCAATGCCTGCACATTAATCTCACGTATGGTTTCAATATTAAGAGGTTCATCTTCTCCAAAGTAGTGCACATCGTGTAGAGCACGCTCTTTAAGCACTTGAGTAATATACTTTGTATAAGCCCTTTTTTGTTGGGCTATAAGCAGTATGGGTAGCATGTGGATTGAATTTTACACCATGATTTCTTATAGTGAAAGCATATGACCATTCCTACAAAGCAGTTTTTAGATGTGCTTGTTGCGAACAAGGTTTTATCTGGTGAGCAAGCTCAAAAAAGCGAGGTTGACGCATTGCAAAAAAATATTCCAATAGATGAATACTTGGTGCAGAACTCGGGAGTAGCTCAGGTAGAAATTGTGAAAGCTAAAGCGTCTGTACTTAACATTCCTTGGGTAACAGGCGAGTCTATGCCGGTTGCTCCTCAGGCACTCGCACTGGTACCAGAGTCTCTTGCACGTAAATACTTTCTTATACCATTTGAGTTGAATGAAAAAGAAGGATCTCTGAAGGTTGCAATGGCAGATCCATTTGATGTGCAAACTATTGGGTTTTTACAAAAAAAAACCGGTATGCGCATTATTCCTACCTTAGCCCTTAAAGATGATATAGAAAAAACAATAGACGTAGTTTATACACAAAGCCTTTCTCCTAATATTACAGAGGCGCTTAAAGAGTTTTCACCAACCGCAATTAATACTGTTAAATCAGAACAAATTGGTGATTTTATTAAAGAGGCACCAATTGCAAAAATTGTTAAAACTATTCTTGAATACGCCGTTAAAGGACGCGCCTCTGATATTCATATCGAACCACAAGAAGAACGTACACGAGTTAGATATCGCATCGATGGTATGTTGCAAGAAAAATTATCATTACCAAAAAGCATTAATGATTCGCTTATTTCTCGTATTAAAATTATTTCTGGTCTAAAAATTGATGAAAAGAGGGCTCCACAAGATGGCCGTTTCAACTTTAGAATGGGTGAGGATGAAGTTGATTTGCGTGTTTCGACACTGCCCACAGTGCATGGCGAAAAAGTGGTAATGAGACTGCTTAAAAAAACTGGTGGTATTCCTACGGTAGGAGATTTGGGCTTGAGGGGACCACAGCTCAAGGCTCTCGAAGAGGCAACAACAAAACCATACGGTATTGTGCTTGTTACCGGACCAACGGGGTCTGGTAAGTCTACAAGCCTTTATTCAATGCTCAATAGATTAAATAGACCATCGGTGAACATTGTAACTCTTGAAGACCCTGTAGAATACCAGCTCCCTGGGGTAAACCAGGTACAAATTAACCCACAGGCAGGTCTTACTTTTGCAACTGGTTTACGTTCATTTCTACGACAAGACCCCAACATTATTCTTGTAGGAGAAATTCGTGATTCTGAAACGACGCAGCTTGCGTTGCAAGCTGCACTTACTGGTCATCTTGTGTTTTCAACACTGCACACCAATGACGCCGCCACTGCTATTCCTCGATTAATAGATCTTGGCGGAGAGCCTTTTTTAATCTCCTCAGTATTAAATGCAGTCGTCGCACAGCGTATTGTGCGACGCATTAGCGAAGACCACAAAATTCCTTATACTCCAGACAAAGCTGTTATCGACAATATTATAGAGGTTCTTGGCGATCTGCTACCACAACAGTACAAGTCAGACCCGCAAAGCATTAAACTGTATAAAAAGCCCGATGAAACCAACCCAAACGAGGGTTATTATGGAAGAGTAGGCATATTTGAAGTAATAAAAATATCTCGAGATATCGAAAAGTTAATTGTGCGTAATTCCACAGCAACAGAAATTCAAGATCAAGCAATAAAAGAAGGCTTAATAACAATGAAACAAGATGGCTATCTTAAGGCACTAGATGGCATTACAACAATAGAAGAGGTATTACGCGTTGCGCAAACATAATATGAGCATAGAAGAACTGTTTAAACTAACTATAGAAAAGGGAGCTTCTGATTTACACATCATACCAGGATATAACCCCTCACTTCGTGTAAATGGAGAGCTCTATGCACTTAAAGCATATCCGCTGCTAGATGGCAGTATGACACAAGAAATGCTCATGAAAATTCTTACCGACGAAAAAAAAAGAGCTATTAATTACTAACAAAGAAGTTGACCTAGGATACAATTTTGAAAACCATCGTTTCAGAATAAACATTTATTACATAAGAGGAATG
>LMZU01000021.1 GCA_001567245.1 Microgenomates bacterium OLB23
CTTATTGTTTCTCTCGTATGCAACCTGTGGCTTACCCACATTCTACATTAAGTCCCATTTCACAGCTGCATTACGATCTACAAGAATTTCAAGATGCAGCTCACCCATTCCTGAAATAATCGTTTGACCTGTTTCATGATCAACCTTTACACGGAAACGTTTGGATCTTCGTCTGAAAGACGCTGTAGAACGTATGAGAGCTTTTCTTTGATCAGATTTTGTTTTTGGCTCAATTGCCAAAGAAATAACCGGCTCAGGAAAGGTTATTTGCTCGAGTATAATAGGATTTTTTTCATCAGAAAGACTATCACCCGTGCCCGTATCTTTTGGTCCAATAAGGCCGACGATTTCTCCTGCATATGCTTTATCAATTTCTTCTCTGTTGTTTGCATGCATAATCATGATGCGGCTTACTCGCTCACGTTTGCCGGTGGTGACGTTGTATACATAAGAACCGGTCTCTAGCACGCCAGAGTAGATGCGTGCATAGGTAAGCTTTCCCACATGTGGATCTAGTTGAATTTTAAATGCAATTGCTGAAAAATCTTCGTCAATACTAAGCTTTCTCTCAACTTCTTCTTCTGTTCCTGGCTTAATTCCTTTTATTACTTTTAGGTCTGCTGGAGAAGGTAAAAAGTCAACGACGCCATCTAGCAGTGGCTGTACACCTTTGTTGCGAAGTGAAGTACCGGCATAAATTGGCACTATTTGATATGCAATAGTAGCCTTTCGAATACCGCTCATAAGCTCTTCTTTACTTATCTCTTCACCCGCAAAGAATTTTTCTAAAAGATCGTCATTAAACTCGCATACAGCTTCTATCATTTCCTGTCTCTTTGCTGTAACCAGCTCTACCATATCAGCAGGAATTTCTACCACATCGTATTCTGTTCCTTTTTCATCTTTGCCCCATACATAGGCCTCCATGGTAATTAGGTTTACTACACCAGTAAAGGAAGATTCTTGGCCAATAGGATATGCAATAGGCACAGGTTTTGCTTGCAATCTCTCGCGAATATCGGTAAGTGTATTTTCAAAATTTGCACCAATTTTATCCATTTTATTGATAAAACAAATGCGAGGCACATTGTATTTATCTGCTTGTCGCCATACGGTTTCTGACTGCGACTGAACTCCTTCTTCGGCATCAAACACCATGACGGCACCATCGAGCACTCTCAAAGAACGCTCTACTTCTGCGGTAAAATCTACGTGACCTGGGGTATCAATAATATTGATGCGAATGTCCTTCCAGAATGCTGTTGTTGCTGCCGACACAATAGTAATACCTCTTTCTCGCTCTTGTTCCATCCAGTCCATTTGTGTATCACCATCGTCAATATCGCCTATTTTATAGGTGCGGCCTGTATAAAAGAGAATACGTTCTGTTGTTGTAGTTTTACCTGCATCAATGTGCGCAATAATACCAATGTTACGAATTTTTTTCTGGATCAATAGTTCTATTTTTGGTAATAATATTCTGTTGCGCCATAATAGTATATTACCAATTAAAGTGGGAGAATGCTTTGTTTGCTTGCGCAACTTTCTCAACTTGAAGTCTTTTATTCACCGCTTCACCCTGGTTTTGATAAGCATCCATAATTTCTGCAAACAGTTTGTTTGCGAAAGATTTGTATTGCTTGTTAGATCGTGCATTTGCACCATTTACAATCCAGTTGAGCGCAAGATACAGCTTTCGTTGTGGTCGAGTATCCATAGGCACCAAATATGATGCACCACCAACTCGGCGAGGCTTTACCTCTTTTGTAGGAGCAACATTATCAATTGCTCTATTTAAAACCTCCAAAGGATCTAAATTTTTTTCTTTGATTTGATCGAGAGCTTCATATACAACCTTTTCAGCTACCGTTTTCTTTCCGTCTACCATTACATAATTTACAAGCTTTGCTACTTCGTAGCTCTCAAGCATAAGGTCGTTCTCTACTTTGTTTTTTTTATATGATCGTCGTGGCATGTGTTGTTAGTAACTCTATTAACTTTTCTTTGGTTTACGAGCACCGTATTTAGATCGAGATGATGCTCTACTTTCTACACCTGTAGAATCGTAAACACCTCTCACTACGTGGTACTTTACACCTGGTAAGTCTTTTACTCTGCCTCCACGCACTAGTACAACTGAGTGCTCAGCAAGCTGATGTCCAATACCAGGAATGTATGCGGTAATTTCTGAACCATTTGAAAGCTTTACACGAGCTACCTTTCGGAGTGCTGAGTTTGGCTTTTTTGGTGTCATAGTTCTCACCACGGTACAAACACCGCGCTTAAATGGGCTGTTATGAGCAACCTTTCTGCGCTTAATGTTATTGACCGAATGCTTAAGACCAACGGCGTTTGCCTTTCTTGTCTTAACAGTTCGTCTATGTTTAATAAGCTGACTTATTGTAGGCATATTATTCTGCTGAAACTCCTTCTACTTCTATATTTTCTTCATCGAGCGGTTCATTACCGGCTTCATCTCCCTGCTCGCCCTCTACTTCGCTATCTGGTTGAAGAACAGTTTCTTCTGGACCTTCTTCCATTGCTTGAGCAACCTCTTCTTCGAATGTTTCTTCGGCGACTGCTTCTGTATTAACGTCTGCTGCATCTGCTGCGACAACGGTTTCGGTAGCTGCCTCAGAATTTGCTCCATCGCCGTAGTATTTGTCAAGAAGACCTTCGGTAACAGGTATGAGCCTTCCAATTATAACATTTTCCTTCAAACCTACAAGGTTATCTATTTGGCCCTTAAGTGATGCCTGTGTAAGCACACTAGTAGTGCCTTGGAATGAGGCTGCTGACAACCAGGAATCTGAGTAGGTTGCTGCCTGCGTTATACCAAGTATTGATATACGTCCAATTGCTGGTCGGCCACCTTGTACTAAAACCTTTCGGTTTTCGCGATCAAACTGATATCGCGACACAACCTCTCCTGCAATGAACTTTGTATCACCTTCGCTGTCGATAATTACTTTGTCACTCATTTTGCGAATAATAACCTCGAAATGCTTGTCATGAATGGCAATACCCTGAGACTCATACACCTTTTGAATTTCGTTCAACAGGTAAATTTGGGCTTCATCGAGGCCTTTAATTGAGAGTACATCCTTAATGTTAAGATAACCCTCACATAATGAGTGACCCGATGGAATAAGTTGGCCATCTTTAACTTTGAGTTTTCTGTTTGTAGGCAGCAAGAATTCTCTTACTTCTTTTGATTTATCGGTAGAGGTGACTTTAATAACATACACATCTTTATCAAGATCTTCTTGAATAGACACCTTACCCGCAATGTCTGAAATTGGTGAAAGTACTTTTGGAGTACGTACCTCAAACAGTTCTTCTACACGGGGAAGGCCCTGTGTAACGTCAGCAATAATAATACCTCCAAAATGGCGAACACGCATTGTAAGCTGTGTACCTGGTTCACCAATAGATTGTGCTGCTAAAACACCAACCGGTGTACCAATATTGACGATTTGATTAGTTGCCCAATCAATACCGTAACACTTTTGGCAACAACCATACTCGGTTGTACAGTACAACGGTGAGCGCACTACCACTTTATCAACGCCGTGTTTTTCGAGCAGGTGAATTGCTTCTTCATCGATAAGATCATTCTTTTTAAGAATTGTCTTTTTGTCTTTTCCTGTAACTGCTTTAAAGGCATATTTACCTCGAATGCGATCATTAAACTTTTCGCCTCGTTCGCCTTCTTTACGAATGGTAAGACCTTCAGCAGTGTCGCACTCCTCTTCGCGAATAATCA
Organism: Microgenomates bacterium OLB23; assembly: GCA_001567245.1. GTDB lineage: Bacteria > Patescibacteriota > Microgenomatia > UBA1406 > HO2-37-13b > OLB23. The sequence goes on from LMZU01000021.1 coordinate 3,767, forward strand.
TGTCGTGCGACACATCTACCAATCGGCGCGTTAAGTAACCTGCATCTGCAGTTTTGAGCGCCGAGTCAATAAGACCCTTGCGCGCTCCGCGCGCATTAGTAATGTATTCAAACACAGACAAACCTTCACGATAATTAGATTTTGTAGGAACTTCAATAATCTTGCCCAATGGATCAATAACAAGACCCTTCATCGCCGAAAGCTGCTTGAGCTGTTCACGAGATGCACGAGCACCTCCCGATTTAATAATAATCTTAACTGGGTTTTCTTCATCGATAATATCCCATGTCTTATCGGCCATTTGCTCTGTTGTTTCAATCCAGATGTTATTAGAAAGGCGTTTCTTCTCTTCTTCTGTAATAAGACCCTTAAAGTAATTCTTTTCAACCTCTCGTACTTTAACATCTGCGGCCGCAATAAGTTCGTTTTTTTCTTTAATAATTGCGCAGTCAAATACCGAAACCGATACACCACCAGAAACAGTTGCACCCCAAAAGCCAAGCTGTTTAAGGTTATCAACAAGGTCTGCGGTCTTTTGATCATCGTTTTCAAAAAGCTGAATTGCATCTACAACAATTTTCTTAAGATCTACAAGTGCTACCGCTTCGTTACGGAATCGCATTTCTTGTGGTAACTGTTGATTAAACAGTATGCGACCGATTGTTGTGCGTACCATTTCTCCATTAATTTTTACGAGAATAGGCTCTCTAATACGTAGATTACGCAAGGTGAATGAGAGCAATGCTTCCTCTTCATTTCTAAAGTACTTTAGTTCATTTTCTTTCTTTGCTTCTAGGTGCGCATCTACTGTGGTCAGGTAGTAACAGCCAAGGGCCATTTCTTTGTTTGGCACCAATATTGGACTTCCGTCTGATGGCTTTAAGAAGTTGTGTTGTGGCAACATTCTTTGCTCAATTTCTTCAATTGAGTTTTGTGAAAGTGGCACATACACACCCATCTGGTCTCCATCAAAGTCTGCGTTGTATCCTTGACACACCACAGGGTGCAATCTGATTGCATAATCATCGGTGAGCACAGGGTAGAATCCAAGAATTGAAAGTTTGTGCAGGGTTGGTGCACGATTTAACATAACAGGGTGATTCTTGGTTATCTCTTCAAGAATGTCATAAATTACTGGATCTTTTGTTTCTAAAAAGTTCTTCGCACTCTTTATATTTTGGGCAAGACCTCTAATAATAATTTCTCTCAAAAGGAATGGCTTAAAAAGCTCAATTGCCATTTCTTTAGGAAGACCACATTGATTAAGTTTAAGTTCGGGGCCTACGATAATAACAGATCGTCCAGAATAGTCTACTCGCTTACCAAGAAGATTTTGTCTAAAACGACCTTGCTTACCCTTAAGAATGTCAGAAAGAGACTTAAGAGCCTTAGCTCTAACAACTCTGCGCTGTGAACCACGTGACTTAGATAAATCAACGAGAGAATCAACTGCTTCTTGCAACATTCTTTTTTCGTTTCTCAAAATAATTTCAGGTGCACCGAGCTCTATAAGGTGCTTGAGACGATTGTTTCTGTTTATGACACGTCGGTAAAAGTCGTTAAGATCTGACGTAGCAAACTTGCCACCAGCGAGCTGCACAACAGGTCTTAAATCTGGTGGAATAACAGGAAGCACCACCATTACCATCCATTTGGGAGAGATGTTTGACTTCATAAAAGCCTCAATAAGTCGTGCTTTTTTTAGCAATTTGGTACGCTTATCACCCTTTTGTTTTGCAAGCTTTTTAATGACTTCTCCATATTCTTTTTTAAGGTCAAGTGAAGAAAGCACCTCAAGAAGAACCTCAGAACCCATTCCAACAACAAGGAACTCGTCTGCTCCAATTTCTCGAAGATACATGTAGTCTTCTTCTTCTATGATAGACATTGGCGTAGCTGACTTAATCAACTTCTCCATTCTTTCATAGAAAATATCTTTTTCTGTTTTCTTCTCGTTATATTGCTGGGTAAGACCAGCATATCGCTCACGGAATTTAAACTCGATTTCGTGAGAAATAAGGTCAAACTGATCTTTATTTTTAATTTTCTTCTCAGAGCTCTTTAATGTTTTTTCTTGTTCAGCCTCAATTTTTACTTTTTCTGCATCGTGCCACTTTTGAAGATCGTCCATTTCTTTGTCGAGAGCTTCTTTTACTATTTTGAGAGCTTTTTCGCGACCATCTTCACTTACATCTTTAATAAGATATAGTGCGTAATAAATTATTCTTTCAAGATTTGCCGATGTAATGCCAAGCAAAATGCTTAAAGGAGATGATGCACCCTTAAAGTACCAAATATGCGCAATAGGAGTAGCAAGCTTAATGTGACCCATGCGCTCACGACGCACAGCACTTGTTGTTATTTCTACACCACAGCGATCACAAACAATACCTTTGTAGCGAATTCTCTTGTACTTGCCACAGTAACATTCGTAGTCTTTTGTGGGACCAAAAATTCTTTCATCAAACAGTCCGTCTTTTTCTGGTTTGAAGGTTCTGTAATTGATGGTTTCTGGCTTTAAAACTTCACCAAATGACCAGTCGATAACTGTCTCTGGCGAAGCCAAAGTAAGTTTGAGACCTGAGAAATCTCCGATGGTAAAGTCTTGTGATGATGTACTCATATTATTTGACTGGTTTAACGTCTAATCCAAGAGCGTTTAATTCTTTAACAAGAACATTAAATGATTCGGGCACTGCTGACTGTGGAATGTCGACACCCTTAATAATTGCTTCAAAGGCTTTGCGTCGACCTTGCACATCGTCACTTTTAACCGTCAACATTTCTTGTAATGTATATGGCATTTGGTGACTCTCTAGTGCCCACACTTCCATTTCTCCAAATCGTTGGCCTCCCATTTGTGACTTACCTCCGAGAGGTTGTTGTGTTACTAATGAGTATGGTCCTGTAGATCGAGCATGGAATTTGTCTTCGATCATATGTACAAGCTTGAGAATGTATCCAACGCCTACCAGCACGGGCTTTTCGTATACCTGGCCAGTTCTACCATCGGTTAGCTTCACTTTTCCGCTAATATCAATACCTGCATTTTGAAGCTCTTGCTGTACAAACTGTTCGCTAAATCTTTCAAAAACTGGCATTGCATAAGAACCACCCTCCTGGTAACCTGCCCATGCTAGCATGGTTTCGTAAAGCTGACCTAAATTCATACGCGAAAGCACAGATAATGGAGAAAGCACAATATCTACAGGTGTGCCGTCTTCCATGTAAGGCATGTCTTGCACTGGGAGTATTTTTGAAATTACGCCTTTGTTTCCATGTCTACCAGCGAGCTTATCGCCAACTTTGATTTTGCGAACTTGGGCAACAGTTACAATGATTCGCTTAAGAATACCAGGATCAAGCTCATTTGGTTCGGTTTTTGTGTCGATAATCTTCACATCAACAACTACACCTTTCTTTCCATAAGGCATACGAAGCGATGTGTCTTTTACATCTTTTGCTTTTTCACCGAAGATGGCACGAAGAAGTCTTTCTTCTGCACTCAACTCCTTTTCTCCCTTTGGAGCAACCTTTCCAACTAAAATGTCGCCGGCCTCTACAGATGCGCCAACCACTACTAGGCCGGCATCATCAAGATTTGCCAAAATTTCTTCTCGCACATTAGGTATATCGCGTGTAAGCTCTTCGGGTCCTAGCTTGGTATCAACAACATCGGCTATAAATTCTTCCATAACAGCCGATGTTAATAAATCTTCTTTGACTAATCTTTCTGATATGACAAAGCCGTCTTCATAGCCCAGGCCATCAAGTGACGCATACGCGACCACAAGATTTTGACCCACTGCAAGTTCGCCATTGTGTGTTGATGGACCATCTATAAGCACATCACCTTTTGATACTTTTTGCCCAAGGCTCACTAGTGGCTTTTGATCAAACACCACATCTTTATTGGTTCGCATGTAGCGTTCAAGTTTGTATTCTTTCTTTTTGGAACCCGACTTAACCACAACCCTTTTGCCATCAACGTAGTCAATAACTCCATCTTCTTCTGCTACTACGGTTCTACCTAATACGCGTGCGACAGTACCTTCCATTCCTGTACCTACAAGTGGCGCAGTTGGCCTGATGAGTGGAACTGCCTGACACATCATGTGGCTACCCATAAGTGCACGAGATGCATCGTCGTGCTGCAAAAATGGAATAAGCGCTGCTGCGAGGCCAAACACCTGCCTTGGTGATACATCTATGTATTCAACCTTATCTACTGCAACCTCGGCCATATCACCTTGGTAACGCGCTGTAACACGCTCGTCAGTAATAAAGCCTTGTTCGTCAACATTAATACCATTGTGCGTAATGTAATGTCTCTCCTCATCGTCAGCCTGAAGATATACAATTTCGTCACTAAGCTTTACTCTGTTTTTACTTCCTTTCTTCTCTACTATCAATTTTCTGTATGGGGTTTCTATAAAACCAAATCTGTTTACTCTTGCATACATTGCAAGATAGGTAACAACACCAATGTTAGGCCCTTCAGGAGATCTGACGGGGCAAATACGCCCATACTGTGATGAAGAAATGTCGCGAATTGAGAATGAGGCACGTTCTTTAGTAATGCCTCCAGGACCACCCACTGTTAGACGTCGAAGGTTGTCTGCCTCAGAAAGTGGATTGGTTTGATCTACAATAGTTGAGAGCTGACTTGTTCTAAAGAATGAATTTGTTGCTGCAATGAGTGATTTACTATTAATTACCTGCGAAGGCATAACCTCACCGTCTGCTGGGGTCATACTCATACGAGACTTAATATCGCGCTCAGTGCGCACCATACCTACGCGCACACCATACATGCCCACTAATTCTCCAACTGTGCGCAGTCGTCTATTTGCAAGGTGGTCAATATCATCAAATTCTCCCTCGCCATTGGTAAGCTTTACAAGATAACCAATTATTTTTACCAAGTCTTCTAGGTCAAGCACAAAATTATCCTCTTCAAGGGCCTTATCCATGTTGAACTTTTTGTTCATTTTGTATCGACCAATATCTGAGAGTGTGTATCTGCGATGATTAAAGAAAAGGTTTTTGAATGTATCATATGCCGTTGAGAGCACAAGTGGCTCACCGGGTCGCAGTTTTTTATATATTTCCAAAACAGCATCGTCTTTGCTTTTAGGGCCATCTTTCTCGAGAGTAGGTGCAATAAATTTTTGTATAAGCTCCTTATCTACGCCTTTAAAAAGGCCGAGGAGTTCGTTGTCGTTGAGATCTTGAAGTGAGCGAAGCAGTGAGGTTGCGAAGAACTTTCGCTTTTTGTTTATTTTAGCCTCAATAAGGTTATGCTTTGAGATTGTAAAGTCGAGCCATGCACCAATATATGGGCGTACTTCGGCATTGTACACGGTAGCTCCGGTTGTTTTATCTACCTCTGCAGTAAAATACACACCAGGTGCTCTCACAATTTGGCTAATCACGCCTCTTTCTATACCATTAATAACAAAGGTGCCTTTTTCGGTCATTTTTGGCAGATTAAAGAAGTACACGTCTTGTGTGCTTTCGGTGCCAAGCTTTTTATTAATAAGCTTTACCTTTACATATACAGGAAACTGATAGGTTAGTTTTTTATCAATACATTCCTCTTCAGAAAAACGAGGCTCACCATGTGATACGCTTATAAGTTCGAGGCTAAAGTTCTTCTTTGTATAGTCTTCGATAGGAAAGAATTCGTGAAGATAGATTCTAGCTCATTGTCTAAAAAATGCTTCCATGAATTTTTTCTGAATCTCGATTAAGTCAAAATGACTCAAATCATCAAGCTTGCCAACTGAAGTTCGTTGTTTTTGAGATCCTTTCATGCGAAGTTTTTTTTCCAGCAAATTTTAATTAATTGTTAATAACAAACAACAAGGCCGCCACAACGGCCTTGGTTAGATTATCCTCGGGTTTGTTAGAGATCAACTACCATTCGATGTAGTGGTACTATACTAAAGTACGTTCAGAAAGTCAAGTGTTTTTACTTAAGCATTTTGCCATCTTTTGCAAAATACTTTTCAATTTGCTTTTTCACAGGAATAGTTGCATGAATTTTGTCTAAAACTTGATGAATATCGGTCGCAATGCTCTTTACATTTTGAATTGCTGATCCACCATCGTCTTTGAGTGCAGATTCAAGTTCACGTATTAAGTCGCCATCAATATCTTCAAGCGAATCTAAAATGCCCCTTAGTTTTTTTCTGCCCTCTTTTGTGCCAAGCATATAAAGTGCAGAGGAGCCAACTACCCCACCCACAACGAGACCGAACAAAAAACCACCTTGTTGATCGTTATGCTTTTTTGTGCTTTGCATTCTTTTCTGCTACTAGCTCTAAAACTTGAAAAATTTTCTTAAACCCTACTAAAAACCCTACCGCCTCTGAATAGCCCGAAGACACATTAATTCCAAGCCTTTCAAGTTGTGTAGAAACATTGGCTATTTTTTTTGACTATAATGCGCACATCTCTTAAAATGAAGATAAGTTGAATACCTACAACCGTAAATACTACTGTGGTTACAGTAACAGCTGCTACAATAGCAATCTCATTTATATCAAACATAGTAAGATTGTATAACAAATGAAATTAAAAATAGCGACTACCGGACTATCGGGCTTGTTGGGCTCTCGCATACACGAGTTGCTGGCTAACGAAGTAGAATTTATTATGCTCAGTCAAGCTGAACTCGATATTACCCAAAAAGCTGCGGTAAACTCATACCTAGACCGCATTGATGCAGATTTTTTGCTGCATTTGGCTGCATTTACCAATGTTGATGCGTGTGAAACAGAACGAGAGACAGCTTGGGCCATTAATGTAGAGGGTACAAGAAATCTTTTAGAAGCTGCACAAAAAAAGGATATGCAGTTTATATACATGTCAACTGGTTTTGTATTTGATGGCACTCACCCACCATATTTTGAAGATTCCACTCCTAACCCCATATCACACTATGGCCTTACAAAATACGAAGGCGAAAAAATGGTAAAAGACAAGGGAATGATTGTTCGCATAGACTACCCGTACGGAAACCAAACACTTCAAAAAAAAGATTTTGTGGCAACTATAATAGAAGCACTACAGCAAAAAAAACCTATTAAGGGCATTCAAGACCAAATTTTTACACCTACTTATATTGATGACATTTCGGGGGCGCTTTTATATTTGTTCCATAACTTCAGACCCGATATATATCATATTGTTGGCGCAGATAGTACATCTGGTAGCGCTGCAATACAAACTATAGGTGAAGTATTTAATATCGACACGCGTTGGGTTGCTTCTACAACCTACGACGAATTTTATGCACAAAAAGCAAAACGACCAAGAAATAATGAGCTCAAGTCGAAAAAAAATACTTTTTATGCCATGAAGTCATTCAAGCAAGGACTCGTTGATTTAAGGTCACGAATGGATTATCATTTCTCTCTATGACAATAACTCTAGTCGGGCATGGGTATGTAGGTTTGGTTTCTGCATGTGTATTTGCTGATCTTGGCAATACTGTGTACGTAATTGGCCGCAATCAAGAAAAGCTTGATCGCTTAAAAAGTGGAGACCCAATAATTTACGAACCTGGACTCGAAGAATTACTTAAAAAAAACCTTTCTGCAAAACGATTAATCTTTACTACATCATACAAAGAAGCTATCCCCAGCTCTGAGGTAGTAATGATTGGAGTAGGAACACCACCTACCGAAACTGGAGAGGCAGACCTTACTTCTGTTCTCGCTGTTGCCACAGAAATTGGCAAGAATTTGGGTCCACACTATACGGTTGTATCATGCAAGAGTACTGTTCCAGTAGGTACTAACCGAAAAATTGAAGAGGTAATTAGTAAACTAAAATCTCCACAGGCATCTTTCGAAGTTGCCTCTTGCCCTGAGTTTTTGCGCGAAGGCACTGCTTTAAACGATACATTTCAACCTGATCGCATAGTAATAGGCTCAGATTCCCAAAAGGCTATTAATGTGTTGCTCAAATTACATGAGCCGCTAGAAGGTGAAAGAGTTGTTGTTGGCCTTGAATCAGCAGAAATTATAAAGTACGCTTCAAACTCTATACTTTCTACCAAAATATCGTTTGCTAACCTTATTTCGTTTATCTGCGAGAAAACAGGCGCCGATGTCGAAGAAGTGCTCCAAGGAGTAGGCCTTGATAAAAGAATTGGCAGACTATTTTTATACCCCGGCACAGGTTATGGGGGTAGCTGTTTTCCTAAAGATGTGCTTGCTCTTATTAACACCGGCAGCTCATTTGATGTAGACATGACGCTCCTTAAATCGGTAGATACCATCAATAAACAAGCTCAAGCATTGTTCGCAGAAAAGATTATTACCAATGCTCCTGGCAAAAACATAGGTGTATGGGGGCTTGCATTTAAGCCAAACACCGATGATGTGCGCTTTGCACCTGCATTGCATGTAATAAAAACTCTGCTTGATAATGGTTTTAGTGTGACAGCATATGACCCAGAGGGTATGGATAACACACGTGCAATACTTGGAGATGCAATAAGCTATGCACAAAGTCCCTTTGACGCAGTAGATTCTAAAGATGCACTGGTGATTTTTACAGACTGGAACGAGTTTAAGCAAATAGACCTAGCAAAGGTTAAGTCATTACTTAAGCAACCATATATTTTTGACGGGCGAAACATGTATGAGCCGGCAAAAATGGCAGAGGCCGGGTTCCATTACTTTTCAATTGGCCGAAAACACACCTAACATGAAACGCATTGTGGTAACAGGAGGAGCAGGACTTATTGGATCTGCACTTATTACACAACTGCTTGAAAAAGACCACAACGTGATATGCATTGATAATTTTCTTACTGGATCCCGAGAAGCACTTACACCGTTTATGACTCACGCCAATTTTTCACTTATCGAGCATGATGTAACAATGCCTTTACCAAAAATTGACGGCCATATTGATTGGATTTTTCATCTGGCTTCACCAGCATCACCCAATCACAACAGTCCAATTAGCTATCACTCGCTTCCAATGGAAACAATGATGGTAAACACAAAAGGAACCCACCAACTATTAGACTTAGCTCTGCAGCACAATGCACGTTTTATATTTGCCTCAACATCAGAGGTATACGGCGACCCCCTTGAACACCCTCAAAAAGAATCGTACAACGGAAATGTGTCTACAACCGGACCTCGCTCTATTTATGATGAAGCCAAGAGATTTGGCGAAACGCTCACCGCGTATTACGCAAGAGACAAGCACCTCGATGGCAGAATAGTGCGTATATTTAACACCTATGGTCCTGGTATGCGTAAAGATGATCAACGAATGCTGGTAAACTTTGTTACCCAAGCATTAGAAAACAAAGATATTACCATTTACGGAGACGGCACACAAACACGATCGCTTGGCTATGTAAAAGATACAGCAAGGGGTATTATTATGTATATGGAAAAAGACAATCTTGCTGGTGAAATTATTAATATTGGCTCGCAGGTAGAACACACTGTTCTTGAATATGCACATATGGTTATAAAACTTACCGGTTCAAAAAGCAACATTGTTCATTTACACGATGTGACCGATGACCCCCAACGAAGACAACCTGATATTTCTAAAGCCAAACTACTCCTTAATTGGCAACCAACCACCAGCCTTGAACAAGGTATGAAAGAAATGATTGCTTACTACCAAAATACACAAAAATGAAAAAAGCACTTATTGTTTTACCAACCTATAACGAACGAGAAAATATTAGGGTTCTTGTACCTCAAATCAATGAAATTGTAGAAAAAATTCCACATTGGGATGTACAAATACTTATTGTCGATGATAACTCTCCAGACGGAACCTACAAAGAGGCAGAACTGCTAAAAAAAAAGTACAAAAACATTCATTTGTTGAAAGGTAAAAAAGAAGGGTTAGGTAAAGCATATCTTAGAGGATTTGAGTATGGACTCGAACATATAAAGCCATATGTAGTTTTTGAAATGGACGCTGACCTTCAACATAACCCAAAACTTATTCCGCTTTTCTTAAAAGAAATTGAACAAGGAGCAGATTTTGTTATAGGATCACGTTACATAAAGGGTGGCTCGATTCCAAAACATTGGTCAATTGACCGTAAGTTTTACTCTGTAGTAGGTAATTTAGTAGCCAGCTTGGGATTTATGAATTTTTCGGTTCATGACTGGACATCTGGCTACAGAGCTCAAAAAGGCTTGGTTTATAAAAGATGTAACTAAAGCAATGGAAGGCCACAACGGCTATGAGTTTCAGATTGCCCTATTAGACAAGGCAATGAAAAAAACACCTTGTTATTCGAGAAGTTCCTCTTCAGTTTACCGACCGTAAGGTTGGCGACTCCAAACTCAGCTCTATTGAAGTAATCCCCAACACACTTGTATATATTTTCAAAAACTCCTCATTTATAAAGTTCGCAATAGTGGGACTACTTGGGTTTACCGTCGATTTTGGCATTGCTGCTGCACTTATCAATGGGCTTAATATTCACACCCCTACAGCAAATGCGTTAAGCGCAGAATGTGCAATAATTTTCAATTTTTCAATGAATAATTTCTGGAGTTTTAAGCACAAGCAAATTGCTCCAGGTGTATTTACCTATTTACGCAAACTCATTAAATTCAATATTGTGTCTTCAGGCTCTGTTGTAATACAATGGTCAGGGCTAACTGTACTCATAGCGCTTTTTGGCGAACAATCACATAAAATATTCGGTACCATATCGCTAGGTAGTTGGGTATTCTACAAAATCTTTCTTATTGCGTGTATTATCATTCCATATTCCTATTTTATGTACAATCGGTTTATATGGAAAAAATCTTAGCCGGCAGGTATACTTTTTTTATAAACGCTTTCACCTATGAACAATAAAGCCTCTACTATACAGCGGGTTCTTAATGTTTGGGCTATAGTGCTCATAATTTGGAGTATTTATCGCACCAAACTAGCTTTGCCTGAGTGGTTTGACGAACTTATCGCCAAACCCCTCGTTTTTGTGCTCCCCGTGTATTACAGTATTATTAAATACGAACAAAAGCCCTTTTTTGAGCAAATTTGGCTTAAAAAAAAAGACCCTACTTACCGATATTCGCACAGGGCTTGCGATAGGTTTTATATTCCTTATCGCGGCGTTTTTTTTTTTCTAATTACATAAGACTTGGTAACTTTTCATTTTTAAAATAACCTACTAAGCCTAAATTTGCTAGTTGCAAGCATACTCATTATATTTACCGCAGCATCAGAAGAAATTCTCTCAAGGGGCTTTATATTAAAAAGACTTTATGAAGACTCTCAGAATATGTATACCTCTTCATTTATAGCAAGCACTCTTTTTTTAGTACTCCACATTCCGATATTATTTACAATTCCTAACCTTTCGGGATCATTGCTTCTTTTATTCCTCGGTACCGATTTTGTACTCAGCATGGTAAACTCATTTGTGTTTTTAGATAGAAAGAGCCTTCTAGCACCCATACTTATTCATGCGCTCTATAACTTCGCAGTTCTTTTTTTATCGTTAACCAAGCAAGTGTGTAGCTAGTTTTTATATATCCAGAAGATTTCTTCTTGACCGTACGTTACTTTTTTGATCTTTCCGCCATTATACTTTCTGTCTCTAAAATCATCGGGGAAGCCAATAAAAACTGCATTTTGCGGCATATCTGGTCCAGAAGGAAGTTCAAATGAAAATTTATCAAAGCTTTTTACTTGAGTGAATCCATATTCATCTGCTTCAGAAAGCTGAGCAGTATTATGATATCGAGCCGGGTCATACTGCATAAAATAGAGAAGATATATGTATGGCTGCCCATTGGCTTGGGTAATATAAAACTTATCGGTATCATTGTATGTTTCTTTAATATAATCTGCTAACTCTTTATACCCACACTGCCACGATCTAATATGATGAGCACGCTTAAAATAATGGTTAAAATACAAATCAAAATTACTATGTGCAAAAAAAGCAAATGCCACTAATGCAAATAGCACTGCTGTAAACCTAAATGCTTGAGAAGATTTTTGCAATACACTATAGACATGAACAATGCCATACGAAGAAAATGCGATAAGCGGAATAATCATTGGATAGGTGCGCGTAAGGGAACCATCCATCCACGTAAGAGCATTGGCAAATGGTGCAATGATGAAAAATGCAAATATAACATATCTGGATGGTTCCTTATTTTTAACAACAAAGTACATACCTATAAATATAAATAGGTACTCAATAGGAGTGATGAGTCCTAGCCATGACATGCCAAAGCGTGGATTAGCATCACCGTTAATAACTAAAAACTCTGGTGATAATTGTGCAAGGTATCGCAGCGAAAGCTCTTTAATAAATTCTGTTCCCTTATTATGCGTTACCCTATTAAAATCTTCTCTCAAGAATTCATCGAGCTTGAGCTGAAAGCCGTCATTGCTTGTAAATACCAGGTTATTTACACGATTTGTACCATATATATAATCTGTGAGGAATGGTACAGCAAGTACAATTAACAATGCGACAACAAGAGATACTCTTGCACCAAGACTCCTAATAGTATTCTTCTTAAGAAGATACGCGGCAATAAACCCAACAATAAGCATTAAATAAATTCGGGCAGAGTGGTATGCAAATGATGAGAGGAATATAAATAGCAGAGAGTAGTATGCGTGTTTTATTTTTTCACTAGCAAGAAATCTCACAAGCATTAGTAAACTAAGTGCTATAAATAATGTGCTCAGAACAGTCTCGTGCGCATGCCTGCTAAGAATATAAATCCATGGTGAAATTGCGGCAAGAAAAGCTGCTACATATGCAGGTTTTTTATCATTAAAAAGCTCTTTTACTATTAAATATATAACCGGAATAAGCAAAACTCCGGCAATATTACTAAGAAGTCTTGTTGAAAACATATTGAGTCCAAATAGAGCAGTAAAAGGAATAGATAAATAGCTATATAAAGGAAGTTTTAAATCGTTGAACGAAAGTAGCCGTAAGGGCAAAAAGGCGCCATGTTCATCGCGCATTGTTTTGAGGAGCGCAAATGCATTATATCCAAAAGCCGCCTCATCTGCATTCAAACATCCGGGAACCTGGCTATACTTGTAAAAATTCATGAATATCGCTATGACAATACATACGAGCAAAAACAGGTTAATTTTTTTCATGAAAATAATGCAAAAAATTTGTGCATCAGAGACCCTCTGCTGTGATAATTTTACAGATCTGCGCTTGATAAGTGAGGGAATGTATTTAAGCGCCGAAAAAAAACCTCCTATAAAACCGGTTTCTCCCTTTATAGACATAAGTAGCAAATTAATAGGAAGCCACAGTAAAAATGAAATAGTAAGTGACATATCGGTAATATTTGCCCAGGTAAATAAGAATTGGTTTCTATATGCAATATGAGAAACATGCTGTGTTGGAAAATACGTAGCTATTGTTGATTCTCGCGCATGCTCAACAATGTATTCCGGGTAAAAAATAATTTTAAATCCTTGGCTATAAGCTCTATATGAAAGATCAATATCTTCCCAATAAAAAGGACTATACATGGTATCAAAAGCATGCAGTCTTCTGAGATAATCTGCTCTAAAAATGCAAGACCCCCCGTTTGCCCATGCAGTAATGCCTTTCTGCGCATTGCCAGCACGTGCATGGAGCACTAGTCCTCGCGCAAAAGTTATTATACTTTTGCCAAGCATATCACCGTTGCTGCTTTTTTCTGCAAACGCAACTGCTGCAATCGCAGGGTCTTGAGCAAATTCGCTTAATAATGTTGTGTTAAATTTTTTCTGTAAGGCGAACGTCTGAGTTAAGGAGCATAATATATGTGCCAGTTGCCTTCGCAATACCCTTGTTTATTGCACCCGCAAAGCCCAAATTCTTTTCGTTTGTAATAAGAACTATTTGATGCTTTCGCATTATGTGATCAATTTTTTTCCTCCAAAAATTCTTTTGAAGCATCGTCGACAATTATGACTTCGGTATGTTTGGGTAACAATTGAATATTATGGGTAAGGTTATCAACGAACATCTGTGTTTTTTTATATACTGGGATAACCACCGATAGCTTGATGTTCATATGTTGAAATATTCTATAACTTTCTTTTTAAAGACATTCTGAGAAAAAATGCTCACGAACATAGTTTTGAGCCGCATGTACTATGTGCCCTGTGTCTATTGCCGTAGTATTAATAGTTTTTTCAACAAGCTCATTTATTGATGAATACAAATAACCATTACTACCATCTGCAATATATCGGGCGGGCCCGCCATTGTTATGACACATCGTTACAAGGCCCGCCGCCATGGCTTGTAGGGGCGTTATGCCAAGGTGCTCTACAGCCTCTACAAACCTATTTTCATCAACACCAAAGCCAGCTGCGTGCCAGTATATTTTGGCGTTGCGATATAATACGAGCAATTCTTTGTTACTCACATTCGTTAAAAAGCTCACTTTTACCTTATGAGATGAAGCCAAAAGTTTTTAATTCGTTAAAAAAAGCAAGATCTTCTTTTGCATTTTTTTAACCCCCCCGCAAGTATTAGCGAATAATGTTTAAACTTCTCACTTCTCTTTTGAAGCTCAATAAATGACTTAATGAGTATGTCTTGTCGTTTAGAATGCAAGTGAGGAAAAAACCTGCCCACCGACAATATGACATTCTCTTGTGCATGAGGCTTCATAAAAAAAAGATTCATCTATATATGGATGAATCACCTCAACCCTGCGATGCAACTTCTTGCGAATCTTCTCTGCAGTAAATTCTCCATTTGCAAACAACAGGGCAGATCTTGTCTTTAGTTTGTTCAGTAGGCTCGTAGGTAAAATAGCTGTCTTTGGATACATGAAAAAAATATAATTACGCTGTGCTTTAGAGAAGAAATAGCTACCATCGGTAACATATAAACAATGAGAATAGTCTTCTCTAGTCGATGCGTGTGGAATTACTTGTGCATGTGAAAAAGAAGTATTGTGAGTTTCCTGGAGTTTTTGCAAGATATCTTCGTTCTTCCACACAATATCACATGTATATCCGTGATCATCAAATACTTTAAGTATTGAAAAAATATGCTGTTCTCCTCCTCCTAGCACATCAAGATAGGGACTAACGAGCAGAACTCTTTTTTTGGTATTTTTCATAAAGCATTAAATACGTTATTGTTTTAGAATATGCTTGGTATAACGACTCAATTACACCATAGGTACCATCTAAAAAGCCAAGTTTTTTGAACATTCTGCGATACAATTCTCCAAAATATTTTCTAAAAAAAAATTGCAAGATGAGCGCTTCGCTTTGCTTTAAAAAGCAGTGATGACTCTATATCTTCATATGTTATTGTTTTTGTACCATATTCTCAAGGTTAGGGTGAAAGTAGTGCAAAAATGGCTCACGCAACTCTCCTTTACTTCCCAAAATAATGGGTGTTGAATGAATAGCATGCGGCCATTTTTTGAAATCACTTTTTTTCATGAGACGAAGAACTTTATCTGGATACCACCCTCCGTATTTAAGCCACTTCTTTCTGGCGAATATGTTTTTACGCGGAATGTAAAAATGTGTGTGAGGAGAGTAAATAACAATATTTTTTACCTCTTGAGCAAGTTCGGGTGTAATACATTCGTCGGCATCAAGAATAAGCACCCACTTGCCTTGTGCTGCTTGTATGGCAAACTCTCGCGAAGGTTCTACGTAACGGTGATAGGGGAAGGAAAGTACTTTGCAACCCATTGAGCGTGCAACGTCTGCGGTGTCATCTGTGCTCTCTGTATCTACAACCAAGACGTCTTTTGTTACCAAAAAAGCACCTTTTAATTGCTGCTACAATATCTTTTTCTGCATTATAGGCTGTAATGATAACTGTGATTTGTGAATGGCTCATAACGTCACACTTGATTATATATTACAATAGACTCAAGATGTACTATTTTACTCTAGTTGCTCTGCTTTTTTACTCATACACATTAATAGACCCAAATATTACGCTCATTAATCACCCTTTGTGGACATTGTTTCGCAACAGCATGGTGCAGTTTGGCTATTACCACCGAGATGTATCAACCATTGTATTTATAACAATTATGGCTTTACTTACACTAATTCATGTTCGCTATGTAAAAAAGAAGGTTTCTGTGTCTCCCATGCGCATTGCTGTTTACACAGGGCTCATATTGTTGCTAAGCTACCCCTTTTTGTCGCGCGACCTGTTTAACTACATGTTTGATGCACGAATACTAACCTTTCATCACGCAAACCCGTATACACATGCAGCACTAGACTTTGCTGATGACCAGTGGCTGCGTTTTATGCACTGGACACATCGCTCGTATCCATATGGACCCTCATTCTTACCCCTCACTCTTATTCCTTCATTTTTGAGCATGGGTAAGTTTATTTTAAATCTCATATTGTTTAAGGGAATGTGGGTGCTTTTTTACCTTTGGGGTGTTTACATGCTCACAAAAATAAAAAAAGAATATGGGCTTTACTTTGCTACACACCCACTTATTGCAATAGAAGGCCTTGTTAACAACCACAACGATCTTATTGCCGTAGTGCTGGCGCTTGCAGGGGTTTATTATGCATCTTCGCGCGCCAGCTCACTTGTGGGCTTTGTGGCTTCTGCAGGGATTAAATACATAACTCTCCCTGCAGCATTACTCATATTTGCCAAAAAACACAAGGCAATACCCTACGTGGTTACTGGACTTTTAACATGCACAATTGCCTACATTACTATTACGGGAGAGTTTCAGCAGTGGTATATGCTCAATTTTTTTGTGCTGTTGCCATTTCTGTATAAGTACTTTGTATCGTCATGGCTACTTACTTTTGCATTGCTTGTTTCTTATTATCCATTTACCTTATATGGAGAATGGGACTCACCAGAGAAGCTGTTCTTGAAACACACCGTGATAGTTGTGGGCCTTATATGCTATGCTCTTCAGCTTTTGCTTCGAGCAAAGAGGCCCATTCTGAGATAACAGAATTATAGTGATCTTCATTAAAATAGTACCCATCAATTCGTAATGAATTTGTGATTAAAGTGCCTCCTGTTTCTACAATCATTTTTTTCTAAATAGTCTGCTGAATGGCAAAACTCTATGTAAGAAGAATCACCCAATGCCATAACAGCAAACTTTTTTTTGTACATTCTTGAGAGCACGAAACTTTGTTCAAAATCAAGAAACCATATATGAGGTCTGCCTTGTGAGTTTTGATAAAACCATGTGTTTGTTGCAAAAATAACAAGATCATACTGTGCAAGGTCACTTGGTTGTACCACGCGAATTTCTTTAAGTTCTACATTATGGTGCTGGTCGTTTTAATGTGTTAATAAGCGCCCTAGAAGCAAAAAAAGTGCTATTTGAGTTGGTGCCATAGGCAACGAGAATTTTCATTTACTTCAGTATAAAAGATTACAAATGTAAAATTGAGTTTTTTAACAGGTGTAGCTTGGTACGCAAAGGAGCATATCTTAGGCCAAAAGTCATTCGATTCTTTTTTTGATAGTCTTCATGTAGTTTAGAACCTGGGCCATCGGTAGACTGAGAATTTTTATGATAAACCACAATTGATGGATCGTAATAAAGCTGTAAACCCGCTCTAGCAGTTCGTGCGCACCAATCAGCATCTTCATAATACAAAAAATACGATTCATCCATTGGGCCAACCGCCTTAATAAGCGCATCATCAAAACACATAAGGCAACCTGTTACAAACTCGGTAGCTTCAAAGCGATCATATTGCCCCTTATCTACTTCATCGACTCCGCGATGTAGCGTATATGCATTTGGCCAATCCATAATGCCTCCTGCATACCACAAGACCTTGCCCAATTCAGATTTTTCATAACGGTTTTTATGATACTCATACCCTTTTGCATATAATATTTTGCCTCCTATAAGGCTTCGAGGGGTGGGTGGCAATTGAAGTTGTTGCCGATGCTACAAAATCTTGAGCAACAAGCACATCGTTGTTAATAAATACATATTTTTTGTAGCCATCTTGCTCTGCAAGTCGATATCCTGTGTTCAATCCAAATGCATACCCTCTGTTTTCTGCATTAATACGCGTAACCTGCTTGTAATCTGGGAGTGATTCGGGCTGTGGTGATACATCTACAACATATATATGATAATTCTTGTTTGTTTGCTTTGAAAAACTGGCAATCAACTCTTCTGTGTCAGAGTAGTTTTTGTAATTAACGGTTATTACTGCAATACTACTCATGTGCGTTTTGTATTTTTTAAACAAATCAACAACTTCACCATATAACGCCCTGCCCTTAATTTTATACCAGCTGTTCGCAATGTATACCCCCCCACCACAAACTATAGCAGCAACAAGATAAGCAAAACTCTGTTCCAAAGTATCTAATAGCACTAATCTTAAAAATACGATTACAGCAATCATTGCGGTGAGTGCGACAAAGACATCTCGCAATACACTACGCATTGAGAAGCGGACAATTTTTATTGCCTCTTTAAGCACTAAGAAAAACGAGAGCGACATTATAAAAAAGGCATAGGATATCCCTTGATAGCCAAACAATACAATCATAGGGGGTATTAACACCCATGTAAGCACAGTGAAGTACAACATGAACAATAAACTCTTATTAACCTTACCAACCGCGTTAAACAAATTAATTAGAGGGCTGTATAAACTTACAAATAATGCCGATAGCGAAAAGAAGTAAAATGAAGTAAGACTTAAATGCCACTTGTCGTAATATCCACCTGGAATTACTTGCAGTAGCACATCAAACACGAGCATTGCACCAATGGTAATTGCGAAAATAGAAATAGTCTCATAATACAATACTTTTTCGAGCGATTTTTTAAGCAATGTGCTGTCGGCTTGAAATCGTGCAAAAAGAGGGAATGCAACTCTATTGATGTTATCCATAATAAGCCTTATTGAAAACTCAGCATACTTTTTGGCAAATGTAACATATCCCAAGTTAGTAAGACCAATGGCACCTCCTAAATAGAGTATTAACAAATCATCTTTAAAAAACGCTAAAAAAGAGTTGCCCTGGAATGGAACACCATATCGCAACAACCTTTTTGCAGCGCTCCATGAGAATGATAATGTTGGCAACCATGGGTTAAGAATGTAAATGAGTGTTGTGCCAATAACAGCTCGAGCAAGTACAGCAACAACCAGGCTTTGTATATCAAAGTTCATAAATACCATGGCGATAATTATGAGATAAAAAACAGTTCCTTCGAGTGCTTGTACGACAACAACTTTATAAATTTTTATGTCTTTTTCTAGCAATACCGAAGGTATTGTTTTGAGTGATAGTATAAAAAAACGATGCAAGCACAGCCCAATACAAATACACTGCATTGGGAGGTATGTCTTTGTAGTAGCTAAATACCAATGGCGTTGCAAAATAACCAACAATCACAGCAATAACTGTGAGTACTAGTTGAATATAAAAGGCGGTATTAAGATCAATTTGTTTAACTTCTTTTTTTGCATCAGAGCTGCAGCGAGTCCGAGGTTGGTAAAATAGTTAAATGCCCCAAGCGCAGCGAGCACCGTATTATAAATGCCAAGTAGGTATACACCAGATTTGATAGTGAGCATAAAAAAAGCAGCAAAACCTAAGAGCGCTGTGTATGAACCTTGTGCAAGTAAACTTGCTACGCTTATAAAGCTGCGCGATTTAACTGAATCTAATTCTTTATGCTTATCCATTGATTTTGTGACCGTTAAAAACTAAACTTACCCTATCATGATGGCCCTTGGAAAGCTTTTACACAAACATAAAGCCTACGTGTATTTAGGTGCCGTTATCATTATAGCAGTCTCAACACTAATTCCGATCTTTTCTCATTCGTACTTTACTATGCATGATGATCAGCATGTGGCGCGTTTGTACTTGCTTGACCAGGCTATTAACCAGGGAACACTGTATCCTCGTTGGGTTGATCAGCTTGGTTTTGGCTTCGGCTACCCTCTTTTTAACTTTTACCCACCTTTAATATATTATGTAGCCGAATTTTTTAGGTCTGTTGGCTTTGGGTATATTGTGTCAATAAAATTAATGCTTGTTGTGGGGGCTTTGGTGGGTGCTCTTGGCACCTATACATTTGTAAAAAAGCTTTATGGGTCATTAACGGGTCTTGTTGCTGCTATGTTGTTTAGCTTTTTTAGCTATAGGGCAATTACCGTGTATGTGCGTGGCTCTTTTGCCGAATATTGGGCACTATCACTGTTTCCATGGGTTTTAGTAGCGCTATATAATGTGTACACTGCGCCATCGCGCAAAACCGCACTCATCGCAGGCTGTGCGATGGCGCTTCTTATACTCGCCCATCCATTCGTCGCCCTGCCGGCAAGTTTTTTTATTGTTACATATGTGTTCACACTCTACATCTCAACAACAAAGGAGCATCGACACACCTTTCTTTTAAACTCATTACTAGCTATGTTATCTGGGCTATTATTGAGCGCATTCTTTTGGCTACCCTCTATGATTGAGCGATCACACACTCTTGTAGATGCCATCTTGTTGCGCGAGCTTGCATCGTATGCGCTCCACTTTGTATACCCTCAGCAATTATGGTATTCGCCTTGGGGTTTTGGAGGATCAGTACAAGGCTTGGGCGATGGATTGTCTTTTCAGATAAATAAACCTTATATTCTCTTGGTGGCAGCAGCTGCAGTGCTGTGGGCGTATCTACTAAAAAAATCTACTCAACACAAGATCTCACAGCACGTTGTACACATTACTTTATTTATTGTCACAATGCTCTTTATAAGCATATCGCTCATGTTGCCATACAGCAAGCCTGTCTGGGACCTTACAAAGTATTTGCAATACTTACAATTTCCGTGGCGATTTATGGCGTTCGTTACCTTCTTTTTGTCTGTATTTGCTGCAACATTTGTCTACCTTATTAGCTACATTCCACTATTGCCTGCACATACTCTTCGCAAAGTACAATTTTTTAGTGCTGCACTCATATGCTTTGTAATCTTTGCAGTCCAGTTTAAGTACTTTACCCCTCAACAGTTTACTAATGCAACAGACGTTGAGCGGACAACTTTTAAAGAAATTGCCTGGCGCATAAGCAGCACCTCGTTTGAATTCGCTCCAAAGGGTGTAAAAACAAAAAAAACCTTGTATAACACTACAGCTTTTGATATAGATGAGCAGCATGTAAATAGTGCAACGCACGATATTCTTGAGGGCGAAGCAACAGTACAATCGCTTGCACAACGCTTTGACCATAAGCGATTTAGCGCACAAGCCACAACACCATTTTTATTACAACTTCATACATTTAATTTTCCTGGTTGGAAAGCGTATGTGAATGATAAAGAAGTACCTATTATCGACAACAATGACTACAAGCTCATACGTATTTCTGTACCATCAGGAAAGCATGTTATTGATGTGCGCTACGTTTCTACTCCCATACAAAAAATTGCAACGGCACTATCGCTTGTGGCCTGGGTATATTTTCTTTCGTTTCTTTATTTATCGTTGGGGAGGAAAAGTAGTACCAGGTAAAAGCCTATATACAGAAAGCTCCGACACATCTCCCGGCTTATCATAAGCAGCAACGAGTTCTATTGGCCAGTCTAATGGGAACTCCCTTCTATGTGCAAACACCACAAGTACTTCATATGCATCTATGTCTTTTTGATGCAGCTCAAGTTGGGGTTTTTCTAGTGGCCAATATGGCTTTATTGTAATAGCATCACCCGGGAGTAAAAATGTATCTAACACATCATGGCTCATGCCAAAATTGCCTTCTGCAACTATAAGCACAGGCTTTTTATACGACATTTCACGTGCCATTAGGATAATTTCTTTTGCTCCCCAGCCTGCCGGCCATGCCTCTAAATATTGACCTCTGTCGATGGCCGGGAATGGTATACGCGCATAATCAAACATAATTGTGTAGTTAAAATAGACAACTGACAGTACTATAGCAATAAAAACTATTGAACGCTGAAGTGTGCTTTTAAGCTGTGTTATGCAATATGCTGCAGGAATAAGTAACAAGCCACCCAAAGACAGCACATATCGCGGAAACAAAACTCTTGCAACCATAGAAATACTTAAATATGCGCCAATAAACCAAATACTAAAATACAATGCTTCTGCTTTGTATTTACGATACATAAGTATTAACCCAACAACACCAAGTGCAGCAACCACATAACCCATTTCAGCAAAAATATAATAAGGAAGATCAAAAATAATTATGACTAAAATAACTCAAACGGCTTTGTTAAGAGCTCTTCTTTGGTTAGTATAAAAAGTTTTATTTTTCTCTTCGACAAAAATGCAGAAAAGGCGAAAGGCGCTGCACATTATAAATCAACATAGCTAGTGCAACAACAATACCGTATAACACAAAAAAGCTAACAAGCTGCTGAAATCGTGCCATTCTTTCTGATGCAGAGAAGATAATTTTCTTGAGAGCCAACAAAGAACTCTTAATAGTATGTTCAGTATTCTGCCATAGAATAAACAATGCAGCAAAAATAGCTAAACCCATGTACAAGCGTATAGATGATTTAGCAAGCAAAGCAAAGCCGCTAACAAAGCCCAAAATTAATGCCACATCAAGCCTTCTCGTACGTGCAAGCACAATAGAAAGGAAAAAAATCCACAGCGTAGAGGCATTAACCGCCGAATCTACAAGAGCTATGCGATCATAAAACAAAAAGTAAGGTGTAATTACATACAAAAAATCCTGCAATAATTGCAGTGTGCGCGCCAAAAAAGATACCTAGCGAGGGTAATAACACCAGTTAAAGAAATAAAACCTGCTGTAACAGCAAAAAGTCTCCCAGCTAGCAATGCGTTGTGTTCAAAAAGCTTAAGAAAAGGAATAGTTGCCCATGTTTGTAAAGGTTGTCGCCCATCGGTTAGCGAAATGAACCGCCAGGTTGCATCTTTCCAAGCTACTTTTGCCCATCGAATATAAATGCCCTCGTCAGAAAATATTGGGAATCCATCTAATTTGATAAGTCTGGTTAGTGCAAAAAGAACAAAGACTACCCCAATAAGCATCCATTGTTTTTTAGAAAATAGATTGCAGAATTTTTTACTTAGATCAAATATGTTTATCATTTCTTGCTTTCAG
>LMZU01000022.1 GCA_001567245.1 Microgenomates bacterium OLB23
TGCCAATAAAACCAATAGTGGCACCAAAGAAAACGGTAAGAAATGTATGAAAGAAGAAATAAACTCGAGACTTGGCGGAAACACAAAAAATATTGTACTTGTCTAATCCGCCTAACGAAAGATGTGGAATGCCTGTAAGGTAAGACGTAAGAAAGGGTTGAAAGTAAAAAAATACTCCATAAAACAGTATAAAAGCAACCGTGCCACTAATTACACCAAACATCATGCCTTCGGCAATAAATGGCTTACGAATGTAGCCCTTAGATGCACCTATAAGTTGCAAAACCTCAATTTCTTCGCGCTTGACCGATATTTTAAATGCGGTTGTAGTAATAAGCACAGTAACTGTTATGGTCATAAGCAGCACTAAAAGTGCAATAGATACCTGCCGAAGAATATTGGTAAGCGCAACAAGTCGATCGACAATATTCTTTTGATAATTTACCTCTTCAACAATAGGCTGGCTTTGCATAAACTCTGCAAGCTCGGCAAGGTATACAGGTTTTGTAGCAAATACCTCCAGTGATGCAGGTAAAATATTGGCAGAAACCATTTCAAGCAAAAGTGGATTATCTTGGTTAAGATCTTTATATATTTTAAGTGCTTCTGCCTGCGAAACATAGTGTACCGATGTGGTTTTGCCGGTTTTTTCTAATTGGCTTTTAAGATTTAATATGTCAGATTCTTTGGCTTTTACGTCAAAGTACGCAATTACCTGGGGACGGGTTTCAACGTACGAAAGCATGCCGTGAAAGAATGAGATGATATTAAAGAAAAAAAGCGCCAAGAATAGTGTAAAAAACAGAATAAGAAACGAACCAAGCGATTGATAAGGTGTTCTTTTTATTGACGTAATAAAATCGTTCATAGTTCGTATTTGCCTTCGCGCTTATCTTTGGTAATTTTTCCATCATTAAGGGTAATGACGCGCTTTTTAAAGCTGTTTACAATATCTACATTGTGCGTTGCAATGAGAATTGTTTTATTGCCTTCGAGTTTTTTAAAAATTTTCATTATTTCCCATGTGGTTTTGGGGTCTAAATTGCCGGTTGGCTCATCGGCAAGAATAATATTGCGATCACCAATAATTGCGCGAGCTATTGCAACACGCTGCAGCTCTCCTGCGGAGAGCTGCACAGGGAACATAAGTTTTTTACTAGAAAGGCCCACAAGTGCGAGAGCTTCTTCTACTTCTGATTTTATGCGTTCGCGGGGGGCGCCGGTTACTTTAAGTGCAATAGCTATGTTCTCAATAATATTTTTATCAAAGAGCAGCTTAAAATCTTGAAACACTACTCCTATAGACCGTCGCAGCTGAAGCCTGTCTTCTTCTCCAAAGTTTTTACTGGTAAGATCTATGTTGTTAACTGCAATGCTCCCACTAGATGGCACAATTTGACGAAGTATCATTTTTAAGATTGTGGTTTTGCCAGCTCCTGAAGGCCCAACAAGAAATATAAAGTCATTATCTTCTACCTCAAACGAGACATTTGTTGAGAGCAATGGTGCCGGTTGTATACGTTTTGGTCACGTCGTTAAAAACGATCATGGTTTGTTATTTGAGAACTTCGACATAGCCTACATCCAAAAGCCAGCCGACGTGTTGTGAGGAAAAGGTTTCGCCGTAGACGCGTACTTTTTTGCCGACATACTCTGACAGATCTACTGTACTTGAGGTTAAATAGGCTGTTTGGTCTTCGCCGCCTGGTCGAATTAATTTAAAACTTCCTTCACCGCTTTTATCGCCACCCTCTTCTATAGTGCCTTCGGCAGAATCTTTAAAAGTTTTTTTATCTACTATACCTGCTGTTTCTTTTACATCAGCGCTGTCGCCGCCGCTTATTTTTGTTGTTTTGTCTGTAGATGCTGCGCTGCGAGCTTTTCCGATATAGCTTAAACCAAAGCCAGAGACAATTCCTAACACAATAACCAAGCCTAATATAGAAAACGTTTTTGCCGAGTGACATATCTTCGTGTTGTGTGGCAACTGATAGATTATGAACTATATGTTCTGAATGTGGCTCATTTGACATTTGCACCTCATTCTCAACAGGTTTCATGATAAAAGCATACCAGAATATGGAGCGTTTTTAAATGGGTGATGTACGGTGTGTTATGCCGCCGAGCGAAGCGAGCTTCTATAAATTCGTCTAGATATCCGTCGAGTACCCAGTCGGGGTTTTTGTCTTCGTGGTTTGTGCGAAGATCCTTAATTTGTTTATAGGGATGCAGCACATAAGATCTTATTTGAAGACCCCATGATGCCTGTTTTGGCCCTTTAAATGAATCCATTTTTTTATCGCGCGCCTCTTGTTCTATTTGCCACAGTTTGCCGCGCAGCATTTGCAGCGCAATTTCTCTGTTTTGCTCTTGCTTGCGCTCCTTTTGACAGGTAACCATAATGCCTGAAGGTTTGTGGATAAGCCGCACGGCGGTGGATACTTTATTAACATTTTGCCCGCCGTGGCCGCCCGATCTAAAAAACTGCCACTCTAAATCTTCTTCGCCAATATGAATTTCTTTGTCTTCAATGACTGGTATAACCTCAACAAGCGCAAAAGATGTTTGCCGTAAGCCGCTGGCATTAAAGGGGGATTGTCGCACCAGCCTATGAACACCAGCCTCATTTTTCATGTAGCCGAACACAAAGCTCCCCTTAACCTTCATTACCACACTCTTTATACCAGCTTCTTCACCTTCAATAAGGTCAAGCACTTCATAGGTGTACCCTTTTCGCTCGAAGTAGCGCGTATACATGCGATACAGCATTGATGTCCAGTCCATTGCCTCTGTGCCTCCCTGGCCCGCATGAATGCCAACAAGTGCATTTTTTTTGTCATATGGACCAGAAAGGAACAATCTAATCTCATAATCGCGCACCATTTTTTGCAGCTCGTCATATTGTTCCTCTTCAAATAAGAGCTGCATCATTTCTCCATCGTCAATGTCTTTTTTTAAGTTAGATATTTCTTGAGAAACTTCGGTTGCTTCTTCGTAGTTGGTCCAGAAGGCATCGTCGTATGTTTTTGCTTCCAGGTCTTTTAATCGTGTTTTAAGATTGTCTACACTAATTTTTTCAAGTAAAGCATCGAGGCGATTTTTAAGGTCTTCAACATTGTGTTCATCCATGGCCATATTATACAACGAATAGAGCGTTGAAATTTGCTAAAGAGCTTATGGGTAAGACTTATAGAATATCTGCTCCAATAATAAACACTGCATCGGCTGTGTCATCTTCGTCGAGTGTCTCGGCCTTTTTGAGTGTTGCAAAATCTTTAAGATCTTCTTTAAGCAAAATAAATGCATCAGATTTATCAGCTTTAACTTGAATTTCAGATGTTTCATAATCAAAATTATCGGCATTGCCGGTGAGCACATCGGTATATCCAGCTTCTTGCAATGCCTCTTTAATTTCTAATGCCTTACCCTTTACCCCTGAACCATTGAGAATCTTTACCTTTATATCGGCGCGCTCAATAGAAGGCGTAGGTTCAGGGGTTGCTGTTGGCTCTGGAGTAGGTTCAACTTGTGCTTGCTTGGTTTCGCCACCCATTTGAAAAGGCAATTGAAACTTAAGCGTAGATATATTCATATTGGAGAATCCAAAAATAAGACCAAACGAAACTCCAAATGAAACTAAAAATATACCAAGCGATTTAAAGTTAAATATTCCCGACAGAAACGACATGTTAATAGAAGGAGCGCTCATGCGGCGCATACTCACAGGTGAGAGTTGAGACTTTGTTAATGAAAAGTCTTTGTGCTCTTGTGCAAAAATAAATGCGCCAAAACACGCGTCGTAATCTAATACAGGAAACATAGTATTGCTATTTGCAACAATCATTTTTAGATAATCTTGATAAAAGTTGTCAACAATTTTTTCTAGTGGGTTGGTCCACGCGCCTACGTCTTTGGTAAAAAGGTCTTGGCGCACTTTTTTTAGATTCTGAGCCAGAAAGAATGAGGCGGTTTATTTTTGCATCTTCTTTATTAAGCTCGTCTATTTTCTTTTTTTACTGCCGGCTTCATGTCTGTTTCAAACATAAATCGCTCGGCAGATACTAGTCCGAGTGAGTCAAAAAGATAGCCAAAAGAGTTTTCTTCTCGATATACACCGTAAATAATTTTTTTCCTTTTTATCTTTACGCAGGGTCTTTTCGAACAATGTAAAGTATGCAAGGGTTTCGGGGATAATCTTAATAAGTTTAAGTTGTAGCAATTTGCATATCTGTTGATATTCTAAAAACGCTTCTTTTTTTAAGGCATAAAACAATACAACACTTTCTTGTTCTTGATGGGTAATAATAAAATCGGCTTGTTCAGATTCAATAGAAATTTGTAACTCTGCGCGCACTTTATCTTGCAAAAATGGCATTATTGCCGTTTCAGAAATGTCTGCAGGAATGTTGAATCTACCGTATGTAAAAACTTCTTGTGGCAAAATAAGTGTGATCTCTTTGTCTTGAACAGCCATTGGCTGTGCATTGGTGAGCCCTTCTTTTACTGCACTTGCAACAAGATCTACGCCAGACACCGCTCCATTGGTGATTAAATCTGTACTATGGGTTTTGTTAAAAAGTGTAGGATTAAATTGGCCAAGTATAGTTTTAGACAGGCTCAATAGCTTGATAGAGCGCTTTCCTATATACAAATAGATCATATAGTTACATCTTACGAACTGCACAAACAAAATACAAGCCTTAATTAGATAGTATTATGCACGAAACAATGTGCCTACTGCATATGCTACGCCAGCAGAAATGCTTCCTATTAAAACAGTTTCGCCAACTGAGCGCATAAAAGTTTGGCCGGTAACTTTCCAGCGCAGCAGGCCAAGTGTTACCAATGCTGCAAGTGCGCATGAAAGTGATACAGCAAATTGGTTTATATGATAACCCTGCAGTAGCACATAGGGTACAAGGGGAATTGCTCCAAAAAAAATAAACGAGATGGTTGTGGTAATAGCTGTTAATGTTGGATTTTCTCCCAGTGGGTTGGGCATGTCTAGCTCTTCTTTCATCATAAATTCGGCCCAGTAGTTTTTATTGGTAGCATAAATGCCGGTAAGGGTATTGGCCTGCGCTTTTGTAAAGCCTTTTTTTTCGAGCATGTATTTGGTTTCTGCAACTTCAAACTGGGTATTGTGCGCAATCTCGTGCAATTCTTTGTTAAGCTCTTTTTTATACACGTCTTGATCGGCGCGCACAGAAAGAAAGTTGCCAAGTCCCATTGAGCTTGCATCGCCAAAGAGGTTTGCAAAGCCAAAAAGCAGCACTGCAAGTGTTGGTAGACCTGGGTCTACAGCACCCATTTGGGCGCCCGAAAAACCTGCGACAACGGCGAAAGTAGTCACAATACCGTCTATGCCCCCGTAGACAATTTCTTTTAAATATACAGAGAATGGCGAAATATCATGTTCTTTTTGAAGATGTGCTTGAAATTCATCGTGTGTGGTCATAATAATGCAAATTTAGCTTTAACGCGAAAACTTATCGGTGCACACGTAATATATAACCAATAGCATCATTGGGGTTGTTGTGGCTAAAGTGATGTAGTCATTTATAGCATCACCGTTACCACGGACAAGATTGTTGAGTGCTGACCAATTTAGAACCAAAATACCTATGGTCAGCACCACGATGAGAGTAACTTTTATGTACCCCATGCTATTTATTGTATCGTACAATTGAACGTATGAATTCAGCAAATAGTATTGCCTGCATTATTCCTTGCTACAATGAGGCGCCAAGGCTTAGAAAAGTATTTAATATTGCATCAAAATCGCAGTATCTTGACCGCTTAATTTGTGTTAACGATGGTTCTACCGATGCCACCGGTGACATAGTTGCTCATGAGTATCCCAAGGTAAATTTAATTACAAATCCAAAGAATTTGGGTAAAACCCGGGCAGTTATTAAAGGGCTCGCGCATGTAACAGAAGAGTATGTGCTTATGTTAGATGCAGATTTGCATGGGCTAAAGCTAAGCGAGCTAGATAATGCATTGAGCGTAGCAAAAAAAGGCACATACGACATGATTGTCATGCGCAGAACGCGCCACAAGCCATATGTAAAGCTTCTGCGTGGCGATATTCTTATATCTGGAGAGCGCATTGTGCGCACAGATGTTTTTAAAAAAAGGCGCTGCACAAATCGGTTCAAGGCTTTCAAATTGAGGCAGCGCTTAACAAGTATGCACTAGATCACAATCTTAGTACAGGCTGGATGCCAAATTCGGGTTTAAGCGTGCCATGGATTATTAAAGCAGGATTCATTACCGGTGTTAAAAAAAGATGTTCACATGTTTTATGATTTGCTCCGCTTTTTAGGTGTAAACGAGGTAAAAAAACAGTACTTGTATTTCTGTAGGAATAAAGCACAATAAAGATAGCTGTAAACAGCTTAGAGAGGGGGTGAATACTATGAAACTACATCATGTAACATTCGTCCTCATGGTTGTTGGTGCTCTTAACTGGGGCCTTATGGGACTCTTTGACTTAAATCTTGTCAATACTTTACTCGGAACAATGCCAATGGTAGAAAAGCTCGTGTATGTGCTCGTTGGTGTTTCTGCGGCATACGAGTTGGCAACACATAAGTCATATTGTAAATTGTGCGGAGGCAAGTAAAAGGTAGTTATGACACCCAATAACCTTTAGAAAAGTGCTGGCAACCCCAGCGCTTTCTTTTATGTTAGATTGCTTTATTGCGTTTGATTACACATATTAATGCTTCTGCACTCTCCGCTTGCGCATTGATACAGAATACACCCATTGCGTGGTGGACACTCGCTATCAGATGAGCATTTACCAGCTGTAGTTGTGCCTGGAGTTATGGTGAATGTTGCAACATTTGAGGTGCCGTTTTCGTTGCTAATATACAAATTGTAATATCCACTTAAAAGCTTTTCTGGCACTCTAAACTCTAGTTCTGTACCGTCTGCCGAACCTTGATAGTTTGGATACATGGCGGGTTCTGCAAGGCCAAAAACAATTGTATTACTTGCCAAAGTAAAGCCTATACCTTTGATGCTAATTTTTGTTCCAACCGGTCCAGAGGCTGGAGAAATACTATAAATTGCCACCGGTGCGGTATTTATAAATCTATCGGTTATAACTGGTTGTGGTGAAATATATGTTGTGGTTATGGGCATGGGCACACTGGTGGGGTATGTTTCGATTATTTCACTTTGCTGCTGCTGGCCATAATATGTACCAGCCATAAAAGACAGTCCGTTCATAAGGCTTATTACGAGTATTATTCCTGCAATTTTTTGCACCGAGCACATAGTTCATTCTATGTTAAGTATAACATTGTGCTTTTAGACAGGGTGTGTTCAAGCGAGAGGATGATGTTAGAACTTTTTATGTGATTGAATCACCTAAATTATTTTCAAATTGAGCGTTTAGGTGGACGAATGTGCTCCATTGGTGGAGATTATTCGAATTACCATGAAAGGCTGCTCATTGCCAAAGCGGTTGACGATGAGCACGACGTCACCGATCTTTAAGGAGCCGTCGTTCAGGACGCTTCCTTGCACGATTTCGGTTTCCATTGGTCCCTCCTCATGCAACTTCGGATACAGCAGTATACCATACTATAGGATACTATTCAAGTAGGAGGACATCCTGTCCACAAGATGGGATAATTTTCGAACTTTGGATTGGGATAGTGTAATTAAGTATCCACAACTTTTTTATCAACAAAGCCAAAACTTCTTAACCAAAAACTAGGAAGTCTTTATTTTTGAAAATAGTTCTTTAAAATCGACTGCACTTAAAACTGATGCCACAAAAATGAGTAGCCCTCCGAGCAATTCTTTTGATGTAGGAACTTCACGAAAAAGCAGAAAACCCATTATAGAAGCAAAGAACAGCTCCATCGACAGAATGACAGTGCCAATATTCACATCAAAGTGCTGAAAGCCATAAAGAAGGAGGTTTCCTAGGCCAACCTGTAATAGAGCAAAAACAATAAGTACAAGTATTGGAAGGAGAGATACCTCCTTGATTATTTGTTCCCCAGTAATCAGGGTCGTAAGAAGAAGAAAGGCTCCGCCAATTGCAAACTGATATTGCAGAAGTTTATTCCGACTAAACCCTTTTAAACTTTTTCTGAGTGAATTTGAAATTCCATCGAATATTCCAGAAGCAAATCCAGTCACGACACCAATACTCACTGAAAGCAAGGCATTTGAGTACATAAGCAAGCCAAATAGTGCAATGACAATCGCAATAATTTTTATTGCCGTTAATTTTTCTTTGAAAATAAATGTCCCAATAATGAGCGAAGAGATAATACTACCAGCGTAGAGGAGGAAGACACTATTGGCAATCTTTGTAGTGTTCACTGAGATGGTGAAAAGCAGAAGAACAACTCCGAAAGTAATACCTAAAAGACTTGCTCGAATCACGGCTTTTTTTGGTAGCACTGCCTTTTCCTTCTTTATGCTCATGAATAGTGTTATGAATACAAGAGCAAGCAAAAACCTTGCAGCAGATTGAGCGCCGTCTCCAAACATTGTTGCAAGTTGACGAATGAGAATACCGAATGTAGAATAAATAAAAGCCGCTCCAAATAAAGCAAGGGCGCCGTTTAAACCCGTTGAGACCTTATTCATAAGGTAAGTATATCACTTTCCTAGTTAGGCCATTCACGATTTATGGCTGTCACGTTTCTGGGAAGTTCTAAATGTGCACTACTTGGTCCAGGGGGAAGGATTCGAACCTTCGTAGGCAATTGCCAGCAGATTTACAGTCTGCCCTCGTTGGCCGCTTGAGTACCCCTGGTATTGCTGTTTATTGCAAAGCAGCACGCAAAATTATAGCATAGAAGAATGGATATTGGCTTCTTTGAAGTAAATGATTGGGAAGTTCCGATAATACAGAAGCACTTTCCCCATGCGTTCATATCTTCAGAAAAGCTAGTCGCAGAAAATGCCAAGAAATATAAAAACCTACAAGTGGTATCTACATTTATATATTCACAACTAAACAGCTCTGTATTGGTACAAATGCCAAAGCTCCGATGTATTGCAACACGATCAACAGGGTTTGATCATGTTGATGCAAAATATTGTGCTCGAAACAATATTGTTGTGTGTAACGTTCCGCGCTACGGCGACCGAACGGTCGCCGAGTTTACCTTTGCTTTAATTTTATCTTTGACGCGACGGATTTATGAATCCGTCGCACTTACACGCTTGGGTAGCTTTGACAATCACGGGCTTACCGGTATGGATTTGGAGCACAAAACCATAGGCATTATTGGCCTTGGCAAAATTGGCCAAGAAGTTGCTAAAATTGCCCGGGCGTTCAATATGAAAATCCTTGCATTTAACCGTAGTCATGATGATACGCTTGCAGCAGAGCTTGGCCTTGAGTATGTTGAGCTTAATGAGCTTCTCAAGCGATCAGATGTAGTAACCCTCCACCTTCCACTTCTCCCTACAACCACACACTTCATCAACAAAAATATCCTCACAATGAAAAAGGGTTCATACCTCATTAACACTGCTCGGGGCGGTCTTGTAGAAACGCAGGCGCTCATAATTGGCCTTCATAAAGGCATACTCGCAGGGGTTGGATTAGACGTGCTCGAAGAAGAATCGGTGCTCAACGAAGAAGCCGAGCTTATATCGAGCGAATTTCGCAAAAAGTAGACCTGCAAGCACTCGTTATGGATCATGTGCTGGTGCGTCATCCAAAGGTTATTGTGACGCCCCATAACGCGTTTTAATAGCAAAGAGGCAATTCATACAATTCTTACAACCTCACTGCAGAATATAGCGGCTTATCTCAAAGGAACGCCTCAGAATAGTGTTTCTGTTTAAATTTTATCTGCACTGTGCTACAATTACCCCATTATGACAGTAGTAAAAAGTGAATTTTTCTTAGCGCTAAACCAGGTTGCAACAGAGCGAGGTATCTCGCCGCAAGATGTTGTCGACTCTATTAAAGCAGCTGTCATGGCAGCTTATCTTAAAGATTACGGTAAAAATCACCCTGGGTTAGACGTCGCCGAAGGCGAAGAACCTACCACTAGCCTTGAAGTAAAAATAAATCAAGATTCAGGCGAAATGCATATTTTTGAAGACGACAAAGACATTACCCCCCCAGGGTTTGGGCGCATCGCCGCACAAACTGCACGTCAAGTTATTTTGCAGCAAATTCGTGAGGCAGAAAAGCGCCATATTGTACAGCACTATACTGGCCAGGTTGGCACTATCATTCGAGGTCGCGTAATTCGCTTTGAAGGAAGGTTTGTATCGTTTGATATTGGTAAAGCAGAGGGCATTTTGCCTGTTGAAGAGCAAATTCGTAACGAGCAATATCGTCTTAACGATACACTCACAGTGTATATTAAAGAGATTAAAGAAGACCATTTTGGCAACTCGCGCATTATTCTTTCACGAGCACATCCTAACCTAGTTAATGAACTTTTTGCAAAAGAGGTACCCGAAATTGCAAGTGGCACGGTAAAAATTTATCGTGTTGTTCGTGAGCCAGGTGATCGTACCAAGATTGCGGTGCATTCAGATCAGCAGGGTGTTGATCCTGTTGGAGCTTGTGTAGGACAAAAGGGTATTCGGGTAAAGTCGGTTACCGACGAGCTCGGAGGCAACGAAAAAATCGATATTATTCAATATAACGAAGATGACGAAACTTTTATTCGAGAGGCTCTTTCTCCAGCTACTGTAGAAACAATCAAGCTTGATAAAAAGAACAAAAGAGCAGAAGTTATTGTAACCGAAGAGCAAGCACCACTTGCAATTGGCAAGAATGGTGTCAATGTAAATTTAGCCTCAAAACTGGTAGATTATGAACTTGATATTGTTCAAATTCAAACTGAAGGTAAAGAACCTGAGGTAACTCAAGAAACACCAGAAGAAGCTGAACAGCCTGAGTCAGAGCAGACCGAGGAACCCACAGCATAATTAACCACACGAGTCGCATATGTCGCAACAATATAGACCTCCAGTTGTAGTTGTATTAGGCCATGTAGATCATGGAAAGACGACATTGCTTGACTACATTCGTAAAACCACAGTGACTGCAAAAGAGGCGGGTGGCATTACGCAGTCAATTGGTGCGTACGAAGCAGAAACCTCAATTAAAGGCTACCACACTACAAAAATTACCTTTATAGATACTCCAGGGCATGAGGCCTTTACTAAGCTGCGAATGCGAGGCGCACAGGCAGCTGATATTGCCATACTAATAGTAGATGCTACTGCCTCGGTTATGCCGCAAACAATAGAGTCTATTTCGCACATAAAAGAGGCAGGAATTCCTTTTATTGTTGCCATGAACAAAGTAGATTTGCAAACGGCCAACATATCTCGTGTAAAGCAAGATCTGGCAAAGCATGGTGTACAGGTAGAAGGGTTTGGCGGCACAATTCCTGTTGTCGAGATTTCGGCAAAAGCAGGTACCGGCATTAACGATCTGCTCGAAGGGGTTCTTTACATAGCCTCAGAAAAAGAACTTACTTACGATGATAACTCTGAGCTTGAAGCATTTATTATAGAAACTCAACAAGAAAAATCGGGCATTACTGCTTCATGTATTATCAAAAATGGCATGCTTAAAGTAGCAGAAACAATATTTGCAGGGCAAAAGGAGGTAAAAATTAGAGCACTATTAAATGATAGGGGCATGCAGGTAAAAGAGGTACGCCCATCTATGCCATTTGTGTTGGTGGGTTTTAAAGAGGCACCAGAAGTTGGGGCAATGCTTACAAAAGCAAGACCAAGCGAAACTGCTGCTCCGCAGGTTGAGGCTAAACAAGCCCATGATTTTACCGGATTTTTCGAGGAAGAGGGTAAAAAGCTTCGATTGGTTATAAAAGCCGATGCACAGGGCTCACTAGAAGCTCTGCTCCCCGCTTTAGCAAAAAGTGAATCTATCGAAATTATTCTTTCTGGAGTGGGAGATATTACCAACTCTGACATTTTTTTGGCAAAAGTTGCAAAAGCAGTTGTTATAGGTTTTAACGTAAAACCCAGCAAGCAAATAGAACAAGTAGCCGGCGTAGAAAAGGTAGTTATAAAGACCTATAATATAATCTATAAACTGCTTGAGGAGTTAACCGAGGTATCCGACCTGCTCAAGGAGCGTGAAGATAAAGAAAAAAGCTTTAAAGGCGAGGCTAAAATTGTGACAATCTTCACAATAGATGGAAGTAAAATTGCAGGAGTAAAAGTTCTCAAAGGACGTCTAGATGAGCACGATAGAGTAGAAGTATTCCGAGAAGGGCGTTCGCAGGGTGAGTCGTTGCTCTCATCAATAAAACAGCGCGCCAAATCGGTAAAAAAGCATTAAGAAAGACGAAGAGGGTGGCCTGCTTTTTTGACCCCCAACTTGACATACTTCAGGGTGATGTGATAAAATCTTATAGTATATGAGAAAAAGCAATGAATCTGCACGTATAGCGCAGATTCTCAATGAGAAGCAATCTATTGCGATTTGTCTTCCACAAAACCCCAACCTCGATGCAGTCGCGTCTGCGACGGCTTTGTATTTAACGTTGCTGCACATGGGTAAACAGGTAAGCATTGCTGCCCCCGAAGAGGTAAATGCCCAATTTGGGCTTGCAGGACAAGATAAAATTCAAAATCAGCTCTCTACCGAGGGCAATACGTTGAGCGTATCGTTTCCGTATACCGAGGGTGCTGTAGACAAGGTTACCTACAATATAGAGGGTGATAGATTTAATTTGCTCATATCTCCTAAAGAGGGTATGCCAAAGCTTGATCACACACAAGTTAAATTTAACTATAGTGGTGGCAAAGCCGATGTTATTATTACCATATATACCCCTACCCTACAGGCACTTGGTAATTTGTACAACAGTCAAAAAGATAAATTTACTGGTGTAGAAATTATTAATGTTGACCGTCATTTTACTAACAATAACTATGGCACAGTAAACCTGGTGGATAAGAAAGCTGCATCTATGAGTGAAATAGTTACCGATTTGCTCCGCGCGCTCAATGCAAAACTCGATAAAGACATCGCAACAAATTTGTATTCGGGTATTGTGTCTGCCACCAATAGTTTTATGGCACATGCAGTAACTGCAGACACGTTTGAATCTAGCGCCTTTTTGTTGAATGCCGGGGCTGTACGCAAAGCGGTGCAACCTATGCAGCCAATTCAGCCAGTGCAGCCAACCCAAATACCTCCAGCTGTCGTTCAGCAACAGCCACAACCACAGCCACAGCCAGTGGCACAGCCACAGCAGGTAGAACCTTCAATGCCTCAAAGTCCAGAAGATGTACAAAATATGGTGCAACCTGGTACAGCAGAAAATAAAGAAAGTGCCAGTTCTTCTAATTGGCTTAAGCCAAAAATCTTCGAAGGCTCCAACTTAATCTAACTTTAATTTTCTTCTGCTATACTAATAGCCAAATGTCAGTAGAACTCTTTTTAGGTATTGCAATTGGTGCTGTTGCTGCGTTTATTGTTATTCAAACTATTCTTGCACGCAAAAAAGATGCACGTATTTCTGAGGAGCTAGAAGTACGCCTTACAGAAATGTTCCCTAAAGTTTTACAAAGCGCAAGTGAGCAGCTTATTTCGTTGGCCAACGAAAAGCTCGGAGCAGAGAAGAAAGAAATAAAAACCGATCTTGATAACAAGCGCCTCATGATCGAAAAGCTTATAGAGGGTATACAGCGCGACATGAATGAGCGCGAGCGCACAGCACAATCTATTCTTCAACAAATAAAGGATCACGAAAAAATTACTAAAGAGCTATCTACCACTACCGACAGCTACGCAAAGTGCTTACCAATAATCAGCTTCGTGGCCAATTTGGAGAACAGGTTGCCGAAGATTTACTAAAAATGGCTGGATTTGTAAAAGGTGTAGATTTTGAATATAACAAAGCTCAAGCGTCTACTTCGACACGCCCAGATTTTGCTATATTCTTGCCCGACAAAACACGTATTAACGTTGAATGTAAAGTTTCCATATCAAAACCTCCAAAAGGCCGCCGAAACAGATGAGCGATTGTTAAAAGATCAGCTGTACAAAGAGTTTGCTAAAGATGTGCGAGCCAAAATAACCCAAGTAAGCACTCGAGACTATATTAACCCCGAAGAAAACACTGTTGATTTTGTAATTTTATTTGTGCCTAATGAAATGATTTTTTCGTACATCTATGAAAAGATGTCAGATCTTTGGACCGATGCAATGGCAAAAAAAGTGGTACTTGCGGGGCCCTTTAGCTTTACAGCCATACTGCGTATGATTCGCCAGGCACACGATAACTTTGTGTATCAAAAAAATATTCACAAAATTGTGGGACACATAAAAGAGTTTGAAAGACAATTTGACATGTATAGTGAAGAGTTTAGCTCGTTAGGACGACAAATTCAAACATTAACAAATACCTATCAAAAAGTAGATAGCACCCGCACAAGACAACTTTCAAAAGTGGTTGAAAAAATAAAGCTAGAAAGCAGCGCAGATGATAAGCCGTTGCTTAACAACCCCATAGACCCATCTGTACATTAATTTTTTTCAGGGTATAATAAAAACATGTCAGCACGAAAATTAACTATTGAAGACATCATTCACGATTTTCAAGACAAAGTGTTTAAGCAGTCTTATTCGGTAAAAGAATCTATAGACGGCATTAAAGTAATTGACAAGAACATTTTTTCTACGCAAGATGGCATGTTCGAAGAGCTTGCACGACTTGGAGACGATGGTAATTTTCTCGATATTCCCGGCTTTAAACCTTTACAGGTTAATCGTTCAGAAATGCTTCCTGGTAGCATAAAGGCTTGGCACCTGCACTACAATCAAGAAGATATATGGTATGTACCTCCCCATCAGTATTTGCTTTTAGGTTTGTGGGACTTGCGTAAAGATTCACCTACCTCTGGTAAAACCCAAAAATTGCCATGGGCGCTGGTAAATCTCGGCTTGTATACATTCCACGAGGTGTTGCACATGGAGGTGCTAATTTTTCTAATCAACCAACCACGGTTTTTTATTTTGTAAACCAGCATTTTAACCCCGAAATGCCCGACGAAGAACGCCTGGAATGGAATATAACTGGAGAAGACTTTTGGGTTCCCGAAAAAGGCTAATTGCTACTTTACTATCCACACAAGCACAGAGTTCATGAACGAAAGCACAAGTGCAAAGAGCATTGCGTGCCAGAAGTTGGGCACATTAAAGCCATCTACAATTTTGCTGGCAAGCAATATTACAAATCCATTAATAAAAAAGGTAAACAGTCCTAAGGTAAGTACGTTAATAGGTAGGGTGAATATGACGATAATCGGTTTAATAAACATATTAATACCTGCCAGTACTATAGCTACCAATAAAGCCGTTTTTAGATCGCTAATTGCAACACCCGGAAGAATTTGTGCGGTTAAGAAAACGGCAAGAGTATTAACCAGCAACTTAATGATAAGTATCATTCTATGGTGAATAGTACAAAATATGCTATGATATTTCAAGAAACTATATGAAAAAGCTTTCGATGCTCGAATACCCCATTGCTGCAGTGCTCATTTTTTTGGGACTGTATATGATGCTGACTGGCTATCAAAAAGTTGCAACCCACATGGAGCAGGGCAAAAACCAGCCTTTTGTAACTAACTTTAAGCACGCCGATAAAGAAATTGCAGCACGAATGCAGGTAACAAAGCCCACTATAGATGCAAAGTCTGTAGTGGTCGATCAGACCCTATTTGAAAAGGTGTATTTAACCAACTATAAGCGGGTAGTGGAGCTTTCTGATGTAACACTGGGGAAAGATATGGATGGTCATATTACCGAAGGTAAAACAAAAGCAGTTGTACGCACTGACTATGATGAAACGTTAAAGCGCTTTAAGTTGTATGGTACATTTGCCTCCATGCCAAAACTGCGGGAGGGGTTTTATTACGAAGGATGGCTTATTCGAAAGCAGCCATTTAGCATGATAAGTGTTGGTAAGGTGGTGCTTATCGATGAAGAAATGACTATAGTGTATGTTTCTGATGAAAATCTAAGCAATTATACCCATTTTGTACTAACACTTGAACACAACGATAGCAACCCAAAGCCCGAAATTCAGATTCTTGAGGGAGAGTTTGCGCAAATATGATTTTGCTTGTATTTGCCTTTTTAGCAGGTCTTGTAACTATTCTTTCACCATGTATATTACCTATATTGCCCATTGTATTGTCAGGTTCGTTACTTACGGGAAAGCATAGACCACTTGGAGTTATCATTGGGTTTGTTACAAGCTTTACATTTTTTGCAGTATTTTCGTTTTCTCTTGCCAGGGCACTTGGTTTATCAACAGATGTGCTCCGAAATGTTGCGGTGATCCTTCTTATATTGTTTGGGCTGAGCACTTTTATGCCGCAGTTGCAGGTAATGCTCGAGCGGCTCACTTCGCGTTTTTAGTTCGATAGGACAAGGTAAAAAGCGAACAGGGTTTACTGGTGGATTTATAATGGGAATCACATTGGGAATTATCTGGACGCCATGTGTTGGGCCAATTTTAGCATCGGTGCTTACACTTGCTGCGACAAGCCAAATTACCCTTGAGCTTGTTTTGATTACGTTTTCATACGCACTTGGCACCGCATTACCGCTTTTCTTTATTGCATATGGAGGAAAGCGTGCGCTGGCAACACTACCTGCGTTAAAGAAGAATGCTGCGCACATTCAAAAAGCGTTTGGAGTACTTATTTTAATGACGGCGTTCCTCATTTACTTTAACATTGATCGTAAGTTTCAAACCTACATTCTCGATGTGTTTCCACAATATGGAGCTGGCCTTACGGCATTAGAGAATAATAAAAAAGTAGATGAGGCTCTTATAAAACTTAGAAACAGCGAGCCTGTTATAGTGCCCGACTTACGTGCACAGAAAACACCAGCACCTAACAGAGATTTTGCTGGTGCTACGCGCTGGTTGCAGTCTGAGCCGCTAACACTCGATATGCTTAAGGGTAAAGTAGTGCTTGTAGACTTTTGGACATATACTTGTATTAATTGCATTCGCACGTTTCCCTATCTTACCTCTTGGTACGAAAAGTATAAGAGTGATGGATTTGTAATTATAGGGGTGCATACACCCGAGTTTGAATTTGAAAAAAACCAGCAGAATGTGCTTGCTGCAATGCGTGAATATAATATTACATACCCCGTTGTACAAGATAACGATTATCACATATGGACAAGTTACAGCAATCGTTATTGGCCAGCACACTACCTTATTGATAAAGAAGGAAACATTCGTTACACCCACTTTGGAGAGGGTAAATATGAAGAAACAGAGCACATGATACAGAAGTTGCTGGGCGAAAGTGGCGTTGAAGTAAAAAAAGATGTAGTTGCAATAAAAAGTAATAGTCCTGCATCGCGCGTAACACCCGAAACATATCTTGGTTATGGCAGAATGGAGCGCATCGCATCGCCTGAAAAAATTCAAAACGATATTCGTACAAAGTACACAATACCATCATTCATCGAGCAAGATTTCTTTGCATTTGGAGGTTTATGGAGGGTTACTTCTGAGTATGCAGAATCTTCAGCCGGCTCTACTCTAGATCTTATGTTTCAATCACAAAGGGTATTCCTTGTTATGAAACCAAAAGATGCACAAAAACCAGCTGCGGTGCGTGTGATGCTTAATAATAAAGTAGTACGCACCATTACTGTTAATGCAGACAAGCTTTATACCTTGCTTGAGTTGTCCGAAATCACTCAAGGTCGTGTTACAATTCAGTTCAATGACGAACCAATCTACGTATTCGCATTCACCTTTGGTTAAAGCAATTTACAAGCGAGAGGGCATTACCCCACTGCAAGCTGTTATTGAATTTAAGACACAGTATCCCCATTTTGCCAATGAGAAGATAAGTTATGCCGGTCGCCTTGACCCTATGGCCGATGGTGTGCTGTTGCTGCTTATCGGTGAGGCAAACAAAGAGCGTAATCAATTTCTTTTTCTGCAAAAGTCATATACTGTGGAGGTTCTTTTTGGCATATATACAGATAGCTACGATGTGTTGGGGGTGCCACAAAATGTGCGAAATACAAGAATAGAAAAAAAGCAGCTGCAGGAGTGCCTAGCACAATTTGTTGGCACCATTCATCAAAAATTTCCTCCATATTCATCTAAGCCCGTAAGAGGCAAGCCATTATATTACTGGGCTAGGGAGGGTAAATTGCATGAAGTTAACATTCCCGTCAAAGAGCGCTACATTGATGCTATACAGTTGTTATCGGTAAAACAAGTTGCAGGCAAAGGCATTGTTGATCAGGTAATCAAGAGAATATTGCAGGTGCAGGGTAATTTTAGGCAGTCAGTTATTATAAATGCTTGGACTAAACAGAAACATGTTATAGAGGCCAGCGAGTTTACGCTGGCCTCTATAAAAGTAATTGGTTCATCGGGTTTGTATATGCGGCAACTTTGTGTAGACGTTGGCGAAAAGCTTCGCGTGCCTGCCCTTGCATATCATATTACGCGTACCCACGTAGGTGAATATACCCTAAACCTATAGCTGCGAGGCATCTTGATCGAGTGTAAATGCTATAGTAACGTTTGATAGATTCATTTTGTAGCGTGAGCGAATCTTCAACACGCGCATTTAGCCACAATACTGCCTCGCTGCCTGCTGCTATGCCCCCGTTTTCTTCTCCTGGTTCAATGCGTATTTTATCTACCACGGCAAGCTCAGATAATGATATTTTATTGTCTCTTGGGCTGCCGTCGGCACCATCTACAGTAGTTACAGAGAACGGACTCCCCGAAATTCCCTGAAATATTCTGTAATCTACATCGGTGCTTCCAAAAAGCGTAGTTAATAGATTTATAGAGTTTGCATCGCTTGTTCCGGTGCCGAATCTTAGGCCGTTATTAGTGCTAGTAAAAACAATTTTTTTAGCAAGTTCTGCACTTCCTGTATAACTAAACTTAACATCTAAGTGATGCGCGCTAGCTGCTCCATTATTGCGAATTTTTATTGTTGTTTCTGGCAGTGTGGCTCCCGGGAGAATGCCCAGAGCATTCCAACTATTAGAAACAGTAATAAGCTTGGTTTCGTTTGAATCGGTTAAAACTGCATCTAAGCTGCCTGTGCTGATTATGTTGTCTTTAGATGTAGCGGTGCTGCTAAAAAAAAGCACCTGCGAGCTTAAAGGTACTTATTGCAATAACTGTTAGTAGTATGAGTATACTGTAAGTTTTTTTCATCTTTTTCACCTCCTTCCTAATGGTTACTATACTTAAGCTCTGTTAAATTCCTCTTAAAAACTTCCCCATACTCTCTAAAACGTGAAAAACGAATGATGAGTATCACTTTACCAAGCACCCGTGCTGGATTTGCAGTATGTTGATCTATCGTGCTATTCGCATCACCTTTGGTTATTAGTGCGCCTGGGCTTTGGCTTATCACCCTATGTACTATTATTTGTTGCTGATTTGCATAAAATGCGATAATATCTGCTGTTTGATAGTTTTTGTGGTGAATTACAAGTGTAATGTCACCCGCGCGAATGGCAGGATACATAGAGTTGGAAGTAATAAGAAGTACGTGTGCACGGTTGCGACAAAGCATAATTATGACTAGCGCGCTTAGTAAGATAACGATGTACTTCATGAATGTAGCTTACGTTGAAGAAATTAAATAAATCTGTACAATGAAGGGGATTATCAATTTTATTAATTACTCATATGGATATAGATACACACGATACTCATGAAACTCATTCGCCAGAGCGCTGCGACTGTTCTGGTTCATGTGCTTGCGGCGAAGATTGCAAGTGCAAAATGGGCGATTGTTTGTGTCAAGAAGCCGGCGAGGCATGTTGCACAGGTGGTTCGTGCGTATGTCACGTAGCAATGTAGGTTATCTTTTTTTGCAATGCTGCAATAAAGGTGGTAACAGGTACGGCAAGCATAAGGCCAATGCTTGCTACTAGGGTTCTTACAATTTCTTCAGATATTACTTCGTAGTTAATGCCCATTGCGAGTGTTTGTTGATTCACTATGAACAAGAGCAAAAAGGGCAGTGCTGCACCCGCATATACAAGTACAAGGGTGTTTACCACTGAGCCAATATGATCTTTACCAATGTCCATTGCCTGTGTATATATTTCGCTGAAAGAAAGGTGCGGTGCGTTTTCTTT
This sequence comes from Microgenomates bacterium OLB23, assembly GCA_001567245.1. Lineage (GTDB taxonomy): Bacteria > Patescibacteriota > Microgenomatia > UBA1406 > HO2-37-13b > OLB23. The sequence continues at coordinate 20,156 of LMZU01000022.1, forward strand.
GAGTTTAAACACAATGGCGGCCTGCGATACGGTAACGTCGTCAAGAATGCCGAGCAGGCCGACAATAATACCTGCAAGCAACAGGCCTTTCATATTAAGCCCTCCTTCTACCATAACAGTGAGAAAGGCTGCATCTTCGCTTGAGAGGCCGGTGAGATGGGCATAGTCAATTGCAAAAAAGGCAAGCAGGCTTGTAATAATAAGTGCAATAAGTGTGCCCAATACTGCAGAGTGGGTTTTTAAATTAAACCCATGTGATGCATAATAGGTCACCGGCACGGTGAAAACACCTGTCATGATTGCCGCAATAATTGGGTTTTGACCGCTCAGTATTTGCGGTAACAAAAACTTAAATATCACAAAAAATGTAAAACACATGCTTAAAAGCGCAGCAACACCTTTCCACCGCGCAATCACAATTGTGCCTAGCACAAAAAAGCAGTGAAAGCATGAGTAATGCGCTGCGCCGCACATAGTCAACAATAAAATATTGTGTATCGCCCAGCTCGTTAACGACCTGGGCAACCATTACTCTGTCACCAGCTTATAGTCTCTTCCCTGAACCGTTTGCGACATATAAGGGAAGGTTACCACTCTATTGCGCTCTGGTCCTGTAAGAAATCTTACCGTTACTTCGTCTGTAATTTTCTCAATTATAGCCTCTTGTTGCTCTGGAATTTTTGGTGCGCTTTCTCCTGCTGCTTGAGCATTGACTATTGCAGGATATGCCCCAAAAAAAATCACCATTGCCAACGCCATCACAATTCTTCTCATAGTAATATCATACCTCATTTTGTACTTGACAAAGCCCTAAAAATGTACTTAAATGAGTTAGTTTGAGTTCAAATGAATTTGAAAGGAGGTGTAATAAAAATGGATATTGAATTTTACGACGTAAAGAACAGAAAGAAGGTCAAGGTATCTTCTAGTCAAGTTCAAAAAGTCAAATACGAGAGAACAACTAAATCTGGTTCACACCAAGTGAGATATGCTGTTAAGGCTATGCTTGATGGAGTGAAGCTTACGAAGTTTGTGAGTAAGGATATGTGGGACAGTCTTGATGCCCCTATGGCATAAGATCTCAACTATCATTGGATATTCAGCAATAGAGCGAAAGCTCTATTGCTGCTGTTATAGAGATTCTTCGTTCTAATGTACCCCTTAACATTCAATACATATATACTTAGTGAGCGAAGATGTTTGAAAGTATGAGAAGTATGGCAACACCAAAGAGTAGTGGTACTATGTGCGAAAACAAATTACCGTCTTTTTGCTCTCTATGAAGCTCTGGTATAAGATCTGCTGCGGCTATATATACAAATACACCTCCCGCAACTGCTAAAGTTTGATGGGTAAGATTTTCTGTGCCGGCTAAAAAGTAATAGCCTACTATTCCGCCAAGCACTGCGGCGAGTGCTGAGACAAAATTAAGCAACAGTGCTTTTTTTCGTGCTACTCCTGTGCTAATGAGCACGGCAAAGTCGGCTAGCTCTTGTGGTATTTCGTGTGCCAATATAGCTGCTGTTGTGGTTATGCCGAGTAATGGGTTGACCATAAAACTTGCTGCTATGGCAAGTCCGTCGACAAAATTATGCAGTGTGTCTCCGAGCAATACGAGGTAGGTTGTGGGTTTTGTGCCGTGTGTGTCGTTATGGTGATGGTGGTGCCATAGGAGCTTTTCTACAATAAATGCACCTATAATGCTCCAAAAAACTAGCTTTAAACCGTCATGAAGATCCATGTGTTCCAGTGCTTCGGGGAGTATGTCAAAAAATGCTGCGCTGAGCATAACGCCAGCTGCAAAACTAACGAGAAGATGTACATTTTTTGTGAAAAAAAACGACTTATTAACCAACGTCGCCAGTCCCACAAAGCTAACAAGGCTCACTGCAAGATTTGCGAGAATAATTTGCAGCAACACAGACATACGCTCATGATATCAAAAATTACCCACAGAATCAAGGAAGTGTGAGTATTGTATACTCATGAACTTCTTGATAAAATTCTACTTACAGTAGAATTTAACTGTTTTTTACTGTTGAGAGAATGTATTATCTCTATGTGCCCGCCCCAGGTAGTGCCGGGAACATGACTAATCTTGTTGGATAGATCAATAGCGAAGACAATGGGAATGAGCCTATCAGTGATATTTTTT
>LMZU01000023.1 GCA_001567245.1 Microgenomates bacterium OLB23
AATGGCAGTTTCAATTGAAAAATTAACCATCTTTTAATACATATCAAAAATAAAAAAAATGAAAAAATTAAAAAATATATTTAAAAACAGAGCCTCACAGTTTGTACTCATTCTGTTGGCAGGCATTTTATTAGGATGGTTGGTATTTGGCAGAACTGAAACCCACGACCATTCAAAGGAGATAGCGGCATCCGAAAAAAGCGGCACTATCTGGACTTGTTCTATGCACCCTCAAATCAGAATGGACAAACCGGGTAAGTGTCCTATCTGCGGCATGGATTTAATTCCTTTAAAAACAAACGATCACAACGACCACTCCAATCATGAAGTGGATGAAGATGCCATCCAGATGACCCCGGAAGCCATTGCATTGGCAAATATTCAAACTACGGTTGTCGGTCATCAAAAGGCAATTAAAGACATGCAGTTGTATGGAACCATTCAGATTGACGAGCGTTTGCAACACTCTCAAACTTCACACGTCAATGGTCGCATAGAAGCATTATATGCCAACTTTACGGGAGAACCTGTAAAACAAGGACAAGCCATTGCCAAAATATACTCTCCCGATTTGATGACGGCACAACAGGAGTTGCTGGAAGCAGCTAAATTAAACGATCTGCAACCGGGCTTGCTGGCAGCAGCTAAGGAAAAAATGAAGTTGTGGAAAATGACTGAGGAGCAAATTTCCAAAGTACTAAGTTCAAAAACAGTTTCTCCTTATGTAACTATTTACGCCAATACAAGTGGCGTAATTGTAAGTAAAAATGTGAATCAGGGTGATTATATCAGTCAGGGCTCAGTGTTGTATAACATCGCAAACTTAAACCGCTTGTGGGCTGTTTTTGATGCTTATGAAAGCGATTTACCTTTTCTCAAAGTTGGCAATCAGTTGGAATATACCTTACAAAGTTTGCCTGGCAAGGTCTTTAAAGGAAAGATCGTATTCATAAATCCTATTGTGGATGCTGTATCACGTACCGTCAAAATAAGGGTGGAAGTTAACAATGCCCAAAATTTACTCAAGCCTGAAATGTAGCTACCGCAGTAGTTAATGCACCAGTAAGAGGCTCTGGTAAAGATATTATTGTTCCCAAATCAGCAGTTCTATGGACAGGCAAACGCTCGGTGATTTATGTGAAAGAACAGGGGACTTCCATCCCCACTTTCAAAATGAGAGAAATTGAATTGGGAGCTTCATTGGGCGATAACTATGTAGTCCTTTCGGGTGTGGAGAATGGTGATGAAGTGGTAACAAATGGAGCTTTTTCTATTGATGCCAGTGCACAATTGGAAGGGAAAGTAAGTATGATGAACGAGAGCAAAGGAATGGTTTCAAACGAACACCATCATTAAATAGGTAACAATAAGATGAAACAAAAGCCAAAATGGAAAACAATAAGCCTTTCCGTAATAGGCTTTCTTGTTGCCTTTCAGTTCTATCAGCCTGCCCGTAATGTGTATGATGGGCAGGTTGAAGGATCTGATTTTATACAAGTATATAATCCGCCAAAAGCAGTAAATCAAATTTTGGAAAAATCCTGTTATAACTGCCACAGTAATAACACGAAATATGAATGGTTTGATTATATCCAACCTGGTAGAATGTTTGTTGAATCGCATATTACCAATGGAAAACAGGATCTGAATTTTAGCGAATGGAGCAACTATTATAGAGGCAAACAGGAGCGACTGTTGCAATCAATTGTAACTCAGGTGGAGAAAAATGAAATGCCCTTGCTGTCTTATCTCTGGCTGCATCCTGAGGCAAGACTTACAAAAGACGAAAAACAAGCATTGATAAATTGGATAAAAGACAAAAAATAAGCAATAAAATCATCAGGTAAATTAAAAATGGAAGTCACATTACAATCAACAGTCACTTGCCCAAACTGCGGACATAAGAAAGAAGAAACAATGCCGACAGTCGCTTGCCAATATTTTTACGAATGTGAAAAGTGCAAGACCATTTTGAAACCAAAACAAGGTGATTGTTGCGTATATTGTAGTTACGGAAATGTTGCTTGCCCACCAATTCAGCAAGACAAAAAATGTTGCTAAAAAAGCCAACGCTAAAGCCATACACATTGCCAAGTCGCACCAGCCAGTGCACAAGCCAAAACTTGGCAAAGAGTATGGCTTTTCCACCGCTGACTGACAACAGGACGAGAAGAACAACGAAGGCATAACAAGCAGTTTTGCAATAGCGGGGGTGAAGTGCTTAAATCAACATTTGTACTTCGATTGAAATTTTGTACATTAGCCGAACGGAAGTGCTTCGATTGCCCCGCCATCGCAAAGCTGCCGGACGTTATGCCTCATTGTAAAAAGCCGACCGCACAAATGGCACATTTGGTTTTTGCCGACACTCAACCCAACGCTGTAAAAACCAAAAGAGCCATTTTTTGCCAACGCCTCAAGACTGAAAAAATAATTTGAAAATAATTTGGAGACCACCCCCTGACCAGACGCATCTTTGCAGTGTAATTAATTTTAATCATTAAAAACATAAAACAATGAAACGACAAATTGAAGTGTTTACAGCAGGGTGTCCAGTATGTGAACCTGTAGTAAAAACAGTAAAAGAAATGGCTTGTGACTCTTGCGAGGTAACTGTTTACAACCTTGTTGAACAATGTGACGACAAAGTCTGTGTTGACAAGATGAAAAAGTATAACATTACTTCCCTTCCAGCGGTAGCTGTTAATGGAAAATTACTTGCTTGCTGTGAAAACAGAGGAGTAAGTAAGGAAGAATTAGCAGCCGCAGGTATCGGTAAAACCATTTAATTTTTTAACCATACAATCCAACTTCCAATTATTGGGGGTTGGATTGTATTTAATCAAACCATTATGTTACCGAGAGATTTAACAAAAGACCTTAAAGACAGATTGAATAGCATTAAAGGTCAGGTTGAAGGAGTAATAAAAATGCTTGACGAAAGTAATGACCCTGCCCAAATTTTAAATCAATTTAAGGCAGTAAACAAAGGTTTTGAAAAAGCACAGCACCTTCTATTAGATGAGGTTTTCAGAAAAACTTTGGCAATGATAATTTCCGAAGCATTAGAAGCCTGCCCGGGTAACTGTGGACAGGAAGAAAGAATATCAATTATCAAAAATCAATTCCCAGATTTAGGGCTTTATGAACTAACAGACAAAATGAAGGAAATTGATAAAGTTTATGAATATTTACTAAAAAAAAGAGAAGGTATGAAAGAAATATCATTAACCATTGACAATATGGTATGTCAAGGTTGTGCAGAAAAAATATCCGACATCTTAAAGGAAACCAAAGGTGTAGAAGATGTAAATACAAAGGCTATAAAAAAAAATAGTGAACATCAAGTTTAATCCGACTGAAACTAATGAAAATGAACTGATTGCCATACTGACTAAAGCAGGATATAAACCTAAATAAAAAAATATAACTTATGGTTACGATAAAATCATTTAGCGTTTTATTAATCCTTCAAATGTTCTTTGTTGCTTGTTCGGGGAATAATTCACACAGCAACCAAACAACCATAAATGAGGGAGAGATAAAAGCAATTGAAATTCCTATTGAAGGTATGTCTTGTATGTCCTGTGTGGCAACGGTAAAGAAGAGCCTTTCAGGTATGGAGGGTGTTAAAGAGGTAAATGTTAGCCTAAAAGACAAAAAAAGCAACGGTAAAGTTCGACCCTAAAAAAATTACACCTGAACAGTTGCAAGAAGCTGTCAACAAGTTGGGTTATAAGGCAGGTACGATACAAGAAATTAATAAATGATGTTAGAGAACTTTTTGAATGAATTTATAAGCACTTTTCAAGAAGGTTCTATCCTTAGCTTAGGACTTGCTTTGTTGGCAGGATTGATTTCAAGTGGCGTTTGTCCTTGCACTTTACCCGTTGGACTTGGTTTTGCAGGTTATGTTGGCAGCACTACTATTCGTGAATCCAAAACAGGATTTTCGATAACATTTTCATTCTTTTTAGGAATTGTGTTTTGTTTGACAGTATTGGGAGCCATTGCCGGATATTTAGGAGTTTTTCTAACTGAAACTTTTGGCAAATATTGGGCATTGGTGATGGGGATAATATCAATAATTGCAGCAGGTATTGCCTTTTATGGTCCTTATTTGCGTGTGCGACAACTTGAAGCATTACGCAGACCAGGAATTGGCGGGTCATTTATATATGGTTTGATTTTTAGTTTGGGAACATCAGCAGCCCCCCTACTATTATTGTTGTCTTTTGCAGCATCTAAAGCAAGTATTTTCTACGGACTGATTTTGGCACTTTTATTTGGAATCGGAAGAGGATTGCCTTTTTTAGTAGTTGGTCTTTTTGCAAGCTCTGTTTCAAAACTTGCCAAATTGACTTGGTTAAGGAAAAGTATTTAAATTATAAGCGGAGTAGCATTACTTTATTTGAGTTTCTATTTTTTTAGACTATTCAGTTACTATTTATAAAACGAGACAAAATTCCAACCCTTCACATCCATACACATTGGCAAGTCGCTCAAAAAGCCAACGCACAAGCCAAAACTTGCCAAAGAGTATGGCTGCCCCACCGCTGACAGACGGACGAAAAAGAACAACGAAGGCATAACAGCACCTAAACGCAAGCAGGGGTTTTGTGCTTCGTAGGACAGGAAAGTAGTATATTTGAAGTTCAGTTCTTAGTAGAAAGTGTAGTGGTTTAAGCCCTGCCTGCGTTTAGCTGCAAACCGTTATGCCCAAGCGTACGAAACGACATCACTAACAATAAAATAATTATTATGAGACCATTAATTTTAGAATTCACAGAAAAACCAACATTAAAGAATCTTGACTTTTCTTTAATTGAGTATTCTCATAAGCAAAACCTGTCTGTTATCAAAGACACTGAAATGCCAGCAATTAAATTTGTATCAATGGACACTGAAACATTTACTAAAACAACAGGTGAACCAACCGATTCGGACAATGACTATAAATTAAGTCTTAGACGAGTTTTGGATACAAGCACAGATACGTTTACTTCGACAGAACCAAGTGACAGCGACAATGATTTAAAAAGACTGAAGTTGTTAATGGACACTCAAACAATCACAGAATCAGTAGAAGGAACAGATTCAGATAAATGATTTTAATAATAACACATAAAGAAGATTTTACTACTGACTTCGTAATTAGAAAAATTAAACGAACAGAACATTAAATACTTCCGATTGAACTGTGAAGATTTAAACAAAAACAACTATTTGTTTGACAATTCTAATGATTTCAATTTTTCAATAAATGGAATTAGTGAGTTTTCGTCAGTATGGTTTCGAAGGACTAAACTTCCTGATATTGATACAACAGACCAAGACAAAAAAATATTCTTGCTTGCTGACTATGAATCGTTATTCGACAATTTATTCAATTTAATAAATTCCAAAAGTGGTTAAGTAATCCAAATTATATTTACAAAGCAGAGAACAAATTGTATCAATTACAAAAAGCAAAGGAAATTGGTTTTAACATTCCGAATACAATTGTAACCAATAACCACAAACAACTTAGCGAATTTGTAAGTGACAACGCCAACGAAGTAATTATCAAACCAATCAGACAAGGACGCATTCAACTTTCTGATGGAGTAAAAACGATATTTACAAATCAAGTTGGTAAAGAAGTTTTAGAAAACTTGATTGAATATGATTTAACACCTTGTATTGTTCAAAACCTAATTCAAAAAGAATATGAACTTAGGATAACTGTTGTGGGAGACAAAGTTTTTTCTGCTAAAATTAATTCTCAAGAAAATGAAAACACTCAAACAGATTGGCGAAAAGAAAAAAATCCATTCTTTGAATGCTATATTCCACAAGAAATTGAAAATAAATGTATCAAACTATTAACGGAATTAAACATTTCATTCGGAGCCATAGACTTAATAAAGGATAAGAATGGAGAATATATATTTTTAGAAATCAACCCCAATGGTCAATGGGCTTGGATTGAAATGGAAACAGGACTAAAAATATCCGAAGCCATCATAAATTTTTTAACTACGACAGAATGATAGGCAAATATTTGGTTTATATTGGGTTAAAGGAGAAGTCTCTAAAGTCTGTAGCTCAAGAAAATGAGTCAAGCAATACGCCAATTGCGAAGGAATCCTATGCTCCTGCAACAAGCATCAAAGTTGCCGAAAGATATTTAACATACTTAAAAGAAATTCACGATTATCAGCGAGACAGAAGAACAACAATTGAAAACAAAAATTCCCAATTAGTTGGTCAAGCAAGTATTGTAACATCAATATTTGCACTTTTTATTCCTTTATTAATTGACAATCTAAATGGCGTAACCTTATGGATTAAAATCCCATTATCATTACTTTTTCTGATTGTAATGTTTCATTACCTTTTATCAATTCTCCACGCCATTAAAACTTTAACAGTCAACAAATATAAATATCCAGGGCGCAGCACTAAATCAGTCACTAAAACAGATAGAAAAGATAAGGAATTAGACTTCGTTAACTCCGAAATTGAAGACTTGGTTTATATAATCAATAATACTACCCCGATTGACAATATGAAAGGTGGTAATTTAATTTTCGGTGCAAGATGTTTCAAAATTGGAAACATTGGATTCGGAATAATGACTCTTCTAGTAATTGTTTCAACCTTTACATTAAAGAGAGAGAGTCAAGAATTAACAATCAAAAATTTGAACGATATAAAACTTGATATTCCGGACACTTTAAATACAAGAGTTTATGGTTTAGAACTAAAGGATACATTAACTATTAGAATCGACTCAATAAACAATAAAATTTATCAAATAAACAGACTGAATGGCAAGGCAAAATGAAGAAACGCCAGCACACAACAGGCGTTTGATTCAATGGCGGGTGATGTGTCGCATTACGCGTGTCAGTTAACGTTACAAGGTTCGTTGAAGACGATCAGGGTAAAGGATTGACAGTTGCGCTGCTGTACCATTCCGGTTGTAAACGGGACGGCTCAATTTTGAAGTACTGTGTTCTTGAACCAGGAAGAGTTGCTTCATCAAGGCTTCGTTGCTTGGGTTTGGTCCATTCGATTTCATCACGGAGCGAAGCTGCCGGTGACAGTCTTCGATGCTGTTGGTGGTGTACGGCGATGAACCCGATTGTATTGTGGGTATATTCTGACACCCCCCACTCCCCCATCACTATTTTTGTCGTATGACTCTAAACCCGGCAGATCGGTGGAACCAGCGCTATGCGCAACCTGAGTACGCCTACGGCTCGTTGCCAAATGTATATTTTCAGTCACGCCTCGATGAACTGACTCCCGGTACTATACTCCTGCCTGCCGATGGCGAAGGACGTAACGGTGTGTACGCCGCTACACGCGGATGGGATGTTGATTCGTTCGATATTAGCACAGAGGGACAAAAAAAGGCTCTTGCCCTTGCAAAGGAAAGGAATGTTAATATTCGTTACCATGTGGGGACGCTTGACACAGCCCCCTTCCTGAATCAAACGTTCGATGCCCTTGCCCTGGTATATGCTCACTTTTCTCCCGATACCCGTTCTGATTACCTGGCATCGCTGGTTAACCTGCTGAAGGTAGGGGGCTATGTCATATTCGAGGCGTTTAGCAAGGAGAACTTGCTGTACCGTGGTAAGAATCCTGGCATTGGCGGTCCGCCCGATGCCGGTAGTCTGTACTCGCTGCAAGAGGTGCGCTCTGCGTTTGAACACTTTTCAATTGTTGAACTCGCCCAGGTTGAAACAGAGCTGCACGAGGGCCTATATCATAACGGTCTCGGCTCGGTAATTCGGTTTTTTGGTCGTAAGCTGTGAGGTAATGATGTTTACAATGGTGCTTCTTGCGGTTCTGGTCCTTCTGGCAATGATTAATCTGGTGCTTTTGATGCGAAGCAATTCATCAGGAGATGCCGGTGTACTGTCTTCATTGTCGAAGCTGGACACAGAACTGCAGCGCATAGACCCGCTTGTGCGCGACGAGTTCTCAAGGAGCCGTACTGAAAGCCAGCAGTCGTTCAAAGACAATCGCGAAGAGTTAACAAATTCGTTTTCAACCCTTGGTCGGACGCTCTCCGCCACTGTTTCGGAGCTGTCAACTGCACAGAAGAACCAGTTCGATACCTTTTCGAACCAGTTGACGGAATTCGCGAAAGCCACAGCTGCCACACAGACTGAGCGCTATGACGAACTGGGCAAGCGACTGGATGCCATAAAGCAGGATACAGAAAACAAGCTGAAGGAAATTCGGGATACCGTCGAAAGCAAGCTGCGCCATATCCAGGAAGACAATAGTGTTAAGCTTGAAGAAATGCGCAAGACTGTTGACGAAAAGCTCCACGAAACAGTCGAAAAACGGTTCAATGAATCCTTCAAGGTTATCAGTGAGCGGCTCGAACAAGTGCATAAGGGGCTTGGCGAGATGCAAACCCTGGCCACCGGCGTGGGTGACTTAAAACGGGTACTAACAAACGTTAAGACCAGAGGCACTTACGGCGAAGTTCAGTTGGGAACGATACTTGAACAGATTTTCTCACCTGAGCAATATTCAACGAATGCAGTAGTGAAGCCGGGAAGTCTGGAGCGGGTTGAATTTGTGATCAATCTGCCGGGTACGTCAGGTGATGATACGCCTGTACTGCTGCCAATCGATTCAAAGTTTCCTGTTGAAGATTACATTCGTCTGGTTGATGCCTACGAACAACCAGCCGACCCACAGGAAATTGAACAATTGTCGAAACAGTTCGAAAATGCAGTCAAAAAGAATGCAAAGGACATTCGCGATAAGTACATCAACGTACCGGTAACGACAGACTTTGCAATCATGTTTGTACCGACGGAAGGCCTCTACGCCGAAATCCTCCGTCGGCAGGGTCTGTTCGAACAACTCCAGCGCGAACACAAGGTAACCGTTGTCGGGCCAACAAACCTTGTTGCCTATCTCAGCAGTCTGCAAATGGGCTTCAAGACCCTTGCCATTGAAAAACGGTCGAGTGAGGTGTGGGAACTTCTCGGGGCGGTAAAGACGCAATTTGGTAAGTTTGGTGACATCCTTGACAAGACAAAGAAAAAACTGCAGGAAGCCACAAATGTTATCGACAGTGCCGGGACGCGCAGCAGAGTTATTGAACGAAAGCTCAGGCTGGTTCAGGAACTGCCGGCAACAGAGGCAAGCAAGCTGCTGCCTGATAATGATAACACTGATCTCGGGTTAGACGCCGACGACACCGACGCCTAACAATGCAATCCACGGTTTCATGAAACGGTTTTTTGATGCCATCATCGGGTCAAACCTGTATATCTCTGCGGCAGCTCTTCTGCTCGCCATTCAAACGCAGATACAGCTAACAGGAACTGCACGGTGGCATCCGTACCTGTTTTTGATTTTCTTCGCAACTCTGTTCGAATACAATGTACACCGGCTTACAACAATCATCTTCTTTCCACAGGCATTGGAATCGCCTAAGCACCAGTGGGTGCGCGGGAACAGGCATCTCTTCCGAATCGTTGTTGTGATATCGGTACTTGGATTTTGTGCAACGCTGTTTGAAGCCAAGACCGAAGTGCTCATTGCCTTAGCCCCCTTCGCAGTACTGACAGTATTCTATTCAATGCCTGTGTCGAAAACTGCGAGGAAGCTCTTTAGACTGCGTGAAATACCGTATTTAAAAATTTTTCTTATTGCCATTGTGTGGTCAGCCGTTACCGTTCTCCTTCCGGTAATGTACGAGACTCAAACGTTCAGCAGTACCGGCATCCGGCTAATGCTGCTCGAGCGTTTCTTGTTTGTGCTTGCGATAACCATACCTTTCGACATACGAGACATGGACACCGATCAGGAAGGCAGACTACGAACTATACCGCTTACACTCGGCAAGGCCTCATCGGTAAAGCTGGCTATCACTATCATGATCGCATTTACCGTCATTAGTATGATTCATTACAGTACAGTTGAACAATGGAATCTCGTTTCTGCCTTTTTTGTCAGCGGCCTCACCACGATGTACTTTGTAGGAAGCAAGCGTTTGCAGAGCTCACCATGGTATCATTACGGTATCCTAGACGGTACGATGATTGTACAGGCATTGTTGGTTCTTTTACTAAATACGCTCTAATATAGAAAACGGACACTGTCGCTGTTCTAAATTGTATATTATTTTTTTTGTTAGGATAATTTCGGTTTCAGTCAAATTAATTTTGTATCGCTTTCGAGTGAATCGCTTAACGGGTTCTACGCCATTCTGAGCAAGATGTAATTAACTACATACCGAACCCGCACTTTGGGATGAATTACCATGAAACTGCACAGGGCAGCCATTCGCCTGGCGGCTATTCTTGTTGTTGCCGCCTTCACTTCAGTAACTGTATTAGCGCAAAACGGACCAAAGCTTACCGATCCGGAAATTGCTTCGATAGCTGTAACTGCGAACCAGATAGACGTTAATTATGGAAAGAATGCTCTTGCAAAGCTGCACAATCCGGATGTAAAGCATTTTGCGGAAACAATGATTAAGGACCACGAAGCCATTATCAAGCAGGCAACGGAGCTGGCAGCCAAGCTTGGCGTGAAGCCCAAAACAAATCCAACAACAAAATCGTTGCTCAAGGCCGAAAAAGAAACCAATGCAAAACTTGCTAAGGTAAAAGGTGAAGCATACGATAAGGCATATATTGACAATGAAGTTGCATATCACGAGTCGGTTATTAACACCGTTAATAATGTGCTCATCCCCCAAACGACAAATGCTGAATTAAAAGATTTCCTTGTTAAAGCGGGCCCACTACTTAACCATCACCTCGAAATGGCAAAAATGGCTCAGTCGAAAGTGAAGTAACGTCATGAGTTCTCTGCAAAAATCAGTGCTGCCTTTCATGGGTACACTGTGGTTGATTTTTATGGGTTGCACATCCAATAACAATGACAATAAGACCACCGTTGAACAAGAACATGTTGGCGTTACGGATACCGTGGTGATTGAGGGGATGCAGTTCGTACCGCAGTCACTGACTGTACATAAAGGCGATACTGTCGTCTGGATTAATAGAGACATGGTTGTTCATAATGTTACTGACGATTCAAATCGAAGTCAGAGCTCTGGTGATATAAATGTTGGAGCTACGTGGATGATGGTTCCTTCAAAAAGCTTTTCTTACCTCTGCACAATTCATCCAACGATGACCGGTTCTGTTACCGTTCAGCCGTAAACTTACCTCTCAACGATGCTGTCCGATACCTCGGTGTCGGACAGCATTTTTGTTTGGTATATTGTACAATGCTGTTGCGTTGTATCATCTTTCTTGCAGTTGCGGGGATCTGCGCCGCTGGTGTCCAGCCCAAGGTTATATGGGTCTTTACTGTGAACGATCTCGCTCACGGTCAGACGGCTGCTGCCGATATCGACGGTGACGGGAAACTGGAAATTGTCTTCGGATGTTACCGAAACGACAGTACCGTGTACGCACTCAATGCCGAAGACGGCTCGCTGTTGTGGAAGTACAATACCTCCCTCCCTACGCGCGAGGGTTGCAACGATGTTGCCCCGGTTATTTATGATGTTGATGGCGACGGAATGCCGGAGGTAATTGTGCCGGCATCCTGTACCGACTCTACCTACTGCTTTAACGGCGCCGACGGCTCAATAAAGTGGACAGTGAAAACCCGTGGGAGCGGCTCACCGCCCACCATCGCCGATATCGACGGCGATGGAATACCGGAAATCCTGCATGGTGAATTTGGCGGATACGTGATTTGCATTAACGCACTCGATGGGACCGTAAAGTGGGAAATCGCGGTTGATACAAAGTCATGGATACAAACCGCACCAACCATCGTTGATATTAATAACGATGGTGATCTTGACTTCATCGTTGCAACATGGAACGCAGTTGACACTCTCAACAACAAGGTGTACGCATACCGGCGGAAGGATCAGAAGCTGCTCTGGACGTTTCCGGTTACCGACGTTATCTATCACGGAAGCGCGATTGCCGACCTGGATGGCGATGGCAGGCCGGAGCTGGTGATTGGAAGCTACAACGATACCCTGTATTGCATAAATGCTGACGACGGCGCACTAAAGTGGAAATACAGTCTGGGGAAATACTACTACGTTGGCGGTCCGGCCCAAATCGCCGATCTTGACAACGACGGCAACTGTGATGTGTTTTTCATCTCACGCAATACATTTACCGCCCTGAAAGGCAACGGAGAAATACTATGGCAGAAAACCCTGAAAGACTACGACGACTGCTTTCGCGGAGCTGCCATCGCTGATATTACAAATGATGAGTATCCCGATGTAGTTTTCGGAACATCAAAGGGTCGGCTTATTGCTCTGAACGGAAACGACGGCAGCGAGATTTTTACATTCGACCTGAGGAAAGAATTTAACGACACCCTGTTTAGAATTGATCACGCACCACTCATTGCCGATTTTGATGGCGACGGTCTGCTTGATGCATTCATTGTAGGAGGATACTCGGTCATGCCTGATTTTTCAGGCAACTACGGTAAAGCGTGTCTGGTTAGTCTTGGCAAGGGTAAGGGACCAGACTGGCTGATGTTTCAAAATAACATCCTTCGTAACAGTGAGATGTGCCCGCTGCCGACGAGCACTGTAATGGAAGCCGTATCACCTGAAATCGAAGTTTCAGTTATTCCCAATCCAGTTACCGTGGGCTCAGTGCTGCAGATAACATCACCTACTGAAACTGTTTTCACCTGGCGTGCCGTCACCATTCAGGGTCGCACTGTATCGGGTCCGCATACAGCCTACCTCGAAACCGGAGCGAACACCATACCACTCAGCAGCTTCCCGGGTCTCGTAAGCGGTACCTACTACATCGTCTTCAGCAGCGGCAATCAACAACGAACAATTCAGATTACCGTGCCTTAGCCCCCTAACTTTGCTCCATGATTACAAACCGCAAGGAAGAGCATGTCCAGCTTGCCATCAGTGGCGACGTTGGGTTTCGGGAGCTCACGAACGGACTCGAAGAGGTACGTCTCCCCTACAATGCTCTGCCCGAGCTGAACTTCAGCGGCATTAGTACAGAAGTTGACTTCCTGGGGAAACGATTATCATTGCCGCTCATCATCAGCGGAATGACAGGCGGTTACCCTGATGCGGAGCGTATTAACACAGGCCTTGCCGAAAGTGCTGCCGCATTAGGAATCGCAATGGGCGTCGGCTCGATGCGGGCCGCATTTGACCGGCCCGAAACAAGAAGTTCATATACTGTTTTACAATCGATCTCGACCGCAGTGCCCGTGATTACCAACATTGGTGCCGTTCAGCTTGCCGAGTGGTACAGGAAGGGGGCTTTGGCAGACCGTATTAACGAGTGTATTGAGCTTGTTGGTGCATCGGTGGTGGGGATTCACATCAATCCGCTTCAGGAGATGCTGCAACCCGAAGGTGAGCCGGATTTTTCAGGAGTACTTGAAGCGATCAGCGCTGCGGTGGACCTGTCGCCACTCCCGGTAATGGTCAAGGAAGTTGGCGCAGGAATATCCGGCGCGGCAGCTCATAAACTCGTAAAGACAGGAGTTGCATGCATTGATGTTGCAGGTGCCGGCGGAACAAGCTGGGCAGCGATTGAAATCAAGCGCCATCAGGAGCAGGATAAGCTTCAGGAGTTTCGCGAAGTAGGAATCAGCACTGCCGAATGCATCAGGCAAGTTGCTGCTCTGCGGAAACAACATCCCACACAGCACTCAAACCATAGCCCCTTTCCGACAATCGTTGGCAGCGGCGGAATATCAAGCGGATACGACATTGCCCGTGCATTATATCTTGGTGCCGATCTTTGTGCAACCGCACGGCCGGTACTGCAGGCATTTGCTGCAGGCGGGACCGCACAAGTTATTCAACTTATTGGTGATTGGACATTACGGTTGCGGCAGTGGATGTTTATTACCGGTGCGGCTACACCACAACAACTAACGATGATGGACAAGACGCAGGCATGACAATACAGCAAAAACTGGAACAGATCGAGGCGGCACTGGCCCAGGCGCTGGTGCAGTATCGTGATCCCGCAGAGCTGTACGATCCGGTGCATTACGTACTCAGCGCCGGAGGTAAGCGGATACGCCCGCTGCTGGTATTGCTTGCCACAGAGGCCGTCGGAGGTGAGACTACAGACGCAATGAATGCAGCACTTGCAATTGAGATGCTCCATAATTTTACATTGGTGCATGACGATATTATGGACCGGTCGTCACTGCGCCGCGGACGCGCAACAGCGCATATACAGTTCGATGAAAACTCAGCAATCCTTAGCGGCGACGTTATCGTTGGGATAGCATCGAAGCTTCTTAGCGCCAGTGCACAGCACTCACACAACCCGTCGGCGGTGTTCGATGTCTTCTCGCAAGGCTTTATTGACGTATGTGAAGGACAGGCACTTGACGTAGCCTTTACCAAACGAACTGACGTCCACCCCGACGAATACTTCGGCATGATCGAGCGCAAAACCGCACGTCTGCTTGAAACCAGCGTACACATTGGCGCACTCGTTGGCAACGGCGATCCGCAGCATACAAGCGCACTGCGCACCTTTGCACGTGATATCGGCCTTGCGTTTCAGATGCAGGACGACATCTTAGATGTTGAAGGATCGCACGGATTCGGTAAAACACCGGGGGGCGATCTAATCGAAGGCAAGCGCACGTGGCTGATGTTGCGGGCACGTGAAAAAGCAACTGGTAAGCCCGAATTCCAGGAACTCGTTCAGACATTCTTTTCACAGAATGGCATAGCCCCCACACAGGTAGAACAGATGCGCACACATCTGATTCAGGAAGGCGTGCTGGCAGAAGGGACAGCGATGGTAGAAAAACTTACCGAAGAAGCATTTGTTCATCTCCACAAACTGCCCGACAGTACCGCACGGCAGCATCTGGAAGAATTAGCAACAACCCTGATGGAACGCACAACATAATGGCACAAAACATTACCGTACTTGGAGCAGGCAAGAGCGGTCTTGCTGCTGCTGAACTTGCCAGTCAGCAGGGTAACCGCGTATTTGTAAGCGAGTCTCGAACAGAACAGCAATGCGCGGACATTAAGGTGCGCCTTGACCAGCTTGGTGTCGAATCCGAGTTCGGTGGTCATACCAACCGTGCATTGCAGGCATCCACCCTCATACTCAGTCCCGGTATCCCGCCAACCCATCCGATAAGGGTTGAAGCCCGAAATCGGAACATCGAAGTCATCGGTGAACTCGAATATGCATCCCGGTTTATCTCCAATAAAATTATTGCCGTCACCGGTACCAACGGGAAAACAACAACAACAGCGCTAACCGGATACATACTAAACAATGCGGGTACATCGGCAGTGACCTGTGGAAACATTGGAACACCGCTCAGTTCGCTGATATCCACATTGAGTCCCGACACCGTCGTAGTGGCTGAAGTAAGCTCATATCAACTGGATAGCATTGCTGACTTCCACCCTTTTATAAGTATTATTCTTAACATTACGCCTGATCATATTGGTTATCATGGAAGTTTTCAAGACTATGTGAAGTGTAAGTGGAAAATCTTTTCTCGACAAGGGGGCTCAGATATTGTAGTTTTGAATGCCGATGATGAGCATACAGCAAGTGCCGCATCGGCAGTCCGTTGCACTACAGCGTTTTTTAGTACTCAGCGTGAAGTGAAAGGCGCATTCGTCCGGGGGGACGAAGTAGTGTTTCGGAGCAGCAGCAACAAAGAGGAGGTACTTATGCCCACACATCGCCTGGGGTTACCCGGGTTGCACAACACATATAATTCCATGGCTTCTGCCTTGGCATCACGAGCCTTCGAGGTCAGCAACGAGGCAATCCGTGAATCTCTGGAATCGTTTTCCGGAGTTGAACACCGCTTAGAGCGTGTTCGCATTTATAACCACATCACCTATATCAATGACAGTAAGGCAACCAACGTCAACGCTGCGTGGTTTGCGTTGGCAAGCTTTGATCGCCCGATTGTCTGGATAGCGGGGGGACGTGCCGATGACAACGATTATTCATTGCTCGACGAACTGGTTGCTACCAACGTCAAAGCAATCGTATGCATCGGCGAGCAGGCAGATGTTGTTTTTAACCACTGGTGTACTACCCGACGCTGCGTAAAAGCACATACGCTGACCGAGGCTGTACAGGCTGCCACCGAGCTTGCCGAACAACATGATATCGTGCTGCTCTCGCCTGCATGCAAGAGTTTTGATATGTTCAGTAACTACGAAGAGCGCGGCCGGATGTTCAAGCAGGCTGTTCAAGACCTGAAGTAAGCAACAGTTGGCGTTGAAATTCGTTATTCACCCGCGTGCAAGAACCGATAATCGAAATTCGCGGACTGCGAAAGAACTATGGCAGTTTTACTGCCGTTGATGGTCTGGACCTGACCGTATATCATGGTGATATCTACGGCTTCCTGGGTCCGAATGGAGCCGGAAAAAGCACAACAATCCGTATGATCCTGTCGCTGGTAAAGCCATCAGCAGGCAGCATTACAGTTTTTGGGAAGCCCCTTTCCACTCATCGTGCAGAGATTTTACGCAAAATCGGTTGCATTGTTGAACGTCCGGATTTTTACAACTACCTGTCAGCCTACAAAAACCTTGAACTCCTTGGCCGGCTTAGCGGCGCCGATGTAAGCAAGCAGAATATTTACCGAATGCTCGATATGGTGGGTCTTGGCAGCAGGGCAACCAGCAAGGTGAAAACATTTTCGCATGGGATGAAACAACGGCTTGGCATCGCACAGGCGCTAATCCACAACCCGGACCTGGTAATACTCGACGAACCAACAACCGGACTTGACCCGCACGGCATGGTAGACGTGCGCGACTTAATTGTAAGCCTCGCACACGATCACGGAAAAACTATCGTACTCTCATCGCACATTCTGCCTGAAGTTGAACACATAGCTACCCGGATGATCATTATTAACAAGGGCAAGACAGTTGTGGAAGGGGCTGTGGCCGACGTATTACGGGACCAGGATTTAGAGCAGTTTTTTATGCGCATTACAAAGGAATCCGGCAAGTCGGATATCACAGTAAGTTTATGATTGCAACCGCAACAAGAGTTGAACTGTCGAAGGTGTTTTCAAAATGGCGCACCTATATCGGATTTATCGCCCTGGGGGTGGTAATACCAATTGTTATTATCAGCCTTGGCATCGAGGGGATGAAGTTTTTCTCGTTTGCGACACAAAACCTGCAGCAGCAATTTATCTTTAGCGGCAATCTGATGAACGGATACACGACCTCGTACCTGATCATTGGCATGCTGTACGTGCATGTACCGTTCCTGGTGACGCTGGTCGCAGGCGACATCCTGGCCGGTGAAGCTACCGGCGGAACCTACCGGCTGCTTCTCACCCGTCCGCTCTCACGAGCGACGCTGGTAAATGCCAAATACATTGCCGTCCTGGTAAGTACAAACCTGCTGATCGTATTTATGGCGGTACTAAGTCTCGGACTCGGCCTGCTAATCCTTGGCAGCGGCGACATGGTAGTAGTGCGGACCAAGATTTCGGTGATCACCGAGTCCGACATCTTGTGGCGTTTCATGCTAGCTACGGCTTTGGCGTGGTGGCGATGACGGCCGTCTCAAGTATCGCCTTTCTGCTCTCGTCGTTTGTGGAAAACGCGATTGGGCCAATCATGACCACGATGGCAATCATCATCGTTATGCTTATCATCTCCTCGATCAACGCCTCGTGGATGGATGCAGTGCGTCCGTGGTTCTTCACCACCCACCTGAACTCATGGCGCTACCTGTTCGACAGGACAGTTGACTGGACACCGGTCGTAAACAGCAGTATCATCCTGTTCATGCACAGCGTAGTTTGCTTTGTCGTCGCACACTTCGTCATCCACCGCAAGGACATTCTCAGTTAGACATGAACGTACCCGGCAAAAACATCGTACTATGGGTTTTAATCATTACAGGCCTTCTCATCACTTCGGTAAGGAACAGTGCGCAGACTACTGCCGAAGCTCTGATGAAGGCACTTGAGGCGAAGATAGCAAAGGTTAAAACCTACACCGTCAACCTTCAGCTCGACATCAACATTCCATTCGTTGAAGCCCCGCCGACTAAGGCCACGCTTTATTTTAAAGCGCCCGACAAGACCCACATCGAAACAAAAGGGTTTGCAATGCTCCCAAAGCAGGGACCGGACCTAAGTGTTTTTCGTATTCTCACTCAACCGTACGCAATAGTTGATGTCGGCACCACGAAACTCAACGGAAAGACACTCCGCCAGATTAAGGTAATACCAACCACCGACGCATCGCCAATAGCCGTAGCCACATTTTACACTGATGTTGCAACAGCACTGCCAACAAGGGTAGAAGCAGTTACCCGCAACGGCGGAACGCTTACAGCCGAGTTCAAGTTTACCAACACTAAGGCAAGCGCCTACGCACTACCCAGCTATGCCAAACTAATGTTCGAAGTCCCCCCGATGGACCTGCCCCGCATGATGAGCGGCGACCTTGATAAACCTAAAACCAACACAAACGGCAAACCCGTCAAGGCATCAGTTGAAATTCATTACACCGACTACAAGATAAAACGTGCCGATTAAGGACGACGTATTCAGGTAGTAGGAAGCC
>LMZU01000024.1 GCA_001567245.1 Microgenomates bacterium OLB23
ATCCATCATCGCCGCAGACTCGACTCTGCAGTCATCATGGACCGGGGGTAGTCGAGCTGCCCCGGTCCACATGCCCTAGGAGGGCGACATGATCAAGGACATTCTCATGACGCCCTGGAACGTTGTGAGGTCCTACATCAAAACTGTCTTCAATCTTCCGACCGAATTCGGGGACTGGAGACAGAAAATAGCTCAGCAGGCACCCATTGTGTACGACGAGGCGCACAAGGATACCTCTGGTCTAGACCTCAAAAAGCTGTACGCGCCGATGATTGCGTACAAGCTTATCTTCTTCTGGTTCATCGGAAGTGGCGCGGAAGAAAAGCCAGAAGGGTCCGACAAGCCAGAGGGTGGTAATGGAAAACCAAGGCTTCCACAACAACAAGCGAAGCACGAAGGGCTCAAGGGGTTCTTTCTGACCCACAAAATGGGGGACATGATCGGCACCGTCTTTGAGTTTCGGCTTGAGGACGGTTACACATACTTCACACAGCGCTGGCTAGACCTATTCGGAGCAAAGCCACGCTCGTTCAAGCTGTACCAGGTCATTGGAGGCGTCAAGATACTCGACATTCCAAACAGCCTGGAGGCAGCAAGCATTGGAGTTCTCGAACTAAAGGTTCAGTTGGGCATCGACGCATATCTGGTTGTGCAAATACCAGTAAACGGCGAGGGTTCATACTGGAAGAACCAGTTCAATGAATTCCATGGGGTTGCTGCAATTGCGGCAATGATCGAAGACGCTGTGGATCTTGCAAAGAAGCTTCATGAACAAGAATTCACGGCGTGGAGAGCGCGAGTGGGGGGGTGTTGGTGGCAGATAGCCGTCACCATACAACCTCAACTTTGTGCAGCGGTACCGACAGCTGGGGCCTAGTAGACGCAAGTCGAACGGCCCCAGCATACGTTTTTAATATTCATTTTTCTTCATAAACTTTTACAGAAAAAGTACGCAGAAAGTTAATAGGGTAGAGTGTGAAGATTCTGTTTTGGGCGGCAATCTAATCCATGCTCCATGAACTAAACTGTCACTCAACACTACTTATTATGATAAGGTACTGTGGTGGCCCAGCCGCAACTTGCGTTGCAACTGGCCACCGGGTTGTATTAGACGCCTTGCAATGGCCCCTATGGGCTCATGCAGAGCTTCATTCCAATCACAATCTGATCAGGGTCGCCGAGCTGATTTTTACTGGCCAGCGCCTCCACGGTTGACCCGTAGTGGGTGGCAAGCAATCCCAGCGACTCACCGTCGCTGACGGTGTGCCATAGGTTGCACGAGTTGGCAACCTGTGCCGGTGCCGGACTCTCCTTCAGACAGATCATCTGACCAACCTGGATCTTATTGATGTTACTGATGCCACTGGCCTGAGCCAGGGCTTCGGGCGACATCGCATAGATCTTGCCGATGCTGGTGAGCGTCTCGCCAGCCTTGACGATATGGATCCCGGCACACGTGCCAGAAGCCACAGCCGACTTGGTCTCGTTGCTCGTGTTGTCAGCACTCTTATTGCCTCCAAAGTTTAGGAAGGCCAAGAGCGCCAGAACAACCGCAATCGCAATACCGGTGCGTCCCTTCATCAAGTTCCTCCTGTTTGTTGAGTTTATCTTGGCGAACGTGGATACATCTTGTACGGCAATATGCGCCATTGACATAAGGAGGCATATTGTCACCCAAGATATACTAATTGTATAATTTGTGCCTTATTCACTTTTGGGCTCCTTTCGTTGAGTGTGTCGACTGCTGTTGGATGCGAAATAAAAGGTGCTGAAGATGGCCCGGCCTTGTTGCCGGGCCATCTTCGTTAGTACATGCTTGTGCATTGCCCGCGACAGAATCTGTCACGGAATGCACAATGTCATACCCTGCGCGATGACATTTGGGTTTCTGATTGTGGGATTTGCTGCCATGATGGCACCCACGCTCGTCCCATAGGTCACCGCGATGGCGGACAGCGTGTCGCCACGGGCGACAACATGTCGCCGACCACTGCAGCTCTCGTTGGTCGTAAGCGCTGCCTGGCCTTCGTTCGCCACCGAGCCGGAGCCGTACCGCGGCTCATTGCGATCGCCCTGCCACGTGAAGTACATCAGGGCAACGACAACCGCACAGAAAACCGGGTGCTCCTTTATCATTTCCCCGATACCATCGAACATTCTACACCTCGCAGTGGGCTGGGAAATACAACCTATAGTATTATACTAAAAAGAAGATTATTTTTCAAGTAGGCCCAACCTTTTTAAACTGCGGGCTCATCGGGAGGCGATGACATTGAGCCAATCGTGTTGCTCTACATCGAATTTTTCGTCGAAGAGTGGGCCCAAAAAGCGGCTGCCAAAGAGTTCGATTTTGGCAAAGCCGGCCTCTTTAAGCAGAGAAGTAATGCTTGCTGCATTTATGTAGGCAATTGGAGTACTATTTGTCGCAGCAAATGTCCACCTGTGCCCAATGTGGCGCAATATTGTCATGTTAAGAGTAAGCAAATCTTTTTTTCCGGTCATTTTTGCGCCATCATAAAATTCAATAAATGCATAACGTGTATCGTCATTAACTTTTGAGGGTCTCATGTTAAAGTCTTGCAAACCGCCATTGTGCAAAATTTTGTCAAAATTAGCGATTTGCAAAATCATAACTGCATTTTTTTTGGTAAGACTTTTACTCACAGTTTTAACAATTTTTTTGTAGTCAAATGGGTTATGAGCAAGTGCATTGCCCATAAATATTGCCGCATCATAATCTTCTTTTTTATCTTTTAAGAGATCTATGTAATCTCCATGCATAAATTCTACGCGGCGTTGCAAATATTCTGGGAGCTGCGCATGTTTGCGCACCGCCGCATTATGCATAAGAATATACTTATTCATACCTGTTACATCGTATCCCTCCCGCGCAAGTGCAATTGCGTGTTCACCCGTGCCGCAGAAAATGTCTAATATGCGATAGCTGTACTTTTTTTTCGAAGAGTTTATTAAAGGCAGCAATTTCTGTGCCTAATCGTTGCTTCCATGGAACTACCAAGTCCCAGTGGCGCGAAAGCCACGCGTGATATTCTTCATTGTCATCGTATGGAGTTTCTTGGCCTACTACTGCTCTAAATACATCGCCTTGTGAAATAAGACCAACGAGCTGATTATCATCGTCTACAACAGGGAGGTGGCTGACTTTTTGCACGATCATTATAGACTGTGCCTGTAACACCGGTAGCTCTGGGTGTACAGTTTTTGGCTTGCTTGTCATTATTTTTTTTACCGGTTTATTTATGAGTTCGCCAAGGTTTTTTTCCATGGCTTCAAAATCGTGCGATTGACTGCGGTCTTCCATAAAGTCGCGCACAGAAGGGAATAGTTTTGTGAGAACGTCTTCTTCGGTTACAATGCCTACAAGCTTGTTTTGTTCTGTAACAGGAACGCTTTTTATACCGAGGTTAAAAATAAGACGGATGACCGTTCGCACGGGCTCATCTGGAGAAACTGAGACCACCGAGGTTCGCATAAAGTTTGCTACTTTCATAGGTGCTTATCAAAGTATAACATATTTTTGAACGTGTGGGCAGTTTTATGCCACCCGATGTTGACTGAGATATGCAAAAATATTTGAGTCTTCTTGTGCATTAAGTGCCTCCCAGTTTTTTCTTCTTAGCATGAGCCGGCGAGTATGTGCCCAGCCTGAGCGACCTTTTACTGCAGCACTATCGTCAATAGCATTAAGATATTCACCTCCAGCACGCAAGAATGTTCTTTCTGTAGCAGTAAGTGGTACTCTTAATAGTTGCGCGGTAGCCGCAATAATATCTTTTCTTTTTCGCATAGATTCGGGTGTAAATCCTTCAAATCCTTCTGTACCGGTTATTTTTTCAATTTCGATATAAAATTTTGAAAGCATTTCGTTGTCCAGTTCTACGCTGCTCCCATAGCCCTGTAGATTCATAAGACCAAGTAAGGCTTGTAGCTGCTGTTGTACAGATTCGGTAGTTATAGTGCTACCATTGTGTAGTTGCTGCATAACATCCATGTCGCGTAACATTCTTGATGACACTACGTGATAGTCAGGGGTTATGCCATCAGGTTCAATATTAATTCCTGTATTGAGGTTTGTTTTGTCGGGGTGTACAAGCATCCAATGCATAATTCGTGCTTCTTGCAAGGCTCTTCCTAAGCCATTGCCGCGGTTATCTTTGCCGTTTGTCTCGGTTGCGATAATACCCTTACTAATCCACCCCTCGTTTTCACTTTTTACACCTGCAAATGACAGGCCACCACCTATAAAACCCGGCTCACCATTAACGGTTCCATGCATTACCAGTAAATGATTGCCTTTGTCTCGAATTGTAGGTTTAAGGTATTTGTTTACGGCTGCATGTACAATAGATGGGTTTACATTGCCGTCTGGCTCAAAAAGCTCTTCATTAGGAACATCTGTTAATTCTGCAAGTTTAAATGGGGGCCATACAAATGAGCCGCTTTCTATGTTGTCTCTATGCAGTATGTGGGCGATGTAAGTACCTGCTAGTTCAGCAAAACGTGGGTGATCAACAGTGATGTTTTCTACTTGTATATCAGCATAACCAGATAGTGTTTCGGGTATTGGAATAGGGATAATGTTGGGGTTTTTGCCATCAAAATTTGGATATGGCTCACCTGTTAGGTGAGTACCGCTTTCTACGACTGCTGTTGCTGTAGTCATATTTTTTGTCCCTCTACTTGTAAGGGAGGCGATTGTACCACTTTTATCACCCTATGACAAGCTTTACCACAATTTATGCTGTGTAAAAATATCGTACAACTCTTCGATTGGCAAACCTACAATACCTGAATAGCTGCCCTTAATTGAGCTCACCAGCATTCCTCCAAGGCCTTGAATAGCGTATGCTCCGGCTTTTCCTAGTGGTTCACCTGAGTTAATATACCAGTCAATTTGTGCATCGCTGAGATCTTTAAATGTCACCTCATTTATACTTGCACTGCTTTGGGGAGTTTTGACAGAAGGTATAATAATGGTCATTCCTGTAATAACCTGATGTGTTTTGCCCGAGAGCAGATGCAGCATTCTCTTTGCCTCTTCAGGAGTATGGGCCTTGCCCAGTAATTGATTATTACAAAACACAATGGTATCTGCACCAATTATTACAGCATTCGGGTTGTTTTGAGCTACAGCACGGGCTTTTTCGAGTGACAAATGTATGGTGAGCTCCGCAGGAGAGAGGGGGAGAGTCATGTCTTCTTCATACTCGCTAGGAACCACCTTAAATTTAAGACCTATATTTTTGAGCAAATCGCAACGCCGAGGTGAGGTTGAAGCAAGAATAAACGGATAACTTGTGTGCATCTGTGTATAGTATATAAAAAATTGATTTTATTTGCATCTTCATTTATAATTATCTATGGTGCTAG
This sequence comes from Microgenomates bacterium OLB23, assembly GCA_001567245.1. Classification (GTDB taxonomy): domain Bacteria; phylum Patescibacteriota; class Microgenomatia; order UBA1406; family HO2-37-13b; genus OLB23. The sequence goes on from LMZU01000024.1 coordinate 5,392, forward strand.
AAAGCTCTGAGCACATACAAAAACTCCTTCAGAACTCCACTTTTTTCCGCGGCCAGTTTAGCAAACAAGGCAATACTTTTTGGTTTTACAAATATAGTCTTATAGTACTTGACAAAAGGTTATTAATAATATAGCTTTATAGTATATGACCGCGGAATTAGACAAACCACAGTTGACCTGGCACGAAGAAGTGTACGGAAAAGTGCCAACTGCCGAGCATTTTCGCACTGCAGAGGCGGCATTTCAAAATTTTGCTGCCACGCATGCAAATATGCGAGATACAATGCTTGAAACAGGTACATTAGAAGGTGACAATGCACAGGAGTATGCAAACCGTGCAGCTCGTTTGGCGTTAGGAATGAGGGAATTTTGTAGAAATACCGGTGTTGACCCAGACATAGCTACAATAGATGTTCTTATAGGTCGAGATGAAAAATATTTGAGAGCATGGCAGCGGGCAAGTGCACTTGTAGAGGCAGAAGGTATAGAACCCGATGTAGTGAGTATAAAAACCAAGTGCCGCGAGCTGTGGGGCAAGTGGCAGCTTACGCTAGATGCAGAGGAGCATGCGGTACTGGCAGAGGCTCGGGGGCTGTATGAAATGGCACTATCTGAAGGGCACACAGATGATGAAGCACAAGAACTTGTGAGAGATATTATGCGACTTGGTGGAAGAAAAACAGAAAAGCAATATATAACGCAGGCTGGTGCCGCGCGCACACTAGATATTTTGGATTATGTAAGTTTAAAGCCCTCACTAGAAAGTATTGTTGCCTCATCGCGAAAGTTTGAAGGTACATGCGACCAATCAATGTCCGATAGCATACGACAGCTAGAGTCTGAAATGGCAGAGGTGGTAGAGCTGCGCAGCTTTTTTGACGTTCATGGTGGTGAAAAAATAGATTCTCCAGCGCAAATGGTGCTTAAATTTAATACTATTGAAGATTTTCGTACCCATATTACCCAAGAGGCAAATGGGGGTAGAATTTCTGAAGGTGAATACAACAGATTTATGCAGCTAGACTCTCTCGATGCATTAATGGCATATATTCAGGAGCACTTGGCTTTTGAATGTATAGATGTTGTGGTTGCCGCAGCTGGTGTAATGCACCGAATACCAGCTAATGTTGCAGCCGCAGAAGCTGATGCAAGAGTAGATAGACAGCGTTATGCAGCTGCACTAGAATATGCAAGGGATGCCTTAGATACATATGGCATTGCTGCGACCCCGCGAATTATTAGGAAAGCAATTGACACTGCCGAGCAAGGTATGCCTGCATTGGATTGGGAGCATGCAATCCCACAAGCAGTGGCACTATTATCAAATGAGATTACCTACGCAGCTGACCCTGCACTTATGGTATCACTTCATTAATATCGACTCTATGAGCGCCATGCGAACGTAAAGCCCTGAACGCATTTGTTCAAAATACCACGCGCGGGGGTTGTTGTCGACTTCGAGCATAATTTCGCCCACGCGCGGGAGCGGGTGCAAAATTATAGCATCTTTTTTCATTCTATCTGCGACGTGTTTGTTCATAATAAATTTGAGCTTCAGATTCTCATAATCATCAAGCTTTCCTTCTTTTTCAAACCATTCTTTTTGCACGCGAGTCATGTAGACCACGTCGGCATCTTCAATAGCAGTACCAAAGCTTGAGCGTTGTGTAACTTCTACCTGACCCTTAAGATCTTTAATAAAGTCTTTGGGTGCACGCAGCTCCTTTGGTGACACAAATGTTATACGCGAGTTTTTGCTAACGCGTGCAATAAGTTTGGCAAGCGATTTTATAGTGCGGCCATACTTAAGGTCGCCGACCATCATTATATGTAGGTTGTCAAGGCGGCCGAATTTTTGGTATATCGTATATAGGTCTAGAAGCGCCTGAGTAGGATGTTCTGCGGTGCCACTTCCGCCATTAATAACAGGAATATTTTGCACCGAGGCAGCAATTTCACTAGATGTATTTTCGGGGTGGCGCAATACTATGGCGTTGGCACCCGTGGTTTGATAAATAGACTTAATTGTGTCTTCTAAGCTTTCTCCTTTGACTGCCGAACTAAAGCTTGTCATTTCGTTAATATCAATAACATAGGCACCAAGGCGCTTCGCTGCTGCAACAAACGAGGTAAATGTACGGGTAGAGGGCTGATAAAAAAGTACAGCAACAGTCTTTCCCTTAAGTGGCTCATATACCTTTTCATCTTGTATAACCTTTTTCATTTTGTCTGCGACTTTAAAAATATAGTCGATATCTGATGGAGAAGTAATTTGGTTTATTGCGACAAAACTTTTGCCGTAAAATGGGTTTTTCATATTAAATTTGTGTATCTAAATTCATTAACCATGCAATAAGGCCTTTTTGTGCATGCAGGCGGTTCTCGGCCTCTTGGTAGGCTACCGACTGAGGTCCGTCGAGAACCGCAGCAGCAACTTCTTTATCGCGATAGGCGGGGAGACAGTGCATAAATATCGCATCATTTTTTGCAAGTTTCATTATGTCTTCTGATACCTGATAAGGTGGAAATATTGTAAGCCGCTGTTCTTTTTCTGCTTCGTCACCCATACTTATCCAGGTGTCTGTGATAACAACGTCTGCATCTTTAACAACTTCATTTGGGTCTGATGACTCAGTAATAGAGCCACCACTTTCAGTTGCCATTTTTTTTGCTCTCGATACAATGTTTGAATCCATAAAGTAGCCTTCTGGAGCCCCAACCTTAAAATGCATGCCGAGCATTCCTGCAGCAAGACACAGTGTGTGTGTTACGTTATTGTTACCATCACCTAAGAACACTACGTTCAGGCCTTCGAGTTTGCCTTTAACTTCTTGCATGGTAAGAAGGTCTGCAAGTATTTGACAGGGGTGTTCTAAATCAGAGAGTGCATTAATAACTGGCACTCTAGAATGGGCAGCCAGCTCTTCGCAGGTGCTATGTTTAAATGTGCGGGCCATAATAATATCACCCATGCGCGACACAACTTCTGCAACATCCTTGGGCTCCTCACGGCTGCCCATGCCTATATCGGCAGGGGCAAGGGTAAATAAGCATGGCCACCGAGTTGTGTCATGCCGGTTTCGAAAGAAACACGGGTGCGAAAGGGATGGGCTTTTCAAAAATCGATGAGCATTTGATTTTGTTTAAGTAGAATTTTCTTTATTGCCTTTACCTTTCGTAGTACTTTTCTTTTTTGAGTTTTGCTGAGATGGTTGAGAATGGTGAGGAGTTCATCTTTTGTAATATCGGTTATTGAAAGAAAGTGGCGAATTTTGGTCATTTTTTTAAAAAAATCCTGCGAAAATTATAAAAAAAAGCGCGGTTTTCTTAAAAACTCATACTACCAACCTACCGGTACCCATGTCAATAGCCAATGCATCTTGCGGTAATGCTAGTCGGCGTTCTTCCCAAGAAGCTTTGAGTGCTTTTATTGCATCCACATGGTCTAAACCACTTTCTCTCAGAGCTGCATAGAGTTTTCCATCATATTTTGTTACATTTACCGTATGTTTTAGCCTCCATAGCGCTTGAGGATCATAGCCAAGCTCCTCAATAAGCCCAAAAGAAATATGAGCGAGCCCTTCTAGATGGTGGCCAAGGCGATCGCGGTCGCCATTAGCGTGAGATTCCTGAGCAGATGAGTGCGTAGCCATGAGAACATCTTTGGTAATAACATGACCGTTGGGAGCTCCAAGGGCGTTGTTACCCAAAAGGTGATGTACGCCAACCGCTACGATTGCAAGATCTGTTATTTCTTCAGCTTGGTGCAGGGGGTCAATAGCTTCGGTAACCTCTTGCGCTTCTTCGCGGAGTTTGTTCATCTGAATGCCGAGTATTAACGCGGCTATTTCTGGGTCAGAGTATAAGTGTATTGGATCTATCTGAATACCTCTATAGAATTCTGCAAGATCACCGTGAGGATTAAAACCAGCTTCTAATCTAGCAACTGAACTCATAACTCAAGAATATAGCAGAAAATTTTACAGATGTGTGAAGAAATTTAATCTTAATGTACCAGAGGAGGGACTCGAACCCTCACGCCCAAAAGAGCATTAGTTTTTGAGACTAACCTGTCTACCATTCCAGCACTCTGGCTTTGTATTGAATACTGTGCAGTTATTATACTAAATGGCGTATAATGAGTAGTGGTTAGCAGTTTTACAACGTTTTTATGAAGGTTAAGGATTTATTAAAAACGGCTGATGTAATTAAGGTCTCACCACAAGATACGCTTTCTTCGGTGCTTGCGCAATTAGAATCTTCTCACGATGCTGGGTTTGTGTTTGACGAAAACGATCGATTTATAGGTGTGGTAAACCCGTACTATGCGGTGATTAAAAAAGCCCACCCTGGTAGTACGAAAGTACAGTCATGTCTTATACACCCGCCCAAGCTGCAGCAAACTGACGATATGTCAAAGGCTGCGCGCCTTATGATTGAATCAAAAATTCATTATCTGCCTGTGATCAACCAAGATCATGAATTTGTGGGCATAGTTTCGGCGCGCAGATTGCTTAGCTACATGTTACGATCTAATGAATTCGCAGCGCAGCTGCAGCAAAAAGTAGGTGATAAAAAAATTGTAACAATAAAAGGAGAAGATAAGCTTAGCAAAGCCGTAAACCTTTTTAAAGATTTTAAGATATCCAAGCTGGTAATGGTGAATGAGTCTGGAGCGATTGCAGGCATTGTGTCGCAATACGATGTTACAGACGACTTAACTGCACCAAAAGAACGGCATAATAGCGCTTCGCGCAGTGGCAACAAAGATGCACAATCCGACAAACCAGTGCGGAACTTTGCCCGTACTCATGTTATGACCCTGGGTGACAATGCAACATATGCAGACGTTGCCACGCATATACTTGAGCAAAAAATTGGCAGTATCGTGATTATCAACAAGCAACGTATGCCAATAGGCATTGTCACCACAAAGGACATTCTTGCCTTTATGGTGCCAAAAGATGTGTCAAAAGGCATTGAGGTTTCGCTTAAAGATGTTTCTGCACCTGACGATAAACTTATTAAGTCTACGACTCAAAAACTTGAAAAAAAGCTTATGCAGCATGGCATAGCGGGAGGACATTTGGTCGTGAGAGGTGCTCATAAAGGGGGAGTTATTGAGGTAACGTTTTCTTGTATCGATGAACGTGGCTATGTGTCGGTTCATATTGAGGGCAGAGACATTAATGATATAATGATTGAATTAGTCGAGAAGGTTTCTTCGAGACTCGACTACTAATCACAATATCATGATTCCGGTACTCATACATTTTGGCTTTATTAAAATCTATACAATGGGTGTGTTTCTTGTTTTGGCTTTTCTTGCTGCAGCCTTCGCATTATGGAGAAACATAAAGCTAACAAGTCACAAAGAAGAAGAAATCTTCGACGGCCTTTTTGTAACCATATTAGGTGCTTTTCTCGGTGCGCGTGTTGTACATGTGCTCCTCAATTTTGAAAAGTTCGGCTTTGACATAATGAAGTTTATTCTTGTAAATGGCTACCCAGGCCTTTCATTGTTTGGTGCCTTGCTGGGTGGTTTTATTACCTTATTTTTATTCATGCGTTCACGTAAAGTAAGTGTGGTAGAGTTGTCTGAGTATGTTGTGCCACCATTATTTTTAGCGCTTACTATTGCAAAGGTGGGGAGCTTTTTAAGCGGTTCAGACATTGGTACAGTTACTTCGTTTCCTTTGAGCGTTGTATACGCTGGGGTAGAGGGTACACGACATATTGTGGCGCTTTATGAGGCTGTATTCTTTCTTATTGGCTATGTCATTTCATATCGTATACTTTTTGCCGTTCGCCGTGCTCAAGCAAAACCGGGCACGTCGCTTATGTTGTTTGTAGCATATTTTGGCTGCGTAGAGCTAATTGTTGACAATCTAAAACTCAATCATTTATACTTAGCCGGATTGTCGTTCAATAGCTTGGCCGGGGGGCTATTTTTTGTTCTAGGAGCGCTGCTTTTGCTTACGACATATCGAGAAAACATTGCTCAAATTATAAAAAATTTGCTCGTAAAAAAACAAAAACATGTCACAACCACATCTCAACAAAGCACAACTGGAGGAGCTGAAGCAGGCACTTCTGAATGAAGATATTAATCTCGAGGCAACTATTACACGTTTGCAAAAGCAAGACCCTTTTAACGATCCTGATCATGCAAATGATAATGCCGCAGTAGATACCGATGTACGTGAGCAAATGGGCCACGAAACAATTTCTGCAGAAATAGAATCACTGCGCAAGAAAAAAGAGCTTGTGGCAGTTGCGCTCACAAAAATGGAAAAAGGGACATATGGCATATGTGAGAAAACAAAAACACCAATTCCTTATGAGCGACTTAAGCTTGTACCCGAGGCACGCTATTCAATCGAGTACGAACGGCAGATAAAGATATGATATGATGAGTAGATATGTCTGGATTGCCACTCGACTTTCTTTTTAACGCACTTATTTTTATTTTGTTCCCCTTGCTCGGTGGCGTTATAATGACACGCTTGCGTCTTCCGCGTATGCTCGGATACATTTTGTCGGGTATGGCGCTTGGTGCACTTACCAAGGGAACAGGGGCAGACAGCTTTTTGTCTACAGTAGGAGACATTGGACTTATTCTATTGTTGTTTGCCGTAGGTCTTGAAACTAACATTGGAAAGCTTAGGCGCTTTGGAAGGCTTTTGGTGGGGATTGGTGTTTCTCAAATGGTGCTCACTACGGTGGTGTTTTTTTCACTTGTTATAGCTCGAGGTGCTTCGGCACTTGAGGCCTTTATTATTGCGTTCGCGTTTTCTCTGTCGTCTACCGCACTCGTGTCAAAAATTATCCAAGAAAAGGGAGAAGAAGATTCGCTCATGGGCAGTCTTACCATAGGAATGCTGATATTACAGGATCTTATGGTGATTCCATTTATGATCTTGCTGGTTTCATTGGGTTCACAAGCAGGAATAGCACAGGTGGTTTTAGAAATTGTAGTTACTTCTGCAAAAACACTCGCTATTCTGGCCTTTATGTATGTTGTGGGTCAAAAACTTGCTCCGTTTGTGTTCTCCAAAACGGCAAATTTATCTAAGGAACTGTTAAATTTATTAACACTTTTTGTAGTTATTTTGTCGGTGTTTGTATTTTCATACTTGGGGCTTTCTTCTGCTATTGCGGCCTTTGCGGCCGGTGTAATTATTGGCGGCACAATGCAGCATTATCAGATATTTTCTCAAATGAGGCCGTTGCGAGATTTGTTTACCATACTTTTCTTTGTTGTTATGGGTGCAACGCTCGATGTATCAGAGCTTGTTGCGCACCTACCCAGTACACTACTGTTTGTGCTTGTTGCTATGACAATAAAATTTGTTATTGTTGATGCAATTTTTACCTACTTTAAGTTTCACTCTAAAACCGCATTTAGCGGTGCACTTATGTTATCGCAAATAGGGGAGTTTGCTTTTGTTGTATTGCGACAAGCTCAACAGGGTGGAGTATTGAGCAATGACATGTATTATTTTGCAATTACTTCTACACTGCTTACTATTACTATTTCTCCCATACTCATTGATCGCAAAGACGCCATATATGCCACTATTCGCAAGCTTATAAGGTCGCGACTGCCAGCGGTACACCACTATATAACATACCGCCTAGACAGCCACCCTGCCCACATTGATGTACTAAAACTCAAAGGTCATGTAGTTATTTGTGGATACGGAAGGGTAGGGAGTTATATTGGACGAGCACTCACAATGGCCCATATTCCATTTATTGCCATAGATTACAACTCTCGTATTGTAGAAGAGCACAAGAAAAAGGGGGTAAACATTATTTATGGTGACCCCAGTGACATTGATATTTTAGACTTTGCAGAAACAGAGCATGCACTTATGTTGGTATCGGCAGTGCCTGATCAGTTTTCACAAGAGATGATTGTACTCAATGCAAAAGTGCTTAATCCAAAAATTATGATATTGTCACGCGTTGCCGTAGAGGCGTATCGTCAGCGTATTAAAGATTTGGGAGCCGAAATTGTGGTGCAGCCAGAGTTTGAGGCTGCGTTATCAATTGTAAAAAAGGTGCTAATAGGCTTTAACATTCCCAAAAAAGACATTGTTGGCAAAGTCAAGCGCCTTAAAATAGAGCATGGCATGGCGTAATGTTTTTGCAGCGGCATTTTTTTTTGTATATAGGAATAGTCTTAGTGCGGGGTGTTGCCAACTCTGCATTGCTCATGCGACATGATCGCATTAATGTTGCATTTTTTTGGTGAAGAGGCAACAGTACTTTCGTTTGGGCTTACTGATAATGTTAACTATATTGTTAGTTTGTCTCACGAGCAAAAAAATTATGATTCCCGGAGGATATAATCAGTATCCACTTGGATCATTAGGAAAGCTGGTAACACTAGAAAAAAGACCCAGACATACTACAGCGAACGTTTTCATCTATGACATCATCGTTTGTTAACTATTATGTTTCTCCACAGTCTCCAGAGGTATACGAAAAACCCGATACAGATGAGCCATCATATCAAAAACGCGCTTTGATTCAGAGAATTTTCTCTGGCGGCAGCATGACTAATATGAACTTTATTGACAAGCTTTATATTGCTTCTCTTATTGCAAAGCGCCGCCAGCAGGACTACGTTGTGCTGCGCAGTACAGTAAAACGCGATGCAGATGACGGAAGCCGTATTTTTTCTGAAAAGGCCTTTCAAAAAAAGTACAAAGGTTTTTTTTACCATCAAAATTTAAGAGAAGAAGGCATGGGTGTGCAGTTGCGCTATGGCAATTACAAAAGCGCCGCTACGCTCTCACGCATTATCGAAGGGCAGGGGATTAGGGTAGTTGATTTAGCCACAACAAACCGCTATGAAGTACACCGGTGCCTAGTGCGTACCAACGAAAATGTATCGCTGCACACGGTACGGTTTTTTGTGTCTGCTTTTGGTTGTGATGTAGAAAGCGGAGAAACAGAGGGTGTTGATATAATTGTATATTTAGGAAAAGAGCTTGAGAATGTATGGGAATAGTTGGAATATCGGTACTAATACTACTCATATCGTTTGTGCTGGCGCTCCGGTCAATGAAAGATGTGAGCTTTGGTGACGAGGTAGAAAAATTTTTCCGCAGGCGTAAAATTAAGGGTAGTATTGTTTTTTTGAAGACAAAGTGGCGCATTATTCTTCAAATTCGTCTTCGTCGTCGTCTTCTCGTAGCTCAGAAAAGTAGGTGTCTTCATCTTTTTCATTGCGATCAAACTCATCTAAGCTATCAAATTCGTTGCTATGTACGTCATCCGATTCAATTTCGGTAGGTACACTTTCAAGCTCGTCGCTGTCTTCAGAGTGATCACCAGCTTCATCATCGCCACTCTTGCCAGACATGAGCTTAAAGTCGTCTTGAATGTTCTCTGGGAATGAAACAAAGTTTTTTACTTTGCGACCCTTTTTTTCTTCACGAATAAATACGTCTACACTGTTTTTTGTGGCGGCCTTTATAAATGTATTAAATACACTTTTACCTTCAAGTAAAAATATGAGGCGCTTGGAAATGTCATCGGGTAGGGCACCTACGTATTCATCTTGTTCGTTGCGCACTTCGAGGCGTCTTTTTTTTTAAGCGTAGCTCAACCTTTTCGCCAATACCAAGGCGGGCGAGTACTTCGGGCTTTCCTACATTCAGCAATGTGACGACTTTGGTTTTGCCACGCAGGTTCATAAATATGTTAGGGTCAACGGGCAAATCTGTGCTGGCCTTGTCGCCATTTTTTGCCAGAATAGCAATTTTCTCGAGATTGTTGCGCGCAATGATGTTGTTGGGATCAATTTTGAGCGCCTCCTGGTAGTACTTTTTTGAGTCTTTGTACTTTGCAAGTTGCAAATAAGCAAAGCCAAGCCCTAAATAGGCATCTAGATACTCGTTATTAAGCTCAATAATTTTTTTGTTTAATTGAACCGCCTTATCCCAATCGTTAGAAATGGCTGCGTCAACTGCTTGTTTGTGGAGATTTTCTATTTGTAGTTCCATAGCGACAAACTGATTTTGTAGTATAATGAGAACGCATTTGTTTGTCAACAAACAATCAACATTTTTTATGTCAGGACACTCTAAATGGGCAAATATTAAACGCAAAAAAGGCGTTAACGATGCACAGCGCAGCGCAGTGTTTACCAAAATGTCGCGCATTATAAGCACTGCGGTGCACGAGGGCGGCGGCATTGGCGACCCAGATAAAAATTTTAAACTGCGTCTTGCCATTGAGCGCGCAAAAGCAGTTAATATGCCCAAAGATACCATTCAGCGCGCCATAGACAAGGCAATAGGGGGCGATGGGTCGCAAATGAAAGAGCTGCTCTACGAAGCTTTTGGCCCGCACGGCGTAGCCGTGCTTGTTTTGGCAACTACTGACAATCCAAATCGTACTTACGCCGAGGTAAAGCTTGCACTCGAAAAAAATGGGGGCAAAATGGCTTCGCCCAACTCGGTAGCATATCAGTTTACAAAATGCGGCATCCTCGAGCTCAAAAAATCTGAAACTTCTGAAGAGCAAGCATACGCGCTGGTAGATGAACTCGGTGCATTTGACCTTGAAGAAGACGACGAAACCTATGTGCTCTACATTCCATTTGAAAAAATGGGGAAGGTACAGGGTAATATTGATGTGTATTATCGACCCTCAACTACCGTTTCGCTCACCGAGCCCGAAGAAGCAAAAGTAAACGAATACATAGAAAAACTTGAAGATCTTGACGATGTTATGAATGTATATACTAATCAGGCATGAAGTCACTCATAAAACTTCTCAGCAAAATAGAGAAGAGAAGACGATTTATTATTGCTACGTTTAGTAGCACTGCTGTGCTGTTGTTATCTTCATTTTTTAGTTTTCAAGAAATCTACCTTTTTGTGCCTGCTATTCTTGCGGTGGTTTACCTTACCACATTCTTTGCAATTCTCGAAGATATTAGTGAGCACGAATGGCTTATGTTATTTTTACATCCTATTTATTTGTCGGTGGTTTTTTACTTATTCTACTTTTTCTTGCCTCAACGTTGGCTCACCAGGCTCCCGTTCATTGTGATATATACAATTTCAATGTATGCGGTGTTGCTTTCACAGAACATTTTTAATGTGGGTGTAACAAAAAGCCTTCAGCTTTTCAGAGCAGCCTATTCGGTTAATTTCCTTTTTTTAACGGTTTCAGCGTTTCTTGCATATAGCCTCATTATTTCGCTTCGAATGTATTTCTTCTTAAATTTCTTGTTTATTTTTATTGCAACAATGCCGCTGGTAATGCACCTGTTGTGGAGCATAGAGCCTGCAGCGCGGGTAAGCGCTCACATAGTGCGCCATAGTATATTAATTGCCATTATTATTGCCGAAGCTGGCATGATGCTTTCTTTTATCCCACTCAATCAGTCTATATATGCGCTCATCTTAACCTCGTTGTATTACGGATTGTGCGGCTTGTTTCAGGTGTATTTACAAGGGTCGCTTTTTAAAGAACGAGTTCGAGAATATATATTTGTCTTCGTTTTTACGCTCATAATTTTTATACTTGGCACACGCTGGTAAATTACACAGGCATACATGAGTGGAGGAGAGGGGGAGTAGAGTAAAGCTCACGAACGTGCGTTTTATATTCTAGGGCTGCGGCCTATAGTAAGTATCCTATAGTATTTATAATAATTTCACGTACGTGTATTTTTTGGCAGGTGAGGAGCACAAGTTCTGCGTTCTTGGCTGTTTATCCTCACAATATTCGCGCAATAAGTGAGCGTATTGTGGCTAATAACACTGTCTTAATGCTCCAAAGCACTGTTGGTACTACTCTGGGTTGTGGTATGGCAGTCTTGTGGATAACTGCTAAAAGGTATGCCAAAATCGTAATATTTTAGCCTCAAAGTTGTAGTTTTAGCGCGCTGTAGCGCTCTAAAGTTGCCATATGACGCTGATAGCTTTTGATATAGTTGTGAGGCTAAAAGTAGAGGCACAGACCGATTTGACGCTCTAAATTTAATTATGTGCATATTCATGCGCTAAATACAAGTAAATTTAGCTTGAAAAGTTGCAGTATTGGCCGTTCTAATAAGCTAAACTAAACGCTATTAAGTAGTAAGAGAGTGAAAGTGGTTTCTTACTATAGATAATACAGCAATTGCTCAAAATAACTTGTGTTACATATGTAGTTTGCAAAAATAATGTAGCACCAATATGTAAGGTGGTGGGTTTCTACTATCACTCTGTGGTTATGCCTCTACAGTAATGTCTTATATGATATCCATCTATGCGGGGAATGTGAAATATACAACGTCGTAAATTGTATCTTTTACGACGTATTCTACATCGTTTAGGAGGGTGGTGTAGTTTTAATGCTTATACTTTGTAGGTGCTCATTCACTTCTATTCCTGCAAATGGCGTGTAATTGAGTTTGTATGGATCTTGCTATTACTCTCCGGTATGTGTTGGTATATTTTATTATTCTTTTACGTACTATAAGTTGCGGGAAATATGTTTTTATACTGTTACAACAGGCTTTTCTCTACTCTACTCTGCAGTTTTCGATTTTTAAGAGGGGTGAAGGGGGTTATTTTTATAGCCTCAAGTTGAGGCTAAGTGTATGAACTTGTTAATAAAGACTTGCCAGCCCACGAGTGCGAGCAGTATTAATGCTTGTGCGAAGATACACAAGACTCAGGCATACGTATATTATGTTCAGCCCAAGACAAATTCCTAGTTTGGCCATGTCGTAATGGCCAGTGGCGATAACTTCACGGGCACTTTCAAAAATGTAGCTAGAAGGCAGTGCGTAAGCAATGTACTGCGCAAACGTTGGTAGCGAGCTAAGCGGATAGTAAATTGCCGAAAAAGGTGACACAACAGCTACGAGTGCCCATGCTAATGTTTGAATACGCGTGCCAAAGCGCAAAATTGATCCTATTATAATAAACGCAATCCACCAGCTGGTGACTATGAGTAGTGCAATGTGAGGTATTAAAAAGTGCCATAGTAGAGAAAAGTGAGATTTTAAACAACAATAGTGTTAGGCCCATCGTAAACAAAAAGCTCAATACAACCTTAATAAGTGACAACATAACATTACCTGTTAACCACTCTGTCCAAGATAAGGGCGACACAAGAACATTCATAAGGTTACGGTCCCATAAGTCTGCAAGAATTGTTATTGCAATAGAGTTGCTCGCCATGTAAAGAATAATCCATAATATTAGCCCAGAAACAATTGTCACGAAGATGTTTCCTTCTGCAAGAGCAAACTTTTGAAAATATGCGCTTGTTAAACCCCATATGCAAAGGTCAATTGTTGGCCAGTAAAAAATGTCTGTGAGTCTGTCTAGGCTGCGGCGAGTTGCGTATAGTTGGCGCAATAAGACAGCTAAAAGTCTATGCAGTGCCATGGTTGTTTTTGCCTGTAACTGCTAAGAAGAAATCTTCCAGGTTTGGTTTGTCTATGCTTATTTCGGTGTAGTCAATTCCCTTTTCTAATAATTTTTTAAGAAAATCAGGAATTGCTTTCTCTTTTAAGTCAATTTTAATGTAGCGTCCGTTAACTGTATATGGTAGTTTATCTTTTTCACATATTGCTGCAACGCGCTTAAGTCCATCTGCAACAGTGAGCGAGACGCGAGCAATATCTAATTTGCGTGCTAGGTTCTCGGGTGTGTCGTGTGCAATCACTTCCCCGCCGTTGATAAAAATAACATCATCACAAATATCTTCAACCTCTGGCATGTTGTGTGAAGTAAACAAAATAGAGATATCATGCTCTTTGCGATAGCTTTGAATGAAATCGCGTATATACTGGGCCGATTCTGGATCCATAGAGGCTGTAGGTTCATCTAAAAGAAGCACTTCAGGATGGTTGACAAATCCCTTTGCAAGCATTAATCGGGTGCGCTGACCCTCTGAAAGTTGAGCTACCTCTTTATGTTGAAGATCTTGTAGACGGAACGTTTCAATAACCTCCTCTACCCTTTTGCGACGGTTATTAATTTTGTAAAGAAAACTTGTGTAGGTTAAGCATTCTTTAATAGTTAAGCGCCATGGCATGCTGATGTATGTGGAAGAAAAGTTAACTTTCTCCATTATTTCTTGTCTGTGTGTAGCAAGATCCTTGCCGAAGTATGAGATGGTACCAGAAGATGGTATGAGTAGTCCAAGGAGCATTTGGATCGTAGTGGTCTTTCCTGCACCATTAGGGCCAAGGAATCCGACAATTTTGCCTTTTGGCACGTTAAAAGATATGCCTTTTACGGCTTCAAAAGTGCCAAAGCGTTTTGTTAGACTGTTAACTTCTACTGCGAAGTTGGTTGAAGAGGGCATGGATTTGATTATAGCAGGAACTGAGGCGATAAAATGAGTAGATTGTAGTGTCTAAGAATGGGTCAGGCACCCCGGCGCTCGCCGGGGTGCCTGACACCGTTCGTTGGTTCCGACTGCCTTGCGGCTAGTCGGCCAAGTCCGAGACGTCGGCTTCGCTCGTGATGTTCACGGCGATGCGACCTCATCGGGCCGCGGATTGGGAACTGTGTAGGTCAGTGGTGCCCACTGGCACACCAGGGGCAGGGTGTTGGCGATGTTGAATGCGTCGAAGATGGTTGACATCTTCTCCTCGACGCCACCCACCGCTCGTCGCAGAACGTAGTCGGGCATGCCCCAGAGCTCTGTGGCAAACGGTCCAAGCGCGTGCTTGGCGTTGTCCTTCCACCACTTCTCTTCGCTTGTGGTGCCCGACGGGCCGCCCTTGTTGTCGAGCAGCCACGCCTTCATGGCGGAGACGACGTGATCAGGCGTCACATCAAGTACCGTTCTCTGGAAGGCCGTTGCGAGATGACACTCGCTTGCACCAGCTTGGGTGATGTGCTGGAACATCTCCACCGGGAGCGTGGATGCACCATGCTGCACAACCACCATCTTGTGGCGTGCGGCAGCACGACCGATGGTGCGCAGGACGTTGAAGTCAAGATTGACGTCCTGCAGTGATCCATCGTTCTGAACCTTGCCGCCGTGAGCCGTACCGGTCTGCACGCTGATCCGGCAAAGACCTTGCCCTCTTTTCGCCAGTTCATCCCAGTCGTAGAGCTGCATCGTGTACATGAAGGCGTTGAAGTCGTGTCGGGTGCTGTTGCGCCCGCCCACTTCGCCGATTTCGCCGCCAACAGAGACCGTTACGCCCTCGGGTTGATACTGACGAATGAAGCGGAGCATGCGTGCAGTGAACTCGCCGTTAGGCTGCTGTTCCTGCCGAAGGGTTCTTGCTCCGAGCCGTACCAGCGTACTCATGTCGACATCGATGTTCCACATCCCCGCCCGGATGGCAGACAGGATGAGTTGCTCGATGGCATTCATCTCTGCAGCTTGATCTGCGGCGAAGTTCCTCTGACCGGCTTGGAAGTGGTCTCCTTGAATGAAGACGGGGCCTTCCCACCCAGTCGCGATAGCCGCCGCGAAAACCATGGCTGCGTACTGATCGGGTCGCTGGTTGGTATACCCGATCTCGCTGCGTGCGATCTCAAAGATCATGGCTCCGGCGTTGCGCAGCTTTGCCTGGCGGAATGCTGCACATGCCAGATCGAACGTGAGCGTACGCAGGTTCATGGCAGGCAGGGTGAACCGTTGGCTGATCTCCCCCGATGCCATTGCCTGGTACAGGTTGTGGGTAGAGGCCGGGTAGACCCCCATGATGGCAGCCAGCTCGCGGATGAGCCAAATGGCCCAGGCTTGCTCGGTGAGATCACCGAACATTACCCTCTCGGCAGGCGCATGTCGCGCCTTATGTTGGGGCGGTTCATGATACCGACCTTGTGGCCGGTCCAGAACGCTCCGTTGGGAAGATTGATTGGTGGTCTGGGGCGGATATTTGTTGTGCTCATGGGATTTGTGCTGCCTCCTTTAGCAGCGCTACCAATCCGGGTTGTCAAGGTTCAACGAACGTTGAGCTCATATTATAACTCATAAGGCGCGACCTTTTTAAGCTGCAGGCTTGATATAATATTGCAATGAACGTTGAAAAACGCAAAAAAGTTGCCATCGGCATTACCCTTGCGATTGTTTTACTGCTTATATTCGGCATTTTTAGAGTTTTTAGGCTATTTACATCTATAAATACAGAATCTTCTATTTGGGGAAGCCCAATACCTAAAGAAAAAAAGATATTTTCGCTATTGGTTATGGGCTACGGTGGTGCCGGGCACGATGGTGCCTACCTCACCGATACCATGATGGTGTTGCGACTAGATTTAGAGCAGCATAAAGTGCTTGTAATATCTATTCCCCGCGATATTTGGGTTAAAATTCCTACAACCACAGAAGAAGAATTTTATCGCAAAATTAACTCGGCTTATCAAATAGGGCTATACAGAGAGAGCTACCCGGCTGTGCCGGCAAAATATGGGGGTGAGCAAGGTGCAAGTGAGCTCATAAAAGAGACAGTCGGCACCATTGTTGGGTTTTCTATTGATAACTATATTGCGCTCGACTTTAATGGCTTTAAACAGGCAGTTGATACACTTGGTGGCATAGATATTACGGTCGAGCGCGCATTTACCGACCCACTCTACCCCATTGATGGTAAAGAAGCAGATTTATGCGGGGTAGATGTGAATGATCTTGCAAAGTTTGAGGAACTAGAAAAAATAGCGACAGAAAGCCCAGAAGTGGCGTATCCTTGCCGCTATGAAACGTTACAGTTTGCGGCAGGTACGCAGCATATGGACGGCGCGACTGCTCTCAAATTTGTTCGTTCGCGCCATTCTCTACAGGACGGCGGCGATTTTGGCAGAGCCCGCCGCCAGCAATTGTTCCTCGATGCCATGAGGGCAAAAATTCTCAGTGTTACCTTTATTCCCAAAATTATTCCACTCATGAACGATTTAGAAAACAACCTGCGCACCGATCTTCCGCTTGAGCTTATTAATAAGTTCCTTGCAGAATCACCAGATCGTGAAAACTATACAATGCAGCAGATTATTTTAACTACAGATAACTATTTATCAGAAGATTATTCAGCCGATGGACAATACATTCTTACATCGCGCAATGGTCAAGATAACTGGTCTGCTCTTCATAAAGATATTCAAAACACCATAGCGGGTGTTTCTCCTACGCCATCAATTGTTGTGAGTCCAACTACTAAGTTGCGCCGTTAAGACAAATTCCTCAATAAATATGATTATTTCAAGGCGAAGTATTACAAATAGCTGGTTTTATAGCGAGCCACACCCGATTCTTCGGCTTTTGACGATTTATGTGAATGGAGATATGCTCGTTATTATTCCCCTACTTTTGTGTATTGGATTGTTGGGGTTTATTTCTGTGGAATTTATGGCAATGGTGTATGCAATTTTTTTTGCGATGAGGCATTTTGGAGAAATGATTTACTGGTTTTCGCACCAGTTTTGGGAGAAGAAATATCGGCCAGACGATTTTGGTTTTGTAAACCTGTCAAACGATGCAGTTTATATTTTGTATCAACTCATGTCTTTGGCTGCGACTATATTTTGGATAGCGATTGTACTGCTGTTGTTGAGAATATTCTAACCTGGTAAGGTTTGTAGCTTTGAAGAAGAAAAAAACTGTGAGGGCCCGGCCATTTGCCGGCCGGGGCCCTCTGCTGTACCAGTGCCCCGCTCAGAACTCCACGCGACCTTTTTAGTTAGTCGCGGTTCATTCCTTCGCGGGTACGGCTGTTCAGGGCGTGGGCGTGCGCCGAGCGCAATGCGGCGGATCGCTCGAAAGCCCCTTGCAGGGGTTCTCGGTGGGCTCCGGGGTATCCGGTGGGCCCACTGGCGGCTCTTCGGGCGGTGGTGGCATGGTTGCCGGGTACGTCGG
>LMZU01000025.1 GCA_001567245.1 Microgenomates bacterium OLB23
ATTTAAACGTCATGTCTAGCCCCACTGGTACACCTGGAAAATCACTTTTGGTGAGTGCTAACGCTGGTCAACCAGTTGGTGCAGGTAGGTGGGGTTGGGGTGGCCGTAGCGGAGGGGGCATCGGGGAGTGCGGCCGCGTTCCCCTCAACTTCACTGGCAGTTGGCACAGTACGGCGACTAATCCGTATCTGTGAACCCGTGTCGAGCGAACTGAAAATGATGCCCCCTGCGCCGCTATTTTGCACCTGCCATTGCTGGGGATAGGCAATGGCATAGACGCCATCAACACTCTGATACCAAACCCAACCTATGGGTAACGTTGGCAAAGGAGTCTCGGGTAATGCTGTTGGTGATACTGTAGACGGAACATTAATAGTGGGTGTAGACTCTACAGTAGGTGTAGATATGTACGGCACTGTAGATTCATTTACCGATGTTATTGTAGGAGTAATCATTAAACTAGAATCTGGTGTAGAGGGCAATGTCGTACAGGCATCTAAAAATAACACGATGATGATAACCATCAATAGATACGATAATCGTCGAGTGAACCGTAGATTGTACATAGTATCTCTCCCAAACTAACGTGCTCTAGGGTTAAATTCAAAGTATTTACCTAAGTGGAGTTTAGAGCTAGAGGAGAGAGCAAGAGGGAGTTACTCTGGAAAACCCTCTTGCTCTAGCTCTGAACTCTAAACTCAAGTACCTAAATTGAAACTCAGGGTTAACTTGATCGCCTCATGTAAGTTACTAATGTTTGACGTCAGTGTCGTAGTAGTGGTTTAGATTGAGAGGTAAGTGTCGCCCATCAGAACATCGTGAAAATTTCTTGCATTACTTTCCAGAGGTAGAGCGAACAAATTTAAGATACGATGTTCTGAAGGTGACAGGTAAGAGCTAGAGAAAGTCAAAGGCTCTCTAACTCTTTATCTCGATTAGAAGCTAATTGTCGCTTTGTAATGTTGGTAGCTCCTTAAAGCGATATATAAAACCTCCATAATTTGACTTAGGCCTGTTGGCGGAACGGTTGCATGGCCAGCATGATCCTGTTGGTGCATTTTCTCCGCAGCACATATCAGTAATATTGACATTTGTCCCACCTGAGTAAGTGTCAATATAGGCTACATGACCATAAGGTGGGGCTGCACTAGTGCTTTGCCAAGCAATACTACGTTTACCAGTAGGTGGGTTACTACTATCTCGCTTCCATTCAACAAAGTTTGGTACCTGACCCCACCATGTACCTGCATTTCCGGTGAAGGGCACACCAGACATACAACGGTAAACCCACCAAACGCAATTTCCATCTTCACAGCATCCAAATGGATTTCCGTTAGACGTAAAACCACAACAAGTAGTGACCTCTGGTATTACTAATGATTGAGCTGTAGCCCGCTCGGCTTCTTCTATAAAAGCATCAGGCAAAACAGCAGGCGTCGTAGTACGATTTTCGGCAAAAGTAAATGTGTCTAACATGTGCCAGTAGGCTTCTAGAATTGTAGGATTGTTTGTTGCTATATACATCAAGCGGTAAACGTGTTCTTTAGCTTCAAAGAAGATGGATAAGGTATTATTTGGCGATCCGCTTTCAGAGAACGCAACACCCAACTGTCCCGTTATCGATGCATTAGGTTCAACAGGCATTTCTTCCACAAGCCGTGTTTCTGCATACCAATTTAACCAAGAGTTGAAATCGAAGCCGTGTTTCAGCCACATATCTAAATGAATAACGAAGCCAGTGTCTGGAGGCGAAAAAGATACTCTTTTTATAATGGCTTCGTCATCAATCAAGGGAAAAGGCTGTTTAATTACTGTATTAACTTGCCAATCAGTTGGGTATTCTAGTTCAAAACTGTAATCCTTATCGTGGTAAGTCTGCCATTTTTCTTTCGTAGAAAGCAATAAAGCACGTTGCAGTCTGGGCATACCCAAAAGTGATAACCCAGTAAGCAGAGCACCACCTTGTTTTAAGAAGTGCCGACGCTCTAGATTCACACCGTGTACTGGTTTGCTTGTTTTATTGACTAGTTGTGCAATACGCCATGCCCGTTTAATACCCAACCCCATTATTATTTTTGACACTAGAGCATAACCTGTAAAAACTCTGATCCGCCTGGCATCTATTTCAAGCAACGTTGGCTCCCATCGCCAATTTGGTTTTACCTGTTTCAACAATGCCTGCATTTCCAGGTTGCGTAAGCTCCGGGCGACTAACCATCTTCCTGCTTCCTGTTCGATATCATAAGCTAATTTGGTACACGTGCTACATCCTGAATCGAAAAGCAAATAGCGTTTCATTATCTGTCTCCTTTTAGGAAAACAAGGGTAATAGGGTAGTAGAAATACACCTAAAACAATTGGTGACAAGTTAAGGCTTTAACAACATTG
>LMZU01000026.1 GCA_001567245.1 Microgenomates bacterium OLB23
GCAACTGCACCGACTAGGGCCCACCTGTGGCGCGGGGTTTTCCCCGGCGCCACATCTGCTTTTTCAACGTGTCCTTCATTGCAATTTGAGGGGATCTTATCTATAATTGGACTGTTGTGATTGGGTGTGTAGCTCAGCTGGTTAGAGCGCAGTCCTGATAAGACTGAGGTCCATGGTTCGAGTCCATGCACACCCACCTTCTTGCATATTGGTGCCACGTCTTCGTTTTTTACCTAAATTAAAAGAAGTCTTTTTGAATGAATGCATAAAACGTAATGCCTGTTACCGTAGCAATAATGCCAATAACAAACAAAAATGCAAGTGGGTGATCGCCTAATGGCAAGCTTACATTCATGCCATATAAACTTGCAATCATAGTAGGTATGGTAAAAATTACAGTCAATGAGGTAAGCAGTTTAATTACCTGATTTAGGTTATTTGTCATAATGGTAGTGTAAGCTTCTCTAACATTCTTTATTGTTCTAATGCTGTCGTCTGTTTGCTCTATGAGCTGACGATTACTTAATACTATATCTTCAATGAGATCTCTGTCGTTTTCTCTAAAAGTAAGGTGGCGGCCAGAGGTAAGAGATTCGAGAATGTTGTTGGTGCGCACCAGGGCCGGCCTAAAGTCGTTTAAAGTTCCTTCTAGTTCAACAAAACGCACAATATCATTATTTTTTTATTTTCTGCAGTCTAACTTCGAATGATCTAATCTGCTTGTTCATTTTGGTTAAATAGCTATCATAAAGGCGATTTATTTCGAGTAAAAATTCAAGAAGGGCTTTGTTTGTTTGTGTTGTAATAAGTGGTTTTTTTCATTTTTTGAAAAAACCTCTAAAAACGGTGCGTCTCCTATGCAGATCGTTGCAATAAAGCGCTCTGAAACCACAAAAAGTACTGGCATAGTTATTGTTTGATCCTTAAGTTCTTGTGGGAATCTGGTAAAAATATATGTGTTTTTACCTACCACCTCTAGTCGGGGTACTTCATATGGATCAATACCGTCAAGTAACAGGTCAACTTCAAGATGAAAGCTGCTAGCAAGCTCAATGAGCTCTTCTGTAGAGGGATCTTGCAAATGAATCCAAGAGCCAACTTTTGGCTGTGCTGTTTCTACAATTCTACGGTCTTTTTATATTGCGATAATAGTTGACGATCATATGGTATTGTACATCAGAAGTCGTTCCAGAGCATCTGGTTATATACTTCATGATGATACAACACTTCACCATTCTTTACGCGTGTTCCTAATTCTGCGGGGCTGCGCTCTGCTGCGGTTTGCTTGAGCTCTACATATTTGCGTTTAAGCTCATCCCCCAAGAACCTGTGACATAACTTTGCTTTGCCTACACTGAATAAGTGCTGTTTGAATGCTAGATGGCAAATATTTTACGCGTGGTCGCTTGTTCTTTTCACTTTTGTTTATTGGCCCCTCAAGGCCGATTTTTATAATTGTATAGAGTGCCAGGTATGGGTTTGCATCGGGGCCAACACTTCTAACTTCAATGCGTGCTGCTCGTTCGTTGAAAAGTGGGATGCGTATCATTGAGCCACGGTCTACTTCTGAAACTTTAATTTCGTTGGGTGCTTCATAATGTGGGTCTAGGCGACGGTACGCGTTAACGCTGCCATTGAGTACAAGGCACATTTCTGCTGCGCTGCTAAGTATGCGATGCACCATGTCCCAACCTAAAGTTGATAGCGAAGCTCGACCTTTTTTATCGTAAAAGAGGTTTTTTGAGCCTTTTGCTATAGATATATTCGTGTGCATTCCGCTTCCATTAATACCGACGATTGGTTTTGGCAGGAAAGTTGCGGTCATACCCATGTTGCGCGCAATTTGTCGCGATACAAGCTTGTATAGCTGTATCTGATCTGCTGCGCAGAGCACCTCGCAGTACGAGTAATTAAGTTCAAATTGAGATGGCGCTACCTCGGGGTGGTCTTTTTCGTTTTCAAAGCCAAGTGCGCGCTGTGCCTCTGCATTTCTATCTATAAATATGCGTAGCAGATCAGATGGAAGAGAATGATAATAACCTCCTGCCGATGCTAAATCAAAGCCCTGACTCTCTCTGAACTTCTTTTCAGCATCTTCTCCATTGAGTAAAAATCCCTCAACTTCATTTGCAGCGTATACTGTATATCCGTTCTTTTTAGAGAGGTGTGCAGCATAGTTTTTAAGCAAACCTCTTGTATCCATCATGTAAGGCTTTCCATCACGATCATATATTTCACCCATCATAAGAATTTTGCCCGGCCCAAATATATCGCTGGGTAACCACCAAAATGCCTCCCAGTCAGGCTGCAGTCGTAAATCAGACTCTGCTTGACGTGAGAAGCCCCTTATAGATGAGCCATCAAAGGTAAGGTTGTCGTGACTTGATAAGAAAAACTTTTTGTCGTAATCGAGCATGTGGAACCTACCTTCAATGTCTGAAAATCCTATTGATATTGCTTTCAGTTTTGATTCCTTTGTAACTTGTTGTAGAAAATATTCCTTGGCATTGGTGTTTTTACCTGTTGTTCGCCTGCGTTTTATCTCAAGGTTGCGTACTTCTAGTTCGTCGTACGGGATTTCTAAGAAAGATTTAAGTGAAGATATATCATTATTCTGCATATTTAATATAAATAATGAGTAATTTAGAATAGATTATACACCATAGAACCTCGGGGGTGATTTAGACTTCCACAACATTCTAAACCAGAATTAACTTTCTTTTAAGATTTAACTGCTATTATGGCGACATGCCATCAAGAAAAGATACATTTGAGAACGGTCATTATTATCATGTTTACAATAAAACAATTGATGACAGAGCGGTATTTCTAGACCCTAGGTTATCCAACATCTTTCTTCAAACTATGGAGTTTTATCTCTACAATGTGCAGGCAATAAGCTTCTCAACGTTCCGAAGAATGGCGTTAAATGAAAAGTTAATCCATAAAGATAAGTTTTTTAAGTATCCGATAGTAAAGCTCGTAGCCTATACTTTAATGCCCAATCATTATCATTTTTTACTACGCCAGCAATGTGACAATGGAATTCAAACATTTATGTCTAAACTTATAAACTCATTTACTCGTTATTTTAATAATCTCATACAGAGAAAAGGCCCTCTATTTTTGACTCAGTTTAACTCGGTGCAAATTTTGACACAAAATCAACTTATTTATACAAGTCGATATATACATTTAAACCCAGTAAAGGCAAGGTTATGTGCAAATGTAGAACTGCTAAAACATTATAAATGGACCTCATATCTAGAGTATATGGGTATGAGAAGCACAGACTATGTTTCACCAGAATACATAATGGTTTATTTCAAGCATAACCCATTGGAATACTTGGAGTATTTGAGATTAAAAAAAAGTTAAAAAGTTAAATTCAGTATAGGCTGTTGTGGAAGTCTAAATCACCCCCGAGGTTGTGGACCCGGGGGGAATCGAACCCCCGCCTCCGCAATGCGAATGCGGCATTTTACCACTTAACTACGGGCCCATTGAAAAAACAATGTATACTGTATTATACTTCAAACATGAAGCGACTTATTGTTGTTGGTGATTATTGCCATGACACTTTGGTATGTCAAGAACTCCGCTCAGCTGTTACAGGATTCCTCAAAGACCCCACGAATTTGCAAATGTCATTTGTGCATTCATACCCATCTACCATTCACACTTCGTTTTTGCTTAACCAGGTAGTACAAACAGAGGAACGATACGGGGTTCCACGCGAACTTCTTATTTTTGTTAACACGGACCCGCGAATTGCCGGAGAGGTAGGTGTTGCAAAGGCAGAAGGTGCGAAAGGCGTAATTTTAAAACTTGCCAGCGGAGTTACGGTTATTGGCCCCAATGCGGGTTTTTGTTTTTCTTTTGTAAAGTCAAAAATTGAAACCCTCTATACATACGACGGGCTAGAAAAAGGCAGTCAGTTTAGATCGCGCGACTTGTACCCGCCAGTTATTGCATACCTCATGGATTATCTTGACAACGAAATGGATCTTTCTGAAGCTGACAGAGCTGTCGTACCAGAGTACAGAGGTATGCATGTAGCCCATGTTGACAACTATGGCAATATAAAAACAACCATAAGACATTCAGATCTTAAAGGAAAATACGAATATGGTGATGTGGTAGAAGTTGTAATTGGTGGAAAGAAAGAAAAAGCCACTTACGTAGACAACTTGTTTGGTGGCGGAGTTGGAAATTTAGTGATATATCCAGGTTCATCAGGTGAGCCCGATGACGTTTATTTAGAAATAAGTGCATGGAGCCATTTTGCTGATAGTAAGTCTGGCATGAAACCAAAAACAGGCAAAGATTTCTTTCCAGGTGTTACCCCCGGTGAGCCTATTGCTCTTTAGGCCTACGAACAAAACTTCGAAAATATTACTGCAAAGATGTTGCAAAATACGGATATTCTAATATTTGTGAGTATTGTGAAGAATATTGACAATACAAATGTGGCTGGAACGCTTGTTTTTTTACTCTAGCTAATCGCCAGAGATTTTTTAAAAAAAAGAAAGGAGGTGATTCACCCGCTCCTTCCAGAACGGGTACCTTGTTACGACTTAGTCCCCATCGCCGATCTTACCTTCGTCCCCTTTAACAGAGCCTTCAGGCACTACCGACTTTGTTGGCTTGACGGGCAGTGTGTGCAAGAGATAAGAACGTATTCACCGCAGCTTGGCTGATCTGCGATTACTACCAATTCCGCGTTCATGAAGTCGAGTTGCAGACTTCAATCCCCACTGAGAGACCGTTTATGAGATTAGCTTCACGTCGCCGTTTCGCAACTCTTTGTCGGCCTCATTGTAACATGTGTGTCGCCCAGAGCATAAGCGTCATGCTGACTTGACGTCTGCTTCTCCTTCCTCCCCCGCATAGCGAGGGCAGTCCCCTATGACAGATTTAACATAGGGCGAAGGTTACGTTCGTTGTCCCACTTAAGGGCACTCCTCACGGAACGAACTGACGACAGCCATGCAACAGCTGTGCAACGCCCTCGAAGGCGGCCTAGGTTTCCCTAAGCTTGCAGTTGCATGTCAAGCCCTGGTGAGGTGCTTCGGTTTGTCTCGAATTAAACCACATGTTCCACTGGTTGTGTATCTCCCCGCCAATTCCTTTGAGTTTCAGCCTTGCGGCCGTACTCCCCAGGCGGCTCGCTTAACGCGTTAGCTTCGCCACACCCCTTAAAGATAAACTAAAAGAAATGCAACTAGCGAGCATCGTTTAGGGCTAGGACTACCCGGGTCTCTAATCCGGTTCGCTCCCCTAGCTTTCGTCTTTCAGCGTCAGTTTTCTTCCAGTAATCTGCCTTCGCCATTGGTGTTCTTGATAGTATCAACGCATTTCACTACTCCTCTATCAATTCCGATTACCCTAAAGAAAACTCCAGTTCAACAGTCTTACTTCCCTTCCCTCGAGTGAGTCGAGGTCTTTAAAAAGTAACTTGGAAAACCGCCTACAGACCCTTTACGCCCAGTCACACCGGATAACGCTTGTAGCCCCCGTATCACCGACGCTTCTGGCACGAAGTTAGCGGCTACTTTCTAGCGAGGTACCGTCAAATCTAATAAATTAGATCTTCTTCCCTCGCCACAGCGGTTTACGCCCCGAGAGGCTTCATCCCGCACGCGGTGTCGCGTGGTCAGGCTTTCGCCCATTGCCAACGATTCCTGATTGCTGCCATCCGTAGATGTGGAGTCCGTATCTCAGTACTCCTCTGGCTGATCACCCTCATGAGGTCAGCTACCCGTCATAGGCTTGGTGCGCTATTATCACACCAACTACCTGATAGGCCGCAGGCTCCTCCCTTGGCGAGCAGTTACGCTCTTTAATCCGGAGATATTATGAGGGATTACCCCCGATTTCTCGGGGCTATACCTCACCTAGGGGTAGATTCCTACGTGTTACTCAGCCGTCTGCCACTACCCTCCGACTTGCGTCGGAGAGACGTTCGACTTGCATATCTTAGGCACACCGCAAGCGTTCATCCTGAGCCAGGATCAAACTCTTAAAATAAATTGTTGTTTCCAACCACATTCGTATTGTCAATGCGCGCTCAACAGCTTCTTTGCAAACCAAGAATAAGTGAGTAGGAATATTATACGTATTTAAGATTAAAAGTCAACTATACAAAACGGGTTAATTTATGAGTAAATTATGACCCGCTTGAGTGACTCTGGTTCGCTAACAAGCTTCATGATGCCCAAAATTGTGGCATCTTCGGGCTTACGTGCTTTTATTACTGGTAGCTTTACCTCATTGCTGATATATTTGTCAAGACCAGGAGTATGAGCCATTTTGCCTGTTAACACAATACCACTTTTAATAAGTCCATCGATAATTTCTGGTGGAATTGTCTCAATAAGCTCTTTTATGCCGTCAACAATTTGGTTAACACACACTGCAAGCGCCTCACGAATATCTGAAGCTGTAACCCTAACAGATTTTGGCAGGCCATTCTCAAGTGACTTTCCCCGTACGGGAAAAACCTCCTTAGAATCTGTAAGCGCAAACAATTTATTTTTAAGATTCTCCGCCGTTTGCTCACCAACTACAAGACCATATTTTAAATGTAAATAGTTATAAATGAGCTTATCCATGTAATCACCACCTAACTTAAGAACTTTAGATGCCACAATGCCACCCATTGTAATTACTGCTAGCTCAACAGTACCGGCCCCAAAATCCATAACAAACGCGGGCTGGTAAAAAAAAATTGGTACATCTGCCCCATATGCAGACGCAATGGGTTTTTCTAGTAAGTATGCATGTTGAAAACCTGCTTTAATGAGTGCCTCTTGCAGAGCACGTTGCTCAACTTCTGTTGAGTTTGTAGGAACAGTCGCATATGCTGCTAATCCTTTTTTAATAAGGTGAGACCGGTAATATGGATAAATAGATTTTTTTAACAATTCAGAGATAAGCGCGACTGTTGCATCGAAATCTGAAATAATTGAGTTTTCAAATGGTTTAATAATAGAAACGTACTCTGGAGATTTGCCATATATATCTTTTGCCTCGTTGCCAAAGAAAAGAATTTGACCAGTACGTGTGTTTTTTCCGACAAATGTAGGTTCTCGCAATACAATACCCTTTTCGTCTAGGCCAAAGCGTGTCATGGCAGTTCCAATATCAACCGCAACGGCAGTTGGCTTAAGAAACAAGCCAGTAGTTAGGTTTAACTGTTTAAGTTTTGTTACAATACTTTTCATGGATAAAAAATTATTGCGTGCAATGCAATATTTATACTACTCCCTTGTCTCAGTTACTCCGCTCATAATGTTTCATCGCACTTCTGAGCTCTTTGAATTTAACAAAATGTTGTTTATTTATGCGGTCACTGGTTTTATTATAGTGCTTTGGGTAACACGCATGTTACTTTCTAGGAGCATTATAATCAAGAATACTCTCTTTTCTCCACTGCTGTTGTTCTTTTTTGCAAGCCAGTTGCTTGCAACGGTGTTTTCAATCGATCCTTGGACATCGTTTTTTGGTTACTACGGAAGATTTAATGGTGGTCTACTGTCAATATTTTGCTATATAGCCTTGTACCAAGCCTTTGTTTCTAATTTTACAGGGGTACAGTTGCAGCAGTCTGTTCGTGGCATATTTAAATTTTCGCTTCTTGGCTCAATACTTGTAATGTTGTGGGGCCTTCCTAGTAAGTTTGGCTATGACTTGTCGTGCTTGTTGTTTACCGGCAAGCTTGATGTTGCATGTTGGACAGATCAATTTAAACCAACAATACGTGTATTTTCAACGTTAGGACAGCCAAACTGGCTAGGATCGTATATTTCTGTAAATTTCTTTATAGGCCTTTACTTTTTGAGCAATACTGTATCTCGTATTAATTGGAGATCACTGCTTTATGCGTTGTATCTAAGCAGTAATTTTGCGATGTTATTGTTAACCCGTTCGCGTTCGTCACTTATCGGAACCCTCATAGGCCTCGCGCTTTTTATCTTTTATCTTTGCATTCAGCACAGGCATGCGCTTATGAGCAAAACCTATAAAAAAAGGCATACTGCTTTTTGTGGGTGCAATGCTTGTATCTATTATCCTGGCAAAAACCGGCATTGCACCGATTGATGCATTAATCACTTTTAATGCATCATCTCAACAACAAACCTGTATCTACTCAGCAACCTTCTGCGCCTGCAAATAGCATCTCAACATTACCGATTCGTTTACCATTCGAAAAATTGTATGGCAGGGTGGGTATTCTTTAGGCCTTGCCTATCCATTTTTTGGCACAGGCGTGGAAACGTTTGCCTATGCATACAACTTTGTAAGACCACAAGCACACAATGCAACATCAGAATGGGATTATGTATATAACAAGGCTCATCAATGAATTTATTAATTACTTTGCAACCACGGGATTTCTGGGAGTGGGTACCTATATGCTTTTCTTGGGTGTTGTGTTATCGCAGCTGCTGCACATATTCACGCGCAATGCTTCGCAAAACCTTACTACAGAAGAGCGCCTGCTACTCATTTCGTGTTTTTCTATAGTCGCTTCGCTTATTGTGACAAACTTCTTTGGATTTTCTGTAACTGTTTCTAACATATATTTGTATGTTATTCCAGCATGTATAGTTGCTGTTTTACATAAAAACAAGTTTGAATCACAGGAGGTTGTATATAGGGGTTCTCAGGCTGTAAGAAAGAGAATTGTTATCGGTGCGTCAATTACATCTATGGCAATTTTATACTCTGTAGCAAGGTATTTAGCGGCTGATGTAGCATATGCAATGGGTGAAGGTTTAGCAGGTGTGCAAGATTATAGTGGCTCACTTACGCAGTACTACAAAGCATACAATATTCGTGCCGAACATGTATATGCAGATAGAATTTCGAACGTACTCGCACAAATTACTCTTTTACAAGCAGCAACAAAAGGTGATGGAAACTGTGTATCGCATTTAAATGAGCTAAAGCCATGTACGCAACTTGTAGAGTTATACACAAATGCGGCAATATCTGGATCACCCAAAAATCCGCTATACCATCGTACTCAATCCAGAAATGCCATTCTGCTGTACCAGGCTACAAGCGATGAAAAGTACTTTGATATTGCGATCGGTGCAATCCGAGCAGCGCAGCAGCTAGCCCCTACTGACCCGCGCTATCCATATACCTTGGCATTGTTTTACCTTGCGCAGCAAGAAAATATTAAGAAACCCACAGACAAAGACCTCTCGCGTTTTGAGAATCTAGCTGTACCTGCTGTAGAATTTGCACTGAGGTTAAAACCAAACTATCGCGATGCTATTTATGCAAAAGTGCTTATTCTTAAGCAGCTTAAAAAAAAACAACGATGCAAAGACACTTATTAATGAGTACCTTACTAAATACGACAATACAGACGAGCAGTTTATTTCAGAGCTGGAAGGTCTCTAGTTCTCTTCTCACTGGGTAGCAACTGATATATTGTGGTAGTATATCCTCCTTTTTGGATACGAATGCCGTGCTGTGTGTTTTGTGCAAGATATCGGCTTTGAAAGTCACCAAACAGATGGCGGGCATGGTCACCGTTAAAAAACAACGTAGTCGACAGTATCAAGCAAAGAGAAATACGCATCTATAGGTGTAGCAAGTGCAGGAAATTCGTAAACAGTAACCCCCGGAATGGTAACTACCGCAAAGTAGGGGTCTGGTATGCTCGATAATAATACTGTTGAATTGGGAGGAATGTTTTGGGCCACACTCTGCGCATATGCTGCATAATCATAATCACCTTTTTGCGACTGCACAAAGAAATCTGTTGTTTGTGAGATTTGCAGTAATAAAATACATCCAACAAGCCATAGAAGCCCTTTTTTCTTTATAGCAGTGTCACTTAGGTAATTGCGTAGCGCATACAACAAGGCAATAATAACGTATGCATAGTACATATCAGACCTTCCCAGCGTAGAAAACACCCACGACCATACTACAAGAGATACCGCAAGCACAACGTGTATTGCAGGCAGCCGCTTTGACGCATTCGCAGCGATAACGATGTTTGAGAGCATATATATGCTAAGAAACATGTATAAAAGTGTAAGAGCAATTACGCTAGCCTGTGGACTGTTTAGATCAATTAAAAACCATGGAATGGTTAGTGTTTTCCCAGCATATCCAAGTTTGGTATGAAGTTGAAAAAATGTCCCAATGAATGACGATGTTGTATAGCCATAAACCAGTTGCGCTTAAAAAACCACCAAGTATAGAGAAAGCCTGAACTGGCCTTATGCGGGAGCGCAATATGAGCAAACTTGTAGCAATCGATACAACATAAATACTACCCATTTGATGCACAATGCATGCTGCGCCTGCTGCAAGGCCTGCCAAAAACAGCAGGCGCGTGCTATGGCGCGAGGAGCTGTTTAGCGCACGATGTACACAAATCAGCGCCAAAAGTCCAATTGCGATAACAAATACTTCTGGGCGGGTGAATCTGCTTATGCGTAGTGCCTGTACATTGGTAATAAAAAGCAATGAAGGTAGCAGTGAGTACAAACCAATTCTAGCTGAGCTAGATTTGTATTTAAGAGGTAGTAATACTAGTACTATAACCAAGCCGAAAATGACGGCAAGCATTCGCTGGGCCTCTATTGAAACACCAAAGAGCAACTGTACACCTGCTACCAAATAAATAAGCAGCGGAGGATAAAACATAGCCTGTGTTGTCATATGGGGAATTGTTTCGCCCCATAGATTAGTTTTTAAACTGTTACTAGCAATAAGATGTTGTGCCATTTCTGCATAGATTGCTTCATCTGGCCACACTGGCGGGTGCTTGAGAATGTGTGTATAAGATATGAGACTGTACAAAAACACAATTGCACCTGCTATGTAAAAATAGGTTCGCATTTTTTTATAGTATACTTCTTGCAGTTATGCGAAAGTATACATTTGCAACTGCTCTTTTAGTTTTTTTCCTGGCTACCTTGTTATTTTTTATTCGTTTGTTTACTCCAGAAATGTCTTTGTTTATTACGCCAGACTTTGGACAAAGTGATTTAATGCAGCTAAATTACCCAGCAAAATATTCGTTGTTGCAGGCGTTGCAAAACAAATCACTTCCGTTATGGAATGGAGCTATTGGTACGGGCTTTCCACAGCTTGCAGAGGGGCAAATTGGGGTATTTAATATTGTTAACCTCGTACTTTATAGTGTGTTTTCTTTTGAATGGGCTATAAATATTGGATATGTTGCAATATTTTTTATAGCTCTTGTCGGTACCTACACATATTTAAGATATATTGGCATTAGTGCAATAGCTGGTCTTATTGGCGCTTTTATTTTTGCATACTCAGGAATTTTTATCACCCAAATTAGCCACATAAACCTTATACATGCTTCATCATATATTCCCTGGGTATTCTTATGCACACATGCATATATTCGTACCAGAAAGCTGGTACTTATACCAGTTACCAGCTTGGTAATATCTCAGCAGTTTTTTGCAGGGTTTCCTCAAATATCATTCATTACTTTGTGCGGCGCAGCTATGCTTTATTTGTTTCTTTCATCGAATAGAAAATCTATTAGCACATACCTAGCCCCAGCGGCCATTTTATTGCTATTTATGGGTTTAAGTGCCGTTCAGCTGCTTCCTTCTCGCGAGTTCCTCGAAGTATCCACTCGAAAAGATGGTTTTTTATTCGCAGAGGCTGCTCGGTTTAGTTATCCTTGGAAGCATTTGATTACTTTCTTGCAACCCAATGCGCTTGGAAGTGCAAAGCATGGTACATACCCCCCATTTCATGCATTTGATGGAAGCATATATTGGGAGAATACCGGTTATATTGGTATACTACCACTCCTATTTGCCGCGTTTATTCTTGTAAAAAAACGCAGTAATGTGGTAGTTCGTGTTTATGCACTATTACTATTCGTATCACTGCTACTTATGACAGGTAAGCACTCGCCCTTGTATTTTATCTTTACTTTTCCGCCATTTAACTACTTTCGCGTACCCTCCCGATACATACATTTATTTGTTTGGTCATTAACAATACTATCCTCGCTTGGTATACACCAATTTATTGCTATGCAAAAGAGCACCAAACATGGAAGGCTTTTAATTTTTGCAATGATTATGGTAATACTTTATCAGTTATTTACTTTTGGCTGGAACTATAATGCTACTCGCACTGCTGCGGCAGTGCTTGCTCCTCCGCCTATTACCGAATACGTACCTCATAAAAACCGCTACTATGTACATGATGACGGTTTAAAATGGAACGATCACTTTATAACCAAGGGCTGGGTGGATACCGAACCGTACATTGAAATGCGCAATATTCTTCGACCTAACGCAAATTTACTGCATAATGCTTCTTCGTTTCAGGCATATCCAATTTTACTTACAAGACGGTTTGAGTTGTTGAACGCACTTGTAGAAAGCAATATTACTACCAATAAAAAGTCTGACACGTTTGATATAAATACTACCGCTCTTAAAATACTCCAAATGAGTAATGTAGATACACTTGTTTCTGCATATAAAAACGAATCATTACAGCAGCTCGGATCAGTTAAAGGCGCAAGCAGCACTTACTATGCATATAGAATTGAAAATGTACTGCCCCGGGCATATTTTGTATACAATTACAAAGTTGTAAAAAGCGTTGACGAATTTACTCGCACAATATTGGATTCACAGTTTAACTTTGCTACAACTGTGTTGCTAGAAAAACCACTCTCTCAAATCATTACTAGTGATGCAGATGCAAAGCAATCTGTAGATTTTGTTACAAATGCGCATACACGCATCACACTTACGACAAATACAGTCTCTACAGCAATATTGGTGCTCAGTGATTTGTATTATCCAGGCTGGAAAGCATATGTTGATAATAAGGAAACGGCAATTTTTGCAGCTAACTTGTCGCAGCGGGCAATTGTAGTTCCGAAAGGAAGTAAAAAAAATTGAGTTTGTATATCAGCCAAGCAGTTTTACAACAGGAGCAATTGTTTCACTGTTATCGCACGGTATTACAGTTCTTCTAATTTCTGTAGGTTTGCTTCCTTTAATTCGTCGTACTTTGCTTTCCAGAATGTAGCTTTTTGCTCATCAACTTTACAATCTGTATAGAGCTTTATAAAAAAACAATCGTGTTGCAAGATCTTCAGGAAATGCTGTATATGCTTCTGTGAGTATAAGTTCAGCCTCTGTACACTTTTTTTGTTCAGAAAGTGCTGCTGCCAGTCGATGGAATACATTAACATCGGCCTTGTCATAGCGCAATGCTTCACGGTAATGATGTTCTGCATCAGAAAACTTGTTATCAGCAAAAAAGTAGTCGCCGGTTGAAGTTCGGTATACCCTATAGGTAAGTAGATTGCTTGCAAGCATGAGATGTTTGTATTCTTGTAAAGCTCCACTCAAAGGATCTATATAGCTGTTCCATAGTGTGTTGTTCTCATTAAGAATATCAGCAATAGGTGGCACTTCGTCTTTTTTATATAGCCTATTAAGCAAGCCGACACGAACCCATAAGTACCCGTTGTCTAATTTAAAGGGCTCGTTAGTATAAATAGGTCTTTTTGAATAGTTTTTTTCTACAAACTCCTCAGCAAAACGTTTTGCTGTTTTTTTTCAGGAAATATAATATCAGGGTACATTTTGGCTGATTGTTTAAAAAATTTTTGCGTCGAGCAAATGAGACGCATTAAAAAAGAGCAATGTCGGGTCTATAGTGCTGCGCATAGTAAATGTAAGAAGCATTAAATATTTCATTGTCTTTTGAGAGCAGAAGAATACCATTCTTCTCTGAGGTATTAAGAATGTTCTTTGCCATGTTTTCTGCTGTTTGATCATGGGTGAGCAAGGTAATAGTGCCGTAGTTGCTTAGGAACAAATATATAGGAACAATAGCAGTTATTGCTAATAGTATAGGGGCATATGCGAACGTTGATGACGAGTTATGCTCTTTACGAAGTTTTTTTACCAGCTTGTCTACTCCATATGAACATGTGTGTACCCCAGACACAATCCACAGTGACACTATTACATAAGAAGATAAAACGAAAACGTTCAAATGTTGCTATGGTAAAGCTATTGCTCAAAATATAGGCACCATAAAAAAAAGAAGAGTGGTCCGGTACAGAAAAAAATAAGCGAATGAAAGTTAAACAAACGCCTTCGGCGAATGAAATCTGAAGCAGCTCCTACTAGTGCGAGGACTGCACCCATAGGCCCAAAGTCTTCTACGAGAAATACGAAATATGCATATACATCTGTAAGTCTAGATAACGGTTTTTCTAGAATTATAAGTGCAGAAGTAAATGAACCATATGTAGATCTGGTGATTATTTTAATTACGTTTGACAGGCTTAATGTGTCTTCCCAGGTGTAACCTGCAAGGTTTGGGATGGAAATAGCAAAATACAAAAGAGGTATAAGAGCTATAGCACTTATGGCAATAATTTTTATCCGTGCACTTTGTACAAATGAAACTGCCTTTTTTTCGTGTTGAATAAAAAAATACAAATATGCTGGCACCATAAAAAGAATAATTTGATGATGAAACACAGACACTACAAACAAAAACACAAAGAACAGCAACCATTTTTGGTGATATGTGATCTCCCACATTTTAAGAGTAAGTAGCTGTAGTGTTAAAAACAGAATATGTAAGCCAAAAACCTCTGGCACACTAGCGTAGAGCCAATAAATATAGGTAAGGCCCAGTGAAGCAACCCCGATAATACTAGGAAGTACAGACCTATAAGTAAGTAGGCTATACAACGTGAGTACACCCATTGCTGCAGTCAAAGAAAGCGACGAAAGAAGTGTAATTTGCCATGCGGGTGTTCCATAAGACACTACTTTTGTAAGTATGTGCCCTATAGCTGTGTATAGTGGATAACCAGGTGGGTGTGCAATGCCACCGGTATAGGCGGCGCTTACGAGGTCTCCAGAGTCTCCTCCATATATAGAGTGTGATTGGTGACTAACATACAGGAATGCAAAAAAAACTGTAACTATGAGCGAGGTAATTAAGAATTTTTTACGCATAGACGCCATTATAGCAAACAAAAAGGCGCCTTGGTTAACCAAGGCGCCAGTTGTTTTTTTAGCTAGTTAGCATCCGCTTACACCTGTGTAAGAGAATACTTCGAAGAAGTTGTTAGGCTCTCCGTCTGTTGTCAGCTTTGCTACGTTTGCACGTGATTCCATTCTTGTGCAAATACGATACTGACCCTGACTGTTAAGAATAAGCGTGTAGGCAGCTCCAGCGGTTGTTGTGCCACCTGCATCGGTTACTGCTACAACTGATGTTCTGTTTGTTGGGTCTGTGGGGAGTGTATTTGCATATGCGCAAAGGTCTACTCCAACCCATCCCGTGTTGTCACATGCATTTGTGCCGCCTAATGAACGTACACTGAGCGATGTGACGCTGGAATTATCAGACAAATATTGCTCCATAATAGATTGAAGCGATGAAATGTCTTTTATTCTTTGTGTGTCTCTTGCACGACGCTGTGCTTCTGCAGGGTTAATGGTGATGAGTGCAACCACTGCGAGAATAGCAATAAGCGAGACGACGATTAAAATTTCGACTAGTGTGAAACCTTTTTGTGCTTTCATAAGTGGTTTAAACATACTTTTAATATATTAATTTTTAACCCTTTATACCATCATAGACCATTTTGTTTTCAGTTGTCAAGCACATTTTAAATGATGATGACAGACTGAATATAGGTG
>LMZU01000027.1 GCA_001567245.1 Microgenomates bacterium OLB23
AGTATAGTAATGTAGAGTTATACATACAATCATATACCAACAAATAGATAAGCGTATGTGATAGCTAGAGTTAAGTATGTATTCATACGAAATGTACAATAAATAATGAATCGAGTACGCCGATGGGAGTGCGCCTATATGTCTATATAGGTAGCAATACTAATACCAATTTATCAGTATATTTTATTTTGTTTGAATGTTTTCGCAATGTATACACGATATTATATATTGTGATGGGGGAGTTTTCAATCAATCAATTTACAGGGTAAGCGATATGGCAAGTAAATTTGCGTGGGAGAATAGCAACCGGCGCCGTAAATCTAAATACAAAAATAGTAGACCTAAGCGGTTAGATAAAAAGAAGAAAAAACTCTTACCCATCGAACTTCAACCTCACAACTTTTGTGTAGAGATCAGTATTCAGAACGCTAAGCCTTGTAAGTCGTTCGATAAGTGCCTGGAAAATAAACAGCTGGCCTATAAAGATAATCCTTATTGCTATAATCCATGATTTTACCCTTCAAGACGCAATAGGAAGCCATCAGACGTGTCCGAAATACTATTCAACGGCGTTTGATACGTTAGATTTTAGAGTTATTTTGCTAAATTAAGTATGCTAATTATAGTATATTAAAAGATAGTGAATTAAGTTTTAATATGATATGAGTGCAGAAGACAAACCAACAATTCAAGAGATTAATACGCAGCCCATAATGATTGTTGAGCTGAACGACAACATGACGGATCGCGAAAAAGCGTTTGCAGTACTGAGAGCAAATGGGTTTAACTCTAAGCAGGCATACGAGTTAGCGGGTGGGAAAAAAGTATATGCTGAGTCAACACCGTACGCGATGGATAAGAAGATCAGAACCAAATCTTTGGTCAGTCCAAAACTTAAAAAAT
Source organism: Microgenomates bacterium OLB23 (assembly GCA_001567245.1). GTDB lineage: Bacteria > Patescibacteriota > Microgenomatia > UBA1406 > HO2-37-13b > OLB23. Next base: position 904 of record LMZU01000027.1, read on the forward strand.
TGGCGCATCAGGCTGTGGAAGAAACACTTAAGATGCAGCCAGTCGATATAGAGCGTGTTGTTGTGACTAAAGAAGGCAATCAAGTGAGGGTTCACGACAAGTTGTATCCATCACATTCTAATAGACTTACAGCAGCGCAATTAATCATCGATAGGGATGAACCTGCGATTCAGAAACACCTAAATATGAATATAAATGCGGGAGATGCCGCAGATTTGATCGATTTAAAAGCCTATAGAGACGCTCCAGAGGATGATGACGTACCAAAAGACGTTGAAATTCGGGATATTACCTGCAATGACAAAGACGCAAATCTGTCACAAAATGTCCCGAATCCCGCATGATTACAGGGGTTTGTACTAGATTGTTTATCTAGTAGTTACCGTTGTTGCGAGTCGTAAGTGGCCTTACTTACCACAGTTATGCAAGTTTTGCGCTAACAACACACGCCTCACCTCTTGCGCCAGCGCAGAGTTGAAACCCTACCCCCTATCCGAGGTGCGTGGCCGTGATAATTAATGAGACCCGTCAGTGGTTGCGCAAAAAATTTTTAAAAAACACGTAAGGAGTTTATATGGACAATCGACAAAACAATGACATTTGCGATGTTAATGGTTGTGATTTGCGTGTGTGTGAGGTTGTTGATACTGGTGTGCATTGGAGGCCTGTAGGTCTGTGCAGCGATCATGTAAGGAGTTTTAAGTTTGGGTCTTCTTTAACGGAAGAGACTGTTGGTAAGTTTTTACGCAGCGGGGAGTTTTAAAGTGAAAAAACTTTGGATATTGATTTTGGTTGCGGCGTTTTATTTGTGTCGTGATTGTATAGCTGGGGATTATAGGCTTTGGTATGAGTCGATGTCGGTCGGCACATCAGCCGCAGTATCGGGCACATCGACATTCGCCGGCGCATCATACAATAGATATGTTGGTACGGGTGTTTATGGTGGTGTGACCGCTAATTACCACATTGAGACGTTTCCTGTGAGAGTTAGGTATGATGGCATAGCGCCGACTGCAACGGAAGGTATATTGTTGCTTGTTGGTGATATATTATCGTTAGACTACATAGAGGATATAAGGAATTTTAAAGCTATTGGTGTTGACGGTACGTCTACTATTAAGGTGGTGTACAGTGAGCGCAAGAAATAACTGAGGATAATTGATGATGAGAATCCTATATATTGTGTTCGTGCTGTTTGCAATAGCATCTTTGGCTAACGCCGGGGCTATGGTTAGTAGGGGTCCAGTCGGTGCTGTGAATCTCGGTGGCGACATGCGAGTACCGTTCGGCACTGCGAGTGGCAATAGGATTGTGGGCGATCAAGACTTCACTTATGATCAGGCGACAGACACACTTTACATGAAGAACTTGAATGTCAGCGAGTCTTCAGTGTTGCCTGTTGGCACTGCAACAATAAATGGTAATCAGACAGACGATTATGGTTCTTATACATATCGCATTCTTGCTAGCAGCGTAAAGGCAAACAATGTAGAGCTGACAGAGGCATCATTTCTCTATACTGCGGCAAATACAATTGCAGACTTAACGGGCACAACGACGGAAACGGTGATGTGGTCAACATCCATTGACGCTGGTCTGTTGGGCGCAAACTCAATGGTTGAAGTGTTTTTATCAGGAAGTTGCACCACCTCTAATGACAATAGGTTGATAAAATTATTGTTGAATGGCAACATGTTGCATCAGTCAAATGTGGCACCCACCCATATGTTTTTCAGCAGGTATTTCGGATTCACAAACGTTGGCACGACATCCGCGCAGGTTGGGCTTGGGCTGCCTTACAACAGCGATATAGGTGCAAATTCGGCGACAAATGGTGTATATACATCTTCAGTTGACACTGCTAACGCCTGCACATTAGCGATAAGTTACGATCCAGTTCTTGCTACTGAAACTACACATTTAAATAATGTGAGGGTGAGGATTACACCATGAAAATTACAAATAGTTTTTTAGCATGTGTGTTTTTAGTATTTACCCAAGGGTTTTTCTTAGCTGGAACAGGATTCGTATCCATAGTTTCAGCAGACGATGGTTGGAAGAATTTCTACGGCATTTCCTGGGCAGGAACAATAATAGAGCATGCAAAATACGCAAAGCAAATGGGTCATGATTATATTG
>LMZU01000028.1 GCA_001567245.1 Microgenomates bacterium OLB23
TACAGACCCGATTGGTCTACGCTAGTCAGAAGCGAATAGAGCTGTTGGTTGGTAAAAAAGACAAGGCAAGACTGGCAAAGAGAAAACTATGATCAGGATAGGCCAAGGAAAACTACGACGCTGGACTTAAAGTTGAAGAAAGAAAGCGATTGAAACTAATAGCTGTTGAAAAATCAAACTATCAACAACAAGTAGAAAAAGCTAAAGCACAAGGACAACAACCACCAGAATATCACTCACAATACTATCAAAAGCCACTAGGTACGGAAGTTTTCTATGCTTACAATCCTATTGCAACCTTACTACCCAAATAAAGCAATCTGCAATCCAAAAGATATAAAAACAAATATAGAGCAGATTAGATATAGGAAAGGCGGTATAGACTATCCAGACTTAAATCTAAAACCTATACAGGAAGGTGTTTTCCGCTTTCAGCACAACTACGACGGTGGTTTAAGTTGCCAGCAAGTGTTTTCTACGGGTTTACTCTATTTAGCAGAAGATGTGCTACGCCAAGATGCTACGAGGAAACACATCTACATAGAGACCATAGCCGTATACTACGTAATGTTGCTAAAGGCTCTAAAGAACTTTTATAGTCTATTCAACTATCAGGGTGCTATTTATGGTCATGTAGAGTTAGATGGTATTAACGGAGCGCAATTAAAACGTATAGTTCCTAATGGCTACAGGGGCGGTTTGTTTTGGCATGAAGAGGAGGAAGTACCACTAAAAAATAAGTACGTCTGGTCGATTGAGTTAGAAACCTCAATTTTGTATGACGATGTAGCTCTCCAAGACCATATTGTTAGCTTCATCAAAGAAATCTATTGGAGTTTGGGATATGAAGACGTTAGCGAAGATTTGCTTAAGGCGTTCTTAAAGCAAAATGGCTGGTTGATTGAGCCTCCAACTTCTCAAACCCCCAATGCCTAAAATCTTTTAGCCTGGTGCAATGCTTTTACCCAATACTCGTTTTTTTGACCTTCTAAGTTGAGTGAGCTCGTATTTAAGATTTTTTACAGTTTCTACATTCAAAAGAATTATCACCCAGAGGGCGATAAAGCACTCCAACTCTTACCTGACACTTCGGGCATAAGTACCAATACCGCTTACCACCGTAATTACATGACGAAGTGGTTAATTTGATAAGTTGATTGCCTACAAGGATACTAGTTAACAATGTATGCCTGTACCCAGATAATAGCTTTGTAGATACTTTCATGCTTGTTTCGACCATTTGATTTTTCATTTAATTTTTCCTAAATCATTAGGCATTTTTATTAAACTTGCTGATTATTTGCTATAAAAGCGTTTGTCTGTTCTTACTTTGATATTGACTTGGAGGATTGTTTTTTTCTTTTTAAATATAGAAGTAAAGTATTTAGCTGTCTTGTAGCTATATCTATTTGTTTATTCAGCTCTTTTAGCATGCCATTTCTCTTCGGAGGTTATTTTAATCGTTCCGTTCATCTTCTTTCAATTAAAACTGTTGTATATAGAAGAAGCACGCATCCCTCTAAAAATATGACGCTACGGCAAGGTCTACCATCATTTTTATCCGCAATGCCTGTTACCTTATATTCCCTGACTATTGCCTTACGTACTTCTTTTGCATGCTCGCTATCGTTCTTGTGTACGCTTGTTTTTCAGACATGAACCGTTTTCTACATACTTGTACTTCTCTATAGTTACTAATAAATCTTTTGTAAGCTCTATGCTATTCGGGTGCTTTTTATTTTCCTGAAGTATTGTGTCAATCTTCTCTATTTTTTCTTAGCTCCTGAAAACTATCAAAATCGTTAATAAAATCATCAATCTTTTGTTTTAAGGGGTTTTCGGCGAGAACGCTGTCTTGATTGGGAGTGGATTTATTCAATGAGGTATTAGTCATAGGCTAGTTTGCGTATAAGCTATAATGTGAGTATTGAGATTGCATTAGTTGTCTTTTCGTAGTACGTTCCAACATAGTCAACTAGTCCCCCAGCACTAATAGAGAGATTATTAATAACTACCCAATATTTTTTCTGCAAGCCCGGACTTTGAACCTATTTGGTAAAATGTGCCAATGGCAAAACTTGAGAACCTTGAAAAAGACATATCAGCAATCAAAGCTCGTAATAAACAGGTAGAGCTTGATAAACAATGGGAGACCAGCTGCACTCGTAGAGTGCTTATTATCGCTTTTACGTATATAGCACTTGGTTTGTATATGCAAGCAATTCATATACCCAATCCTTGGCTTAATGCAATTGTTCCAACCACAGGATTTTATCTTTCAACATTAACAATGCCGTTTTTTAGAAAGTTATGGGAGAAGTATATTAGATCATGAAACCCTACAAACAAACATCTTCACAAAGTTGTCTTTCAGTCTGTCTATTAACATGTATTAATCAAGACATCAACGTAGAGAAAGAACTTGAACTTCTGTACGAAGGATTAAAAACAACTGATCCCTACAGTATTTCTGTTGTGCGAGCATTCGCGAAAAAGTATGGGAAAAAAGCAACTGTGTATGTTGATAACAACTACTACAGAAAAGAACTTCACGAAAAATATGCCAGCAAGAATATCTCCTTTACTTATGAAAGGGTTGATGTAAAACTGCTTGAGAAGCTAGAGGTGCCATATATTGTGTATCTAAATACAAACACGCTACTTGGAACATGGGATTATTCACCACATTTTGTAGTTGTTGAATCAGTGACAGATAAGTTTTTTAACATCATTGAACCAGCCGCGGGTAAGAGGATGAAAGTGAGTAAGAAAAAACTTTTTGAAAGCATTGCTGTATTGAAAGATAGAGTTCATTATTGCCCGCTGGCGATAAAGGTTGTTGAATAAAAAAGGTTCGGATTCTGTTCGAGTACGCCAGCCAGCCTCAAACCCATCTAGGACGTTAGAACCTTTGATATACTTTCGGTATGCAAACCTCATATCACCACACCACAACTGAAGATGAACTCATACTTCAAGGTCTTTTATACGAGCCCGATAATAAAGCTGACAAACTGATCTTGCATATTCACGGAATGGGTGGAAACTTCTATGAAAACAGATTTCTTGATGCAATGTCACAGGCATATACAGATAATGATTGGGCTTTGTTAGTTCCCAACACACGAGGGCATGACATTATTGCCGACTTTCCTCTAGCTGGCGAAACGGAAAAGTACAAACGAATAGGCAATTCACTAGAAATATTTGAGGAATGCCTTTTGGATCTTAAAGCTTGGATTATGTTTGCTGAAGAAAGAGGCTACAAAGACATAGTTCTTCAAGGGCATAGCTTAGGTGCAGTAAAAGTTGCATATTATCAAGCAAAAACCAATGATAAACGAATATCAAAACTGATTCTTGCTTCGCCACCTGATATGGTGGGTCTTGCAGAGGATGACAAAAACCATCAGAAGCACATGGTGCTTTCCAAGAGTATGGTTCAAGAAGGGAAAGGTGACACTTTCTTACCTGATTTATTGTGGGACTGGTATTGGTTATCTGCAAAGACATATCTTGACTTTGGTGAAAGAGGCAATGAAATCGATGTTTTCAATACATATGATAAGCAGGCCCAGTCAATTCTTAGTGAAATATCAATTCCCGTTTTAGCATTTTTAGGAGGTAAAGATGATGCAGCAATAATGCCAATAGCAGATGCACTTGAAGTAATTAAGAATAAAGCAACGGCATGCTCACAATTTGATACACATATTGTTGAAGATGCTCCACATAGTTACTTTGGTCACGAGGAAGAAGTTGCTGATTTAGTTATGAAATGGTTAAAAGAATAAATTGGCATTGAATCTGATAATAAGTTCCGATTTCGTCAACTAAACCCAGCAAGGACAGATATGCATGGAATATTCAACCTAGTGCTCATAACATATCTTTTATATGGTTAAGATTGAGTCTGTAGTATTTGACTTTGGCAATACCCTCTATAATCCAAACACTTCGTCTTTGTTCCCTTATGTTCCAGAGACATTGCAAACATTATTAGATGAAGGTTTGAACTTGGGTTTAGTAACTATCGCAATGACGAATGATATAGAAAGGAGAGAACGCCAATTGAACGAGCTTAATTTAAGCCAGTTTTTTATGGCAATCGAAATAGTCGAACTGCGGATTGGAACAAAGGATTTCAAATCAATGTTGATGTGTCTTAATTCTGAAGCGCAAGCCACTGTAGTTGTGGGAGATAGCATTGAGCACGATATTGCACCTGCTCATTCATTAGGAGCACGCACGATTCTTACATTGCAAGGTTCAAGTGCCCCTATTCAACCTACAAACCAAATTAGTCTACCAGATTGGGTAGTTTATAGAATTGATGAAGTGCCGGGAATAATTAGAGATCTAAGTACCTCTGAAAATAAATAGAAACGTTGCATTGTTAGATTTTTACATGTTGTCTAATTATCCCACATTGACACATCTTTCATTTCTCAAGCTGAGCTGATACAATCTACACGTGTGTAAGAATTCCACAAGCCTAGGAGTTATGGTTTTAATTCTACTCCCTCTTGGAGTGCTCTAGAGTATTATGCTAGACGGTGAATCGCTGCAACCATTTATAGAAGATGCCAAAACAATGGGCGCACTCGTTCAAGAAGACCCAACACTGCTTGATCATGTAGTTTCCTTTGGTCCAATTGCAGGAATAAGCGAAACACTAAGAAGACAAGAAGCACATGTGCGCGAGCACTCCGCCCCAGCAGAATTTGCAAAGCTTCGTGCTCCAGAAGTAACCTACTTGTCAATTCTTAAAGAGCTCGGCGTTTTACGCCTCCCACCAGAAGACCGACAAATCTTTATTGAATACTTTCACCCATATTATCACCAGCTATACGAAGATGAGAGATTGAATGAATCAGGAAGCGAATTGTTAACGCGCCGTGGCCTGCCCGAACTTGATGAAGCATTTATACTTGGCAATCAGCTTCATGAATTTATGGAAAACTTTGGTGTCAACGCAACCCGTATGGTTTTTGTTGATTCGGTAACACAAGGTGAAAGCTCAACTGTTCTAGATGCTGCATCAAAAGAGGGAATGATACTCACCCAGGTAAAACTGCCTATGGGAATATCAATGTATGACTCGCGGGTAAACGGCTCAATGACAGGGGTCAGAGTTAAAGAAGACAAAGTTGGTACATTTTTTGATGCACAAATTAATGAGTCAGAACTTATATCCGATGGTGAAAGCCTTGCCGTAGCTATAGCTGAACAAGCCAGAAAAAAAGGGTATCGTGTGCAGGGCACGCGAGGCAAAGTTCACTTTAATGATCATGAAGGGGTGTTTTTGTACGACAAAGTAGGAAACCCAAGCTGCGAGGTTCTTGATCTTGCATACAGGCGCTTATTAACGTGGGATAACAATACCGGTCTTAACCCCTTTCATGGAGGTGTAATTGTGTTGCCCGAGTCATTTCGAAGACAGCAGGAGCGTGTGCGCAGACTTAACCAGCTTATGGGATGGAATCAAAATATAGTTACAGTACTACAAGATTAACTTTCAGAAGAAATAACATATGCATTGGCACACCTATGTAACACACAAGTAATACTATTGGTGAAAGTTCAAAAAAAGCCCTGCAACTTGTTATACTCTCAATATGAAACTCTTCTTAGCATCAGAAGCCAAACATCCCGACACAATTAAAAAACTCAGCGAATATGTCGATGGGCTTGCTGGCAAAAAAATAGCCTATATTCCCACCGCAGCAAATGCCGAAGGATGGGAATCGTGGAAAGAAGGTGGCTCATGGAAGCTTTTACACACCCTAAAAGCAGAAATTACGTTAGTACAGCTAGAAGAAGAAACAAACCCCAGCGTGCGCAGCAAACTTGCCAATCAAGATATTATTTGGTTTGGTGGAGGGTATTGCGGGTATCTCATGTACTGGATACGCCACCGCCAAATAGATACATATTTACCCGAGTTGCTAAAAAAGTCCCTTTATGTTGGCTCTAGTGCAGGGAGCATGATTACGGCGCATTCTCTAAAAACAGCTGAATGGGGATTTGTTGATGCCGAATATGGTGCGCATCTTATTCCCGGACTAGGATATACAGATTTTGACATCTTTCCACACTATCAAGAAGATCAGCTTAATCTGATAAAGCAAAATTATAAAGGAAGCAAACTTTATCTCTTAAAAAACGGTGAAGAAATTATCTACGAAGATGGTTTGGTAACTCTCGTAGGCAAAGAACGCATAATTACATGTTAATAGCAAACATTGTTATATACATAATCTCATTTATTGCCATTTGGTATGGAGCAGGGCTTATTATTGCATCTATAACAAAGTTCTCAACTCGCCTTAAACTTTCACCCTTCACTTTTTCATTTGTCTTCCTTGGCATTCTTACATCTATACCCGAATTTTCTGTTGGCTTGCAGGCCGTTGTTAATGGCGATCCAGAAATATTTGTAGGGAATTTATTGGGGGGTGTAGTAGCTCTTTTTTTGTTAGTTATCCCCTTATTGGCAATTTTTGGCAAGGGAATTAGTTTAAAACATGAACTTAATAAAAAAACATTTGCTCGGCGCAGTATTAGTTATGTTATTACCGGCACTTTTTACTCTTGACCGAAGGGTTACCAATTTCGAAGGGGCTATGCTTGTTGTGTCATACGCAATATTATTGGTAGTAGTACAGCGCAAAAAAGGAATATTTGACCACACCGACATTGCATTTAATCAGCTTACCTCTTCTTTGTTAGGCGACTTTGCAAAAATTATTATGGGAGCGGTGGTAGTGTTTGTGTCTAGTAGTTATATTGTGCATATTACTATGTATTTTGCAGATGTATTCCGCATTTCTGCTTTTTACATAGGCTTGCTGGTTATAGCTGTAGGAACTAACCTTCCAGAGCTTTCTGTTGCGCTAAGAGCAGTGCACTCGGGCAACAAAGATGTTGCAATGGGCGACTATATTGGTTCGGCGGCTGTAAATACCTTTCTTTTTGGGCTTTTTACGCTATCACACAACGGAGAAGTTATTACAGTGAGTAATTTTATGGTTACATTTATTTTTATAGCTGTTTCTTCTTGGTTTTTTTTACTTCTTTTCGTATTTTCGCCAGTATATTTCACGGTCAAATGGGTTGGTTATGGTTGGGCTGTATGTGCTTTTTATATTACTGGAACTTATGCGATAAAGGTACCAAACGTAAAAATGTTATAATGCTCGCATGACAAAATACTACGAAGTCCACGCAAGCGCAAAGGACGAAGAACAAGCAAACAATATATTAAATGCATTACTGCAAAAAAAAACTTGCTACTGGTGGTCTTATGTTTATAGCTCCAGGGAGGTTTTTTTGGAAGGAACAACTTGTTGATTTACAATACTTTAACGTGACTGCGTTTACCGTAGAAAAACATAAAGAAGCAATAATCGCAGAAGTAAAAAAAGTGACAGGTGAAGACTTACCTATGATATGGTTTACCGAAATTGATGGAAGTGAAGAATTGCTTGCGTGGATTAAAGAAATGCTCTAATCTCCATTTTTGTTCTCAGAAGTTAGTGTAAGAAACGGCAATTGATTTTTTTGTTGCTTACACCTGCGGCAGCCAGCCACGATCGTTGGCCCCTATGGGCTCCGATCGAGCTGCCCTAAGGCAGCCCGGGACATGATCGGTAGTATTCCGATCGTGGCTGGCTGCCTTAACAGATGCGCAGGGTGGCTTCCACCGTGCACATCAGGCGGCGACGGACTGCACCTGTCGACCGCACCCGGACGTACTGCCGAAGCTCGCGGCATCGTGACCGTTGGAGCGAACGCCCCCCAGCGCCACGTTGCCAGTGGTCTGGTTGTCGGAGGCCACCAGGTGGCCGGACGCTGTGACGTTGTCGTTCGAGGCGCTGGTCTGCATCGCGAGCTGACCGCTGGCGCCTGTCCCGAAGAGCAGAATCGCCGCCGCGACGGCGGCGATCCGGAAGAGCTGCTTGATCTCGTGCATGTGCATGAACCCTCCTTGGGGTCCCCGGGTCACATGGGAACGGATCTCCCCAGTCCCCGCGGGACTGGGGCGGGTACCTCACCATGCGGTGAGGCGTGGGCTATTTAATTTTCGGGCGGAGCACGTGCCATGCCGGTGGTCTCCTTTCAAGACCTTCAGAATGGGGGCTGACGTGGTAGCGATAGTCGAGAGGACTACAGAGACAATGTGTTTATCTCCATAGTCCTCTCGACTACAAAATCAAATTAATAATAATCAATTGCCGTTTCTGTCAAAGTACTATCTGCTATGAGCAATATTTGCCGACACAGCAAAGCTGTTATGCAGGTCTTCAAAAAGCACATAGCAACAATATAAAAAATTGCTATCGGTAGTATAGATCCAGGCATGGTTTATGTCAAATCGGCATAGCATGATATACTCAAACATATGATTATGTATATTGCATGGCTGCAGTCGATTGTTGCAACTCTGGGGAGCCTATATTTTAGCGAGGTTATGAAGTTTCCACCCTGTGTGCTCTGTTGGTATCAACGCATTTGCATGTATCCGCTTGTCTTCATTTTAGCCGTCGGCATGATGCGCAAAGATAAAAAATTTACACCTATGTGTTGCCCCTCTCAATAACAGGCCTTTTTATTGCTCTATATCACAATTTGTTGTACTATAACATTCTCCCCAAGGCTGCTGCACCTTGTGTTGCAGGCATTTCATGCACCACAAAATTTATACAATGGTTTGGCTTTATAACAATACCTCTGCTCTCGTTAGTTGCTTTCACTGTTATAACGATGTGTATGCTAATTCTTCTGAACAGAGTTAAGAAAGCGAAGTAATACCGCAGCAGAACGATCTTCTTTTATTGAGCCATTAAGTGCCATCTTTTTTGCCTCTTCTTTTGTTACCCATTTGACTTCTATATTCTCGCCAAGTTCAAGATGTTGACCATTAGGGTGTTCTTCAAATTCAGAAATGACAAAGTAGTATAAGTCCCAAATTACAGAAGCTCCACATGTAGAGATAGAAAAAAAGTTTGGTTTTTTTGCGACTATACCGACCTCTTCCAACGCCTCTTTCTTAGCACCTTCAGACGCCTTATCTTCAATGTTCATGTTTGAAGAAAGAAACTCATGATATTCCTCCAAGGAATCACAAACTTTTCCACCCGGAAGTCTGATATCCCAATCCTGCAACTCGCTTCTATATTCATTAATAAGAAGGACTTTTTCTTCTTTGGTAATAATAAGTCTTGTTCCTGGGGCTCTTCGAGATTTTTCATGCGTAACTTCTTGGCCATCAATGTCATATGTCATATGTACGACTTCGAACATGCGACCCTTGTACACAACCTCTTCTTTTATGAATTTTGGAATATTACTCATGTTAATTTGATTGTTGGCAGTCACAGTTTCCTGCCTCACAGACCCTTATCATACCAAATGTACACACTAAGGGTTGTATCTATATCCAATTAAGAAAAAACCCACAGCGACTACAAATAGGATTACGAAATATATTTTTACTATCCCATTATAATTGATACATGAGAATATGGGATATTGAGCCGCAATATTTATGTCGCAAGCATTTATTGGGAGAGCATAGAGAGCTGCATGCACTCTATTCGATTGTTGCTCATGGCAAAAAGGGGTATTCACAACACCCCGAAACAAAAGCGCTGGGTAGGAAAGCTTAAGGCCTTGTATGCACGCCATGAGGCATTAGTACAAGAAATGGAAAAGCGCGGCTATTCGCATAAAAGCCCACTAAATGCAGCGCCAAGTATAGACAGCGATGTACAAGATGCATTGATTAACTCCATCGCTGAACAAAAAGAGCTTTTAAACAACAAAAAACTGCGACTGTCGCTTTGCGACTTGATACAGTATAATATAGTCTTCTCTCACGGGAATATATATGACAGCAATACGAAACATAGCTATTATTGCGCACGTGGACCACGGGAAAACCACCCTGGTTGATGCGTTATTAAAGCAAACAAAAACATTTAGAGAAAACCAAAAAGAAAATGTTCCAGGATCTTATCATGGATTCTGGAGATTTGGAGCGTGAAAAAGGTATTACTATTTTGTCAAAAAATACATCAATTTTTTTATGGTGATGGCAAAATTAATATTATCGATACACCAGGGCATGCAGACTTTGGGGGTGAAGTTGAGCGTGTGCTGAACATGGCATCTGGAGCAATTTTGCTGGTTGATGCAGCAGAGGGCCCCCTACCCCAAACCCGCTTTGTGCTAAAAAAAGCACTCGAAAATAAACTCAAAATTATTCTTATTATCAATAAAATTGATAAAAAAGATGCACGGCCCCTGGCCGTGCATGCAGAGGTTGAGAATCTCTTTTTAGAGCTTGCTCACGATGAGAGCGCCCTCGACTTTACCACGCTTTACGCCGTTGGGCGCGATGGCAAGGCATTTTATGAGTTGCCCGAGGACTACAGCAAAACCGAGGGCGCCGATTTAAAGCCCCTCTTTGACACCATTGTTAAAGAAATCGAAGATGTATCTTTGCCCGTTAATGAACCTTTCCAAATGCTTATTTCTACCCTTGATCAAGATGCCTATGTTGGAAAACTCTGTGTTGGTAAAGTTACCCGGGGTACTTGTTCGGTTAACCAAACCATTGCCCTTGTTGATGAGAACGGCATAAAAGGAACCTACAAAGTAACCAAACTCTACACGTCTGAAGGCCTTCAGCGTGCACAAGTAGACAAAGTCACCGCAGGTGATATTGTGGCCATCGCTGGTATTCCTGAGCTTACAATAGGTCAAACAGTTACAGATCCTGCTCACCCCGAGGCACTTCCTACTATTTCTGTCGAAGAACCAACACTCAAAATAACACTAGGCCCTAACACTTCACCATTTGCCGGTCGCGAAGGCGACTTTACAACGAGCCGTCAAATAAAAGAGCGCCTCATGAAAGAAAAGGAAGTCAATTTGGGCCTGCGCATTGAACCCGATGACCAATCAGTTAACTTTATTATCTCTGGTCGAGGTGAGTTGCACCTGTCTGTTCTTATTGAAACTATGCGCCGGGAGGGTTTTGAAATGCAGGTTTCTCGTCCTGAGGTGCTTTACAAACAAATAGAGGGCAAAACATGCGAGCCGTTTGAAGAGGTCACAATAGATGTGCAACCCGACTATGTGGGTGCTGTAAACGAAGAAATGGGCAAACGCCGTGCTGTTATGCAAAGCATGCATAATGAACTCACAGGTACTGCGCGCCTAGTATTCAAAATAGCATCTGCAAACTTACTTGGTATACGAGGCACACTTATGACAAAAACTCGCGGCACAGCGGTTATGTCAAGCTACTTTTTGGGATATGAACCAAAAACAAGCGGTGGTCTTGAGAGCCTTCGTGGTGGTGCAATGATTGCAACACAAACGGCAGTCTCAACAACCTATGGTATTTTAAACGTACAATCTCGTGGAACTCTTTTTATAGGCCCAGCTGAGCAGATTTATGAGGGAATGGTTGTGGGTGTAAGTTCACGCCAAGATGATATGGAGGTTAACGTATGCAAGGTAAAAAACCTTACTAATAATCGATCTTCTGGAGAGGGAGTAACCGATAGCCTTACGCCACACACTATTATGACGCTTGAAGAGTGCCTAGACTTTCTTGGTGACGACGAGCTGCTAGAGGTAACACCAAAAACCCTGCGTATTCGCAAAAAATTCCTCAAAGAAGCTCAGCGACGCGCTGCTAATAGAAAGTAACATCTGCTACAATGTTGCCATGACATGGCAAGCTCTATTGGGGATTAGCTGTATTACCTATGTTCTTAGTCAACTACTCCAAAGAACGTTTCTGAAAGAAAAGACCACCGACCCCATTGCCTTTGCTATAGTCTTTCAACTTGCAGTGGGTGTCATTATTGGCGTATATGCACAAATAAAAGGTTTTGCAATACCCGAAACGTACACAAGTTATGTGCCGAATCTCATCCTGACAGGTGTATTGTATGCTAGTGGAAATTTCTTCCTCTATAAATCGCTCAAAAATACTCCTATCTCAGAATTTACCATTGTATTTAGTACAAGCACTTTTTGGACAATATTAGGTGCAGTTATATTGCTGGGGGAGCATTTTTCGCTGCAGCATGCCATTGGTACTACGCTCATAATGATAAGTTTGCTTATTGTTTTTAAATCGTCGCAAGCAATTAGGTTTAGAAACGGTCATATTAATGGACTAATTGCTGCATTTCTTTATGGTGTTGCATTCGTGAACGATGCATATCTCCTAAAAAGCATTTGAGGTGAATTCATACGTATCGGCAGCATTCATATTCCCCCGCGCTGCTATTGTTGGCCTTTAAACCACAGTCAATACAAGAAATGAAAATTTATACAAATCCTCAAAAAGCTGCAAAAAGCTGCTTGTCATTACGGGTCTTTATGCCCTTTCTGCAATTACCATATTCACAGCATATACAGTAGGAGAAAACGCGGCCGTTATTTCGGTGATAAACAAAAGCACATCAATATTGATAGTCCTTATGGGAATCGTATTTCTTAATGAACGCGATAACATTCCAAGAAAACTTATTGGTGCAGCTGTTGCCACACTCGGTGTCATCTTTTTGATTGTTTGAAGAGCAAAACGGCACGAAGCTCGTGAGGTTGCGGTCATTCTATAAACAACAAAACCACAGACAATACGCCTATGGTTTTGTATGTGACGGCATGCTTTTTTTTGAGTTACGTTATTTCTTCTTTTTTAGCTGTTGTCTTTTTCTTTGCTACGGTCTTCTTTTTTTGCTACTGTTTTTTTAACAGTTTTCTTAACCGCTGCTTTCTTAGCTGTTGCTTTCTTTGCTACTGTCTTTTTTACTACCTTCTTCTTAGCTGCTGGTTTCTTTGCTGTTGTCTTCTTTTTTGCTGCTGGCATGTTCGTTTCCCCTCCTTTCTACGCAAAAACTAATACTTATTTAAGAATAGAAGGTATTGAAGAAAATAGCAATATTATATTTTAACAAGAAGGCCTGCAAGGATTGTTCCAAGGCCCACAAGTGCAAATATGAGTGCTATGGTTAGCGTATTACCAGAGAGTCCTGTTTGTGGCAATGTGGGCACAGAAGTGATTGCTTTTGTTGGCGTTGGTGAAGCATTAACAATAACAACGTCGGTTGGTGTAATACTTGTAGGCTGTGGAGTAGAAGTAGGGGGGTTGTATGTACACGCATTAGATTGTCGGGCAGAACTTGCACCACACTCTTCATTTACTGCCTCAACAAAGCATGAGTAGCTATGTCCGGCAACAGCCGTAAATGTAGCCTTTGTACCAGTAACTTTTTTGTTAGGGTTGTAGCCCTCGATAGGAAGGTTAGTAGTATCGTCTCTAATTGTAACGAGGTAATAATCGGCGTGTGTTGCGGCATCCCATGTGCACTGTGCTGCTGCCTCACTACAAGCAAGAGCAATGTTGGTAACAGCACTAGGTATTGGACATGCAATTGGCGTAGGTGTAGAGGTTGGAGTAGCAGTTGGAGAAGGTGTATTTGTTGGTGAGGGTGTGGCAGTAGGAGGAACAGGTGTGTAGGTTGGTTGTCCTGCGGGCACAGTTGGCGTAGGTGTAGGTGTAAAGCTTATTGTTGGAGTCAGCGTTACAGTTGGCGTTGGCGTGCTGCTTGGAGATGGAGTTGCAGTTGCTGTAGGTCCACATGATGGGCTGTCTGGTGCCTGACAGTATTTTGATCCATCTTCGTAATATACGCATTGCAGCCTGGAGCACAACGAGGTACCATTTCGTCTTCTTCGCAGGGTTCACACTGTCCAGGAAGTGCAGGTGTTGGCGAAGGGGTTCCTGACGGTGGCACTTGGCAAATTATTGGAGGGCTGAGTTTTTTACAGCTTAGATCATTCGGATCAACAATTTCACAAAAAACCGGCTGGGGAATGCTGCGCGGATCAAGATCGCTAAAAGTAATAGAAGTACCACTGCTCACCGACTGTTCTCTAATTACATTTCCAGAGCCATCAACCAATCGCACAATATAATTGCCTTCGGCCTCCCAGCTGCAGGTAATTTGTTTAAAGGTTACGGGCACCTCGTCGGCTTCATTTTTTGTGGTTTGTCGCTCGCGCACCATGATCATGCCTATTACAAGAACAACAATAAGGAAGAGTAGTCCTCCAAGTATTCCTAATTTTTGATTTTATCGCTATTCATGGCTATTTTATTGTGCTGGTTGATCTGTGCAAATACCGCTAATTGCAGGTAGCACACAGGCGTTTGGTTCGTCGGGTTCACCAGGGTTGCCGGGATTTCCGGGGTCACCAGGTCCCGGGCCACCGGGGCCATCGGTACAAGTTACACGCACACGTTTTACACATTTTTGACCATTGTCACAACGCAGGCGCACGTCGTAGCTTCCTCCGTCGGGGTAGTTGTAAAAGTGATCTTCGCCATCTGTTATGCCGACACGCTGGTCATTACCACTTGCATCGCCTCTAAAATCATCATCATAGCCCAAGTTGCCCCCAGACCCACCGGTATATGACTTAAAGTGTGTTTCTGCGTTTCTGCGCGGACAGCTATTTTGAGGCTCAAAATAACACTTTGGAGTATCGTTTGGTCTTGGGCCATCTGGATCACCTGGGCATCCATCATTGGGGTCATTTGGATTGTCAATAATCTCTGGCGGCACACACGTAGAAGAGCAACAAATGTTTTCTTGTGGTGTATTGGGGCATATTGGTCTTCCCTCTGGATCATCAACAAATTCAACATTTACTTTGTAGCAGCGACATTTGTCACCATTTGCCTGGTGGAGTCTAAATCGCGACCCTTCGTTATATGGCTCTCCTGCTTTTATGAGTGCCTCATCACACTTAATGCTGCTTCCGTAGCGGTCATAGTTATCGTCAGAATCGTCTGTATTAAGAGGAATCGGTGTGACATTAGGCTCTCCGGAGCACGACTCATTATCATATGCGCGGAATTCTATTTTTTTAACCTTCTCGCAACTCATTGTTGCACCGCATTCACCCTTAAACTCAATAGTAAGACGTCCAATCTTTAGATCATCGTTATATACATTCGGGGGTGTGAGCGTGGGTTGTTGTTGTCCATTGGGTTGGTCAAAGTTTAGCTTGACTTCTACTTTAGAGCAGTCTTGACAAATTGGATCATTGCCACCCCCACCATCGGTTGGAGGAGTAGTTACTGGATCTCCGGGGGTGTTTTCATCTGGGCGGCATACGAGCGAACCAAATTGCTCAGCTGTAGCAGTCTTGCTACCACAGGAGTTTGTGGCAGTAGCTGATACTTTAATATCACACCTATATTGCCCCAAATAAGGTACATTTGCCACGTCGGCAGTGACAACCGTAGATGTCCCCGTTGTATCTGTTGTCACTGGAGGGTTAACTATTGTTACAGGCGAAAGCGTAGAGTTTGTGCCATCAAGAGCGCTGCTGGTAACACTAACCTCATAGGTAAATGTTGGAGCACTAGTGGTTACAGTAAATTTACACTTTACAAGTTTTACTTCGCCTACGGGGCAACTATCTGCTGCTCTGTTGCGAATGTCAATGCGGCCCTGAACCAACATAAGCCCGGCGACAATGCCGCCAACTATACTCAGTAATAAAACCAATGCAATACCTATTTTTTTAAGGTCGTAATCTTGCCTAAACTGTGAAAAATTAAATGCCATAGTTATTGTGTGGTATTGGTGCACCCATCAGGGCATATAACTTCTACGTTCGAAATACTAATTGCAATCTCTGGTTCAATACAGCTGCTGGGTGGAGGTGTAGAAGAAGGGCTATCGCTGGGTGGGGTTGTTGGTGATGCGATACGACAACATACAACTCCGGGGCTTACATAATTGTCTTCGTTTGTGGCGGTAGATACATTGTCCGGAGGAACAATTTGACCTGGATCGCACTCTGCCTCGGGCTTTGCTTCAGAGCCCCCTGGGCAGCTTTTTGGTGGTACAGGTGTGTTGATGATTGTTGTTTTGCAGCACACTTGCGCAGTTGCTGCATCAATAATGCTTATTATTTGAGTACCATCGCCCACACAGCTGGCTTGACTCGTTACAAAGCCTCCATCGTTTTGACATTGCTGTGAGTCTCCTAAAGATTGGGCTTTAATACCGGCCTGTTGTGGCCGATTAACGGTAACAAGAGAAACAACCAAAAGCACTACTAATACCAGGAGACTCGCTACAATAATAGGTTTGTTGTTCATAATAAAAGCACGAAGCCGAAGCCCTGAATACATCTTAATATGTTACTGAGGCAAGTGCAACTGGCAGATATGGCGCTTACAGCACGAGACCGAGAATAACGACAGCAAACCCCACAAGTACAATTGCCAGCGCAGATACGGATGGAATTCCCCCTGTGCTGGGAAGGGTAGTTTTAGCAGTAACTTTTGTTGTTGGTTGTTGTGGGTTAGGCGTGTTGGTGGTATTGACAATCACAATATCTGTTGGTGATGGAGTTATAGTTGCCGTTGGGCTTGGGCCTTTTGTGGGTGTGAGTGTAATTGACGGTGTTACAGTTGGTGTTGTCGATAGCAGTGGTGTTGCCTCTGGGGTAGGAGTTGGAGTTTCGGTGATCGATGGTATTGGAGTAAAGCTTGGTAATATAGAAGGCTGTGGACTTGAAGAGCACATTGTAGTTGCTTCGTCACTTACTTCGCCACACTCATTTTTTGCAGTTACCGTGCATGTATACGAAGTTCCAGCAGTAGGAGTATGTGTGACTGTTATTTTGTCGGTACCAGAACTTGCCGGAATATCACCCTCTTTTACCACAGATCCCGCATTATCTTTTATGACGTAATGATACGCAACGCCTGGTTCGCGATCCCATCGGCATATAAAGCCATCTGCAGGGCAGCTTGGGCCCGAAAGTGAAATACCCTCACCTTCGTCGGCTCGCTTTGCTGGGTTTTGCACTTGGCCAACAAGAAAATAACCAGCAATAAGCGCTACCAAAATAAAACCAAGCAGCAAAAGAATGCCCCCGGTTTTTTTATTCAACCCCGTGCTCGATTCTATTGTATGTGCTGCTTTCATTGTGTTGATGCTTCTCCTTCACATTGGAGACACTGAACTTCTACTGCGACACGCGGCAGTACGCATGCTGGTTTAGTTGGTTCTGGCGTTGGTGTGAGGCTTACCTTTACTTTTGGTTTACAGCAATATAAGCCTGCGGCACATTGGTTGCCTGGGTCTATTGCCGATGGTGGAGTTTCGCACTGATCCATAGGTATACACTGATTGGGTGGTGCACATACTTCTTTTGGTGGTTGTGAGGGTGCAATAGTAGGTTCTGAGGAACACGAAACCCATTGATTGCCTTGGTAGCGAATCATGCGAAGTCCTTCGCGCGGAAAGCGGCACTCCCAACAGGTGCCATCACTACAGGGGTTGCCTTTTGGTTTACATTCACCATCTGCTGGGGCAGAGCAGCCCTTTCCAATACTACCTGTCCATGGGCAGCACCCTTGTGTACATACCATACCTATTTGATCTAGTCGTGCTTTATATTTTTCCCAGTCGAGGCAACTCAATTCTTGTGTTGACACGTCATCAGAAAAAATATTCACCTCATCAGAAGATGCGGGTGTAGGTGCCGCAGATGGGGCAAGGCTTTGCCCCGTCTGGTTGTGTTGTTGGCTTTTTGTGGAACCGACAAAACAGTAAGATAATAAAATACACCCAATGCAATAGCTATAATGAGCAGTCCTCCCACAATAAACAATGGCAGGGTGTGCTTACCCTCTTCGTGCTCGGCTGTCACTGCATTGGGCAGTGGCGTGTAGTGTGGTGTTTCGTCTGACATACGTTGCGTATACACTATTGTGCTGAAAAGTTTGGGTGATTGCAAGTCTACACGTGTTGTGTGCGCTGCATCGAGCGTTGTTTAATATACCACGTCATAATGTTTGCTGTGAGAATAGTAGTCATAAATGGTTCTGCAACAAAGCGCACAAGAATGGTGGAATATAAAAAGAGAGCAAGGCCTGCAAGCATGCCCACTACAGCATGCTGCTCAGGTAGTGCTGGTGATGTTTTTGGCTCTGGAATCATAACAAGCGCCATAAACGCTGTGGCATTAAAAAAATGCCTGGGCGACAAGGTGAATTGTTTCTAATGGTTGTCGCGCAACAATAAGGTTGTAGATAAAAAAAACAAAAAAAGATACGTTAAAAAAAAATACTGCTGCGTATGTTGTTTTTTTTAAAACGCCTGCGTAAAGTATAAAAAAGCCGAATAGCAATGCAGAAGCGGTGAGAATATTTAGTAGTGGTAACGACGTGAACATGTTTTGCTGCATATCTGCACCCCACCAAGAAATAAGTGCAGAATCTGCTAGTATGCCTGCAGTGACAAGCAACTTAGACACATATAACGCAAGTAACAAACCAAATGCAGTCGGGTTAAAAACGGGCATGTTCATGTATTTAAAAAAGTACTTCCCTAAAAACATGCCTGCAAATGCAAGCACAAATATAGCAGGTGAGTTTGTGGGGTGCAGCAAAAGGTATATAAGCAATGAGCTTATCCATACATTAAATGGGTTGACAGTAGGGATTTTTAGTAAAGTACGTGTGATTAAGAAGAAAATAAATCCCAAGCCTGCACATAACGCAAAATTTTGTAGTAACACAAGCCTGTCGGACTGCTTTGTAGACCCAATATACAGGTCAATAACCGAGATGGCTGTAAAAAAAGATAGGAATATAAAAAATTTAAACAGGGGATTCCTTATGTTCACAAACTTCTGTATCTCCGACAACATATAGTTTATGTATAATTAACTTATTAGAATTTTACACATTATCTTATGAATAGTAAAAATCTCGCAGTGGGACTTGTGGTAGTTGCTATTATCGGCGTTGCCGTATTTACCCTTGGTTCTAAGCCAACACAAAACCAACAGCCAACTCCAACAGCACAAGTTGAAGAGATTACCACAGAAGTTGCTGAGTACAAAGATGGTACCTACGAAGCCATCGGGAACTATACTTCTCCAGCTCAAAAAGAAGAAATTGCCATAGAGGTTACACTCAAAGATGGCGTGGTTACAGATGCAGTGTTCACCGGCAAAGCAGTAAATGAAACTTCAAAAAAACTTCAGGCAAAGTTTGGTGAGGGATTTAAAGAAGAAGTCGTGGGAAAGTCACTCGATGAAATTGCGCTAACGGTAGTTAATGGATCGTCGCTCACCCCCAAAGGATTCATGGATGCACTGAGCAAAGTCAAACAAGACGCACAATCATAATGAGTTCATACGAATGTTCATTTGCATCGATGGGCACATCGTGGCGGGTTGTTGTGTGGGATGATATTCCTGAGCCAACATTTAGAGCACTAGAGCAAACTATTCGCGCATATTGCTCTATATTTGATCATACCTATTCAAGGTTTATTGAGCATTCTCTAGTTAATGCGCTGGCTCAATCTAGCGGCACTCACGAAGTACCCCAGGAGTTTGTAGAAATACTAAAACTATACCAGCAATTTTTTTTAGCGTCTCATAAGCTGGTAACGCCCCTTGTGGGTGCCACATTAAGCGATATGGGATACGATGCGGCGTATACATTAAAACCAAAAAAAGTTATTCGCCGCGTGCCAGATTTTTTAGCATCTGTACAAATAATAGATAACCGCCACATTGTGCTAAATGAAAATACGCTTATCGATATTGGTGCCATAGGCAAAGGCTTTGCGGTAGATGCCATTACACACATTCTTGAGCAAAAAAAAATTGAGCATTATTTGGTAGACGGCAGTGGCGATATCCGCTATAAGGGGCCAGAGGCAATAACAATTGGTTTGGAGCATCCTAAAGATGCCTCTAAAGTTATTGGTAGCGTGGCATTCATAAGTGGCGCCATGTGTAGTTCTGCAACCAACAGACGTGCATGGAATGGCAGCCATCATATTATAAACCCGCTTACCAACAAGTCCGCCGACACAATAATAGCCAGTTGGGTAATTGCCGAGTCGGCGGCAATAGCAGATGGTCTTGCTACAGCGCTCTTCTTATGCTCACCAGAGAATTTTTTCGATCATTTTTCGTTTGAATACCTGCTGCTTAACTCAGAAATGAAGGTAAAAAGATCTCAAGGATTCACTGCTGAGCTCTACTAAAACTTGCTATACTCTTGATATGCGATTGTGGCTGTTGTTGGGACTGATTGTTATGATGTGTGGAGCACTTGGTTACTATATTGCCTATGGCAGAGTACACAATAACGTTACACCCCAACTAAACATAACATACCCTCAAACACCAACAAAGACCCCCTTAGTAGTAATAAATGATGATACGCAAATAGAAGATCCCAGTACTGTGGGGGTTGGAGGCAAGTGCAGCAACCTTGGTAATAAACGCAGCGTGCACTTGCTCTATTTGCAAAGCACCGCAGAAGACTGCGGTGCGCTCAACGATAACGAATCTGTTATTAACGAAGCACAATCTAAAAAAGTTCTAAATTGTATTCAAGCTCATTTGCAGGCAGGCAAGTGCAGTCCCAGCAAGGCATTTCTTACACTTCAAGGTTTTGAGGGTACTAGTGAAGTATTTTTAGAAACAAACAATTGCAATGTGTTTATTAAACAATGGTCCAACACTTCACCAGAGTGTGGGTATACCGAAAAACAATGTCAAAGTATTTCAGATAGATTTCCGTTCACTATATGCAGTATATAAATAATCGTATGGATGCAAAAAAACAACTTTATATAAAAATTATCATCGCACAAGTTGCAGGGTATTTTGTATCTATATTTCTCATGCAGAATGTTTTTCTGGGTCCTGTACCTGCAGTTCGTGCAGAGTTTATGCGCGAGCTTGCAGAGCTGCCTTATACAGCAGTTCAATATGCATCTACACTACCATCGGCCTTTAAAAATTATCTATCTGGTATGCAAAAACGAAAAGAGCTGTCATCTAAGTTACCCCCACCCTGGGTTTTTGAGCCCAATCCTGGTGAAGTAATACCCACAACATCTGGTAAATATACAGGGCCTACACGTGCACCAAAACAAACCCCCAACAGCCCGAGCCAACACAACAGCCACCCGAAACAGCAAACCTACTCGTGAGCCAGATCAGCCAAGAGTTCAGCTCCCCACCCGCCCTCCTCAGCCCACCCGTGTGCCTGCTCAGCCTACATCTATTCCTGCGAGCCCTACAACCCTGGAGCAGCAGATACTAGAACTTATTAATCAGCGTCGCACCGCTGCAGGTTTGCAAACTGTTACCATAGATGGAGCTTTATCAACTGCTGCGCGCAACCACAGCACATATATGGCAAGCAGTAGAGTTGGTTGCACGCATATTGGCCAAAATGGATCTTCACCTCTTGATAGAGCAAAATCTGCCGGTTATAACGGGCAGGTAATAGGTGAAACAGTGGCTTGTGGGTATACAACAGCGCTCGGGGCTGTTGATGGGTGGTGGTCAAGCCCACCACACAAAGCAATATTAACCAGTCCAAATGCGCGGCAGATTGGAATAGGCTGGGCACAAAATCATCAAACGGCCCTCATGGCACGCTAAATTATTAGTTGTATTTGAACATACATGCAAAATCAAGAACACATTACAGCACTTACCAGGCGACTACGCATGCACATTTTAGAAATGACCACACAGGCTGCTTCGGGACACTTAACATCTTCGTTGTCGGCAGTTGAGCTTATGACTGTACTCATGTTTGGTGGTCACTTTCGCTATTTTATTGATAATCCGCAGCATGCCAACAACGACAGGCTTATTTTTTCAAAAGGCCATGCCTCTCCGCTTTTATATAGTTTGTGGGCTGTTGCTGGCGCATTTCCATCTGAAGAATTACTTACTTTGCGAGAATTTGGAAGTCGTTTAGAAGGTCACCCAACAAATGTCTTCCCCTATACAGAGGTGCCAACCGGTTCGTTGGGACAGGGCCTTTCTATTGGGCTTGGTATGGCGCTTAATGGGCAGTATCTTGACAAACTACCTTACAAAACCTATGTACTGCTAGGTGACAGCGAGCTTGCAGAAGGTTCAAACTGGGAGGCTATGCAAGTAGCCGCATATTACAAGCTGCGCAATATTATTGGCATTATCGATGTAAACAGGCTCGGCCAGCGGGGCGAAACTATGCACGGTCATGATATTGAAAACTACCGCCTTAAAACCGAGGCATTTGGATGGGAAACAGTGGTGGTTGATGGGCATGATAGTGCCCAAATAGATGAGGCATACAAAAAAGCAGCAAAGGCCCAGGGTCCTTTTATGATAGTAGCCAAGACATTTAAGGGAAAGGGATTTTCGATGGTTGAGAACAAAGACAATTGGCACGGCAAGGCCGTATGTGATGCAGATAGTAAAGAAATGAAAAAAGAATTTGGTCAAGTAGACATGACGTTGTAGGTAAAATAGTGCAGCCAGAAAACCTACAACCACACCAAGATTTAACAGAGCGGGCAGTAGAGCTAGATGAGTCATATACAAGCCCGCTCTCAACACGCAGAGCATATGGTCATGCATTGGTAGAAATGTATCCTGCGCATAAACACATGGTGGTGCTTGATGCAGAAACAAGCAACTCTACCTATGCAGATGCGTTTATGAGGGCGCACCCCGACAGATTTTTTGAAATGTTTATTGCAGAGCAGAATATGGTAGGGGTAGCGCTGGGTATGGCGCTCTGCGGCAAATTACCCTACATATCTACATTTGCAGCATTTTTATCGCGCGCCAGCGATCAGCTGCGTCAGGCACAATATTCTGGCGCGCATATTAACGTTGCTGGTTCTCATGCAGGCGTATCTATTGGCGAAGATGGCGCAAGTCAAATGGGACTAGAAGACATTGCTATGTTTCGTACATTCCTAAACAGTACGGTATTATACCCTGCCGATCATGTTGCTGCCGAAAAACTCACCAAAGAAATGGCACATGTACAGGGTATAGCGTACATTCGTACCACTCGTGGCAATACCGAAACCCTATATAGCCCTCACGATGTCTTCCCCATTGGTGGGAGCAAAGTACTTCGTCATTCTAAAAACGACGTAGCAACAATCATTGCTGCAGGAATAACCCTCTACGAGGCCTTGCAAGCATATGAGGATTTGTTAGGAGAAGACATATTAGTAAGAGTAATCGATGTATATAGTGTTAAACCTCTGGACACAGAAACCCTACACAAGGCCGCCCAAGAAACCGGAACAATAATTACTGTTGAGGATCATTATGAAGCGGGAGGTATTGGTGAGGCTGTTGCAGCAGCCCTTGCAAACACAAACGCGAAAATTCATTCGCTTGCAGTTCGAAAACTCCCCCGCAGTGGAAAGCCTCATGAGCTGTTAGAATATGAAGATATTTCGGCAACTGCAATTATTGCAAAAGTTAAAGAAACAATATATGGAAGAAAGTGATCTTTTTTTACCACATTCTGGAGGTCTAATTAAAAACGTAACATTTTTTGGCTATGCCGAATCGCATGATGATGATGCTGAATATCTTGGTGCTTACCAATCTGCCCAGCTTGTTGCAAAAAGCGGCCGTACAGTTATTAATGGCGGCGGTCCAGGTGTTATGTATGCTGCGTCAAAAGGCGCCAAAGATGCAGGCGGTCGCGTAGAAGTTGTGTATTACGTTCCCTCAAACGCAACACATTTTGAAGGACGTCATGAGCCAACCATTCAATTTGCCGATGCAGAATATCAAGAAGCAAACTACATAGAGCGCACCCGTCGCCTCATTGAAATGGGCGACGCGTACATAGTATTTAATGGAGGTACTGGCACTGTATCAGAGTTTGCAATGGCGTGGTGTATTGCGCGATTGTATTTTGGTCATCACAAGCCACTTATTTTTTATGGGGCCTTTTGGAAGAACATTCTAGATGCTTTTTGGAACAATATGCGTGTGCGTGAAGAAGAGTATCGGGTGTTTAAATATGCAGTTACCCCAGAGCAGGTGGTTCAACATCTCAACGATTACGAGAAAATGTTTGAAAGCCACACTCATCACGCAAAAAAGAAAGATTGTGTGGGTGGAGAATGTGATTTATTTCTTGATCATGTGCAGCATAAACCAGAGGTTTGACATTTTGAAACAATCAGTTTTATAATAAACATATGCAAATACTACAAATAATTTTTACAGCAATGTTTGTTGCTTTTGTCGTTTTTGTTACCCCAGTCAGCATATGCAAAAGAGGGTTCACGCAGAGAGGCAGCAAAAGAAAAAGTTCAAGATCGTATGGAGGAACGCAAAGAGGAACGTGACAATCGCCGCGAAGATTCGTGCGAGCGATTAAAAGAAAGGTTAGCAAGCAAAGAAACTAATTTTGACAACTCGCACAAGTTTCATATTCGTCAATATCAGCGTATAAAAGAGAAAATCGCAAAGGTTATTCGAGATGCAAACTCTGCAGGTAAAAACACCACTCAACTAACAGCAAATTTAGAAACCCTGAATGAGAAAATAGAAAAGTTTGATGCCGATAGAACTGCACTCATTAACGCTCTTAAGGTGGTCCAAATGAGAGCATGCGCCGAAGATAAAGAAGACTTTAAAGAAAAACTAGAAGAAGCCCAAGCCCTTCATAAAACGGTGTTAGCCGATGTTAAGGATATTAAAAGCTATTATCAAAACACAATTCGCCCAAGTTTAAAAGCGCTTAAAGACTAATATGGCAAAAAAAGCTATCAAAAAAAAGCTGGCCACACATACAAAAAAAGCTGTCACTGCAAATTGGCTCGTTCCTGCAATTATCACCGTGCTTATTGGGTGTGCGGTAATGTATTGGTGGGCTCAACGAGATATTGAGGCCGTAAAACAACAAGAAGACACCCTGTATGTACCTCTTAACAAGCCTCAAGATGGTGGTGCCACTGTAAAGGGCGCTTCAACAAGCGAAAGAAATCGACTCTATGTTTAAGCGTCTTGACGAAAGCGCACCTACAGACGACCTTTCTGATATATAATATCCCCTGAGCTTGTGTACTCCATTGTCTTTATTTGCGGGATAGATTAATGGTAGATCGCCTGTCTCTGAAACAGGTAGTCTTGGTTCGAATCCAAGTCCCGCAGCCAGCCTTCTGCTATACTTGCATAATAATGCGCATACCCACCATTCGTCTTGCTACAGAAAACGATCCTAATGCAAGCATAGTTGAAAAAACCAGAAACTGGATAAAAAAAATTCATTACAATGCCGACCATTTACTGCAAACAGAATATTGGGTTACTCAATTAAATAGTGATGCTTCTGATGAATTGAGAGTGGCATGTGTTGCTCATGATGTTGAGCGAGTTTTCAAAGAGGGCCGCGTTCCAGAGGGAAGTGATGAAGAAGGTGAGAACATTATTTGGGATGATGAGGTATACAATTTATGGCATGGTACAAGATCAGCCAGGCTTACCGCAGACTTTCTCAGAGCGCACAACCAGTCAAAAGAATTTATAAAAAAAGTTACACACATTATTGAGCGTCATGAAGTAGGCGGCGATGATGATCAAAATCTTATTCAAGCAGCAGACAGTATTTCCTTTTTAGAGGTAAACGCCGATAGATTTATTCGCAATATTGGCAAGCGGTATACCAAAGCGCAGGTGCGTGCAAAGTTTGACTACATGTATAACAGAATACAAGTTCCCCGTGCAAAAACCCTTGCTCAACCCTTCTATACTGCCGCAATATCTAAACTCTCATGAAATATTTTTTCTACTGGATTATAGAAGTATTCTTAATGGTCTTTCATTTACCCTTATCAATTCTGAACTATATTCTTTCTTTTGAAACAAAGCAGCAGTCAAAATATAAGACGTCGGTAATTCTTGTTGAACGATGGTTTAGAAGAAACCCATTACACTTTCTAATGAAGATGTACTTAGAAAAAAAAGGGTTTGATGTGTATGCAATTAATCTCCCGTTACTAGAAGGAACCTTTAAAGATAGTGGAAAAAAGTTGCAAGATTATATTGAAGAAAAAAAACTAGGGGACATTATTTTAATAGGTATTAGTGGTGGAGGGTTATCGTGCTATCAGTATTTATGTGATTTTGACGGGTGGAAGAAAACAAAAATGTTTATTGCAGTGGGCGCTCCATTTAAAGGAGCAAGGTTAGCAAAGCTTATGCTATTTAAAACACCACGAGAAGATTTAATGCCAGGCGGACCTTATATTTCTTCGTTGCTGGCAAGGCCAGTGCAGCACCCAGATAAAATATACTCAATTGCAGCTAAATATGATCAAATGGTAGGGCATGATGAGAGTTTTTTGCCAGGATCTCACGAGATTACACTGGATGTAGTTGGTCACAATTTAGTACATACCTTATGGTATCCAACATACAAAAAAAATATACGCACTTATTAGTGCCAATCAATAGGGGCTATGCCGTGATTTTCGAGATATGTATTGCACTTACTAAAGTGATGGTTGCCATAAAAAAGCCCTACAGAATATGGCGAAGGGTGCCCAGATGTTAAAACCAAATTCTGCTCTCTATTAATTGTAATCCCCTTTTTTTGTGCATACTTTCCCCAAAGCATGTATACAACATGGTTTTTATTTGCATTAAGTGCGGCAATAACAGCATCGGTAAATGTTTCCCACCCTACTCCAGCATGTGATGCGGGCGTGCCTGCTCGTACCGTTAACACGCTATTGAGCATAAGAACACCCTGTTTAGCCCATCTAGACAGGTCTCCCGACGTATGTGGGTTATAGCCCAGGTCTTGCTTAATTTCTTGGTATATGTTTTTGAGAGAAGGCGGTAGGGCAACGCCATCGTTCACGGCGAATGAGAGTCCGTTTGCTTGATTTTTGCCGTGGTATGGGTCTTGTCCTACTATCACAACTTTGACGCTTTCAAAGGGACAAAGGTCAAAGGCTCTAAATACATTTTTCGAAGAGGGGTACACAGTTGTAGAAAGATATTCGGTGCGTACCTTTTCTGCAAGTAGCTGCCAGTATGGTTTATTAAACTCTTCAAAAAGTGCAGCCTTCCAGGTAGGGTCTATTTTGACATCCATGAATATAGTGTTACTTATCATATCATGAGAATCATCAACTTATAAAAGTATTACAATAGATTTGTGCTATATAAACACTGGCAGTGGGTTGTGTTGGGGATCATGATATGTTTTTATGTGGGTGCACTAGGTATGCTCTCTATACTAAGGCACAATGCATTTGCTTCGGGTCTTGATCTTGGCAACATGGATCAAACCGTTTGGAATACTCTACATGGTCGCCCATTTTTCGTTAACATACGAGGGATTCAACCAGTCGCGTTTTGCGGCGCACTCTGACATGTTTTTGGTGCTGCTTGCGCCGCTCTATTTGTTGTGGCCCAGCCCGCACACACTTAACATTTTTGAATCGCTTTACATTGGTTTGGGAGCTGTCCCAGTATTCTTAATTGCATTGCGAGTACTCAAAAATGCAAACCTTGCACTGTTGTTTGCGGCTCTATATTTAGTCAGCCCGGTGGTGCAATGGATGGATGTGTTTGACTTTCACTCTGTTACCTTTGCGGTGCCTGCGCTTCTTGCTGCTTTTTACTGCATGCTGGTTAGGCGATGGATATGGTATACACTTTTTGTTGCACTTGCGCTTATTACTAAAGAGCATATAGGTCTTCAAGTTTTCTTCCTTGGTCTCATAGCTGCATGTGTATTTAATCACAAAAAAAATAGGTATAGCCACATTGCTTATAGGGTTAGGCTATTCAGTTTTTTATGATTTTTTATATTGTTACCACAGTTTCACCCCGGTGGTATGCATTGGGCTTTTGAGTGGTACGAATTTGGCATACAAAGTTTTCGTACCTTGTTTGTGCGTCCAGAAATTCAAAACTACTATACATTATTGCTTAAATCCTTTGGATTTTTACCGTTGCTTGGTGTGCCATGGTTAGTGCTTTCGCTCCCAGATTTGCTCATTAATGTATTAAGTTCTCATGTAGAAATGCATTCGATCAAATACCACTATACAGCGGGTTTGGTACCAGGTTTGATGATTGCATCAGTATATGGCGTACATTACTTACAAAGGGTTGTGCCGTATGTGGCATATATTGTGCTTATAGGTGCACTGGCAGTTACACTTCGAGTTAATTATCACCACAGCCCGCTTCCTACTACCGAATCGTGCTGGTGTGCAAGTTATGAGGTCACCGAAGATGATAAAAGATTCGCAATGGTTTTGCAGGCAATTCCAACTCATGCAACGGTTACTTCTTCAACCGAGTTGCATGCACATGTGACACATCGCGAATTTGCCTATATGCTGCCACATGCAACACAATCTGCAGACTATATTGCACTCATAGACCAACACAGGGTTATAGATAATTATGGGCCTAAACAATATGAACGAGAGCTTATAAAAAAACTCATGAAAGAAAAAATGTATACTCTTGAGTCACAAATTGGGCACTTTTATTTGTTTAAAAGAAATGATTCGCTTCTAAAGACAAATTAATTGTCTCTAAAAGTGAGACAACAAGCCACAGAATATTCTCTTTGTGTGATTCTATAACCTGTTGTCTCTGCGCCTGTTACAGCGCGTCACTCATCCATGTGTGCCGTGCCTGAAGATGGCCGCAGAGGCGTGCGAGTTTTCTGGCTTGCTGGTAGTAGCCTGGTTCACCGCGCCGCAAGGCTTCTTCCTCGACGATGGGCCCCAGCTTTGCCCATGTCTTTTGCACCACAGGGCGAATCCACTTGATGACGTCTTCGTCCACGTATGGGTACTGTGTGACGAGGAAACCGAGGTAGTCGAAGGCGTTGAGCACACTCTTGTACCTTTGGTGGTTCTCGGGTGTCACGAGAATGAGGGCTCGAGCTTGCTCGGCATCGTTAGGCAGTGTGTAAATCCACCGCCGCGCATCGACTTGCTCACCGTTCATCAGAAGCCTGAATGCCTCTGTAAACGCTGCTACCGACCGTTCCCGATGCGCTTGCTCGAGCTGTGACCACAAAAGGAAGACCCCTCCTATTGTGATCGCTACTCCCATTGCACCCGAAAGTCCGCCGAGCGCCGACCAGACTTGTTCGCCAGAGGCAACATGTGCCGAGATGGCGATGAGTAGGCCAAAGGCTCCCGCTGTTAGGACAACTACACTGGCAAAGAGGACTGTTGGGCGTAAACGTGACACGATCAGCCTCGCTTTCCATGGTGACAGGTTAAGTTCTGTGGCTTGTTGTGAAAGTGCCCTTTTCTCAAAGGCAGCCTTAAGTATACCATATTATAGGATATAATTCACTTGGATATGCGAGAAGCATTTAGTACAATCGAGAGTAAAATATGAACACCGAACAAAAGTTTGATTATAGTGCGCAGGCGATAGTATGGAAGTACACAGGAAAAGGGGCATGGTACTTTGTATCTTTGCCAAAAGAGTTAGGCGATGCAATGAAACAAGAATTTGGCAGAAAAAGAGGGTGGGGGTTCTGTGCCCGTTACTGTTGCTATTGGCACCAGCACATGGGCTACTTCTATCTTTCCCGATTCAAAAACCAATACATATCTTTTACCAATCAAGGCAGATATTCGCAGAAAGCAAAACATTACAGAGCATAGTACTGTGCAAGTACAATGCAGAGTGCGCGGCCGCAAGTAACTCTTGTCCTAGGTTTTTGCGGTATTGCGATGAGTGGTGTACAGTGTGATGACTGTATAGATGAGCAACAATCCAAAGATGTAGTCTTCGAGCGGAATGGTACTTATGCGAAGCCCAGATAAAAACGCAGGGTTATAGGTAACAACAGGGAGACTCGTGAGAAAACCGTTAAACACTGTTGTTAACAAAAGTACAAGAGCATAAAAAAAACTGTTGTGTGTGGTAAAACGCATATGCGTTGTTTTTATAATAGCTATTATAGACAACAAAAGCATTGTTGCCGTATACCAACGACTCAAAACCACAAAGAATGCAGTAAGTACTGCAAGCATAACAATAAACGGTTTTTTTGTTTAATGTTATACGAAATGAGTTTTTAATATATTTTTTGCTATTAACCCAAACTACCAGGCAGGCAAAAGGAACAGTAAAAAAGAATAGGGCTTCTTCTACGGGTATAGTACCAAGATACATTCCTAAAATGTATTGTTCATTAAAGTACCACCAGTGGTTGGTGACAAATTATGTCACCAACAATAAAGAGCGCGGGCAGTTGGCAGAATGGCAGCTGCCGCAGCATGAGTATTTGGCAATATAGTTTTTTTTATACACCACTTTAGCTAAAAAGTGGAGCACCTAGCACAACGATGTTAAAAAACCAAAATATGTTAGCGACATGTAAGTACAGCGTTTTTTAATAAGATGGAGTGCTATACGTAATTTTGATGGTTTTACTTTTTTTCTTAATACAATTGTCGGGTTTTTTCAATAACTTTTGCCGTCCACATATACATGTCTGCAGCTGTTTTTATTGGCACTAAATATTGTCGCGGAATATGCGCATATCCTTTGGCGGCTTGTTTTTGCAAAGCATAGTAGCGATTAATCTCAAACCGAATCAATGCGTCAAAAGATCCACATGCTTTACTGTCTTCTAGCGGCAAATACGTTCTTTTTAAATGCGCGTCTTCAGAAAAATCACGCACAAAATTAATAAGCTGCATCGCCTTTCCTTGCAGCTGTGCTGATGTAAACGCCACTTGAGGCAAGTGCATAACCTGTGCCATCATTAATCCAATAACCTCGGCCGAGCCATACATGTACGTCTCAAGCTCTTTATATGTGCGATATTTCTTTTTAAACAGATCCATGCGCATTGCCCTATAAAATGCCTCAATCCACTCCCATTTAAAATTGTGTTTTTGAGCAACTGCTACAAAATCTGTGACAATGCGGTTTGTAACTTTTTCTCCACGCCAACATGCCTGGGTTTGTTTCCACATTGCAGTGAACTGCTTAACTTTTGGCTTTGTAGAATCTACGTAATCATCCATTACGCGCACATATGCATACAAATCGGTCACATCTTTTTTTACCTTCTCAGGAAAGACAATACTCGAATAATAATAGGTAGTGCTGCCATTTTTGAATATTTTGTTACTTGATTTCATGTGCAATTCTGTTGGTTACAACTTGCGCCGAAATGAGCGCCATAGGCACACCCACCCCTGGTTGGGTATATTGTCCGGCGTAATAAAGATTATGCAATTTTTTTACTTTTCAATGAAGGACGAAAAAAAGTGATTGTAAAAATGTATGTGCAAGTCCAAGAGCTGTTCCAGTATATGCATTGTAGTCTTGTGCAAATGAGTGAGGAGTGTATATACGAACTACATCAATTGCATCACGAATAGGTCCATAATGGTCTTCTAACAAATCTAAAATATGGTCAGAATATTTTTTGTATTGTTCTGCAGAGGTAGACAACTGTGCTCCAGTTGGAACTAAAACAAACAACTGTTCGTGTGCTTTTGGTACTATACTGCGATCTGTAGCAGATGCAATTGCTACATAAAAAGATGGGTTTGTGTACAGCTTTTTTGTTTTTTTAAACAATGCTGCAAAGTTTTTTTGCCAGTCAGATGCAAAGAATAGTGTGTGGTGTGTTGCGTTTTTAAGTCTTTTTTTTATACCAATAAACATAATAAACGCAGAGATCGCTTTTGTTTTTTTCTTCCAGTATGCAGCGTCATATGTTTGATGTGCTTGATCAAGAATGCGTGTTTCAAAATGTTGAAGGTCGGCCGTATTAACCACAATATCACATGCTAGTGTTTTCTTTTTTCCACATACAACATGAGTAATAGCATTATTGAGATACAGAACCCGTGTGACTTTTGTAGAGGTAAGAATGGTAACATTATGCGACAGTGCAAGGTTTTCAAGTGCTCGAATGATCATAGTCATGCCTCCTTTTGGGTACCAAATACCTCTACCAAAATCTGCCCAGGTAAGCAAAGAATATAGCGCAGGGGTGTTGTAAGGTGACCCACCCAAAAAAACAGCGGGGAAGGTAAGAATTTTAAGCAAATGGGGGTGGGTAAAGTATTTTTGAGTAAATGCATACCAGTTTGTCCAAAAAGGTATGAGGAAAAAAAACCTTATTGCTAAAAATATTTTATGTGCCGATAGCCAACTGCGAATATGTGATGTGTCAAAGTATAAAAGTTGCAACGCAATGTCATATGCTTTTTGCATACGAGCAAGATATGTTTTAAGCGTGTTTCCTGCATTTTTCTCTATTCCTTCAAATACTTCTGTATTTTTTTGTGTGTCATCATAAATGTATGCGTGGGTTTTTGGATTAAATACCACTTTGTAGTGTGGATTAAGCTTTATAAGCGAATAAAAATCGCTCGTTTTTTTGCCGAAGAGTGCAAAAAAACGATCAAATACTTCGGGCATCATATACCATGAAGGGCCCATGTCAAAAGAGTATCCCTTTTTTTTGTATACCCGCGCCCGCCCGCCAAGCTGTGCATTCTTTTCAATGAGGGTAACATGATGACCTGCTTGTGCAAGCAGTGCGGCTGTCGCGAGGCCAGAAATTCCTCCGCCAATGATGACTGCTTTTTTCATCTTGTTATTATAACTGTTTCATTCTAAGCGCAAAAAAGCCCCGGCTTGCGCCAGGGCGTTCTGCTTATTTTTTAATGAGAATTACTCACCAAAACCTCGGTCGTTGTCCATGTCGCCGCCAAAGCCGCGATCATTTCCACCTTGGTAACGGTCGCCGCCGCGATTGCCGCCGCGTCCACCTCCAAAGCGATTCTCTCGAGGTTGTTGAGGTCGAGCTTCACTTACAGTGATAGTTCTACCATCAAATTCTTGACCATTAAATTGGTCTTTAGCTTGTTGAGCTTCTTCTTCTGAAGACATTTCAACGAAACCAAATCCTTTTGATTTTCCTGTGTATTTATCGGTTATGACTGTTGCAGAAACAACTGTACCTACTTGTGCAAAATGATTTCTCAATGCATCTTCGGTTGTGCCCCATGAAAGTCCCCCGACGAATAATTTACTTGCCATTAATCTTTCACCTCTCTTTCTGAAAAAAAACGTGTGTATCTCTGTAGATCAATGCACTATTCATTTGGGGAATTATGATTGTCTTTAAAACAGAAGAACATATTAACACGTATAGATATATTATATAGGGGAAATATGTGGTGTCAATAAGTGGAAAAAAAGCTGAATGTGAGACCGCAGCCCGGGTTTTTCACCCGGCTGCGTTGGTCTCGCACCAATTTGTGGTTGTCGCCCGTCATGTTGGCAGCCACGAGGCTGTCGAGTAGCGGCCGCGCCACCAGCTCGATCACGGTCTCGACTTGCTCGGGATCCAGGAAATGGGTGCTCATGGGGAACCTTACCTTTCGTGTGGTGTTCGGGTTGTAATAGGTGCGAGAAACGAACTGAAAGTATACCATGATTGAGCGCGGAAAGCAATATTATAGGACATATAGGATGATAATATACGTATAACTTTCGCAGAATTCTATACCCAAAATGGGTTTTTAAACTATTCTGTAGAAACCCAGGGTTCTTAGCAGCTCTGAGGAGAATCTCTTTGATCACGTTTAAATCTACATCTTCGGGTTTTTTAAACCGAATACAACTCTTCCCAATGCTTGCTTTGGGCAGCTTGTCTTTATACTTTTCTGCTACATATTCTTTACCTTCTACTGCACATATATATAGTGAGATGTAGTTTTTTTGACTTGCCAAGCCAATAACACACCAATCTCCCTCTCGCCCAGATTTGCCCTTATAGTGGAATGTGCCATATCCTAACATGCTATACATCATTGTTGGTTTTAATTTTGGTACTGTTTTGCGAATAAGTTGATCGAGTAGCATGATGTGAGATTTCCGAGGTTCGCTGATCATGTTAATATACTCCTCGGCAGTTTTTGCCCCCGCAGGCTTAAACATATTCATGACAATATTATATCGTATACTTACTTTATGGAATTCTTCGGGAAGAAGTATGATATTGAACAAATTCTGCTTGTCATTATCCTCATTCCTTTTGCACTCGTCGCACTCGCATATGCTATTTTGTTTATAATTTTTTCAATGGCCCTTTAAAACTATGAATGATGATGATTTAAAACAGAAATTAACTCCCGAAGAGTTTCATGTGCTACGCCAAAAAGGAACAGAGGCGCCCTTTTCTGGAGAGCTATACAACGAAAAGCGTATAGGCACATATGTATGTAAAGTATGTGGAACTGAGCTTTTTTCTTCGGATACCAAGTTTGATTCTGGCACGGGCTGGCCGAGTTTTACAGATCCCACAAATTTAGAGCACGTCACCTTAGCAGAAGACACCAGTCATGGTATGGTGCGAACCGAGGTTTTGTGTAAGCAGTGTGGTTCGCACTTAGGACATGTCTTTCCCGACGGCCCAGGAGAAAAAGGAACACGATACTGCATTAACTCAGTATGTTTAAATTTTGTTCCTACATCGCATGAAAAATAGTGCAAAAGGCGAAATTAACCGACTGCTTCATAGTTTAAGCTTTGATCAATCACATCGTATTGAAGTTTTTTTCTGCGCTCGAGCCGCCCATGCAGGCAACGCTTATTAGGCGGCTCTCTAAACATATTGTTAAAGACATCCTTTCGCACAGCGAAGATGAAATTATCTTAGGCCTTGTTGCTCAACTAGACGCAAACGAAGCAACAGACCTACTACAGCTAGTGTCACGACAAAAGCAAAAAAAGAATTATAGAAAAACTAGGAGAAGAATTACGCGAAACAGTAGGAGAGCTATTGCAATTTGATCCCGAAACCGCTGCAGGGCTTATGAACCTTGACTATATATTAGTGGCTAAAAGCGAGACAATAGCCGAAACTTCTAAAAAAATTTCGCATTCACGAAAAAAGAACCGGCCGCTCACCGGCAATTATAGTTACCGATGAAGAAGGCAAGGTTGCCGGATATGTACCAGGGCACCAACTCGGCTTTGGCCTTAAAGCAGAAAAGGTAACTAAGTATATTAAACGTATTCCTACAATTCGTTATTCTGCAAGCCATGATGAAGTTGTGCAACTGTTTCGCAATCATCCACATTCTAAAGTTGCAGTTTTAAATGATTTTGGCAGCGTATTAGGCATTATTTACTCTGACGATATCTTAAAACTTATGCAAGAAGAAGAATCATCGTCGCTTTATGACTTTGCAGGTATTAGCGAGGAGGAAAGTATTATGGACACAGGCATGACAAAAGTAAAGTTGCGTTACAAATGGCTCATTATTAACTTGGGTACTGCATTTTTAGCTTCGTATGTAGTAGGGTTGTTTGAAGGAACTATATCTAAATATGTGTTATTGGCGGTGTACATGCCTATTGTAGCCGGCATGGGAGGTAACGCTGCAACGCAAACATTGGCTGTGCTTGTACGGGGCATCTCGTTAAAACAAATAGACCTTGCCACCGCGCTCCCAACACTCAAAAATGAACTCATATCTGCCGGCATTAATGGGTTAATTAACGGTATTATTGTTGCCGGCATAGTAATAGTGCTTAACAACGACTATAAAATAGCCTTTATTCTTGCTATGGCAATGATTGTAAACTTATTGGTAGCCGCATTTTTTGGCACCATAGTGCCACTCATTATGAAGCGATTGGGCAAAGACCCGGCATCGTCTGCAACAATTTTTATTACTACCGCAACCGACGTGTTGGGCTTTTTGGTATTTCTTGGCCTTGCGACAATACTATTATCGTAGTGGCTTATTGCATTGCATCAAAGTCGCGAAGAATTTCTTCTGCGTGTGTATCGGGAGTAACATGAGGATATTCTTTAACAATATCGCCGTTGGTATTTATGAGATAACTTTTTCGCAAAATGCCAGTAATGAGTTTGCCCATAAATTTTTTATCTCCCCATGCACTAAAAGCCATTATTGTTTCTCCGCTGGGATCGCTTAAAAGAGTAAAAGGTAGCTTATACCCCTCGGCAAATTTTTTATGAGACTGTATGCTATCTTTAGAAATTCCAACAACGTTAATGCCTCTTTTTTTATATTCTATCCACATGTCGCGGAATGCACACGCTTCTTTTGTGCAGCCGGGGGTGTTATCTTTAGGGTAAAAATATAATAATAGCCAGCTGCCTGCATAAGAAGAGAGAGAGTGTTCTTTTCCATTTTGATCTGTCAGCGTAAAGTCGGGTGCTTTCATTAATCTATTATATAATAGTGTCTAGCATATGAACCTCTCAGAATCTCAGTTGTTAGACAAGCTTATTCACAGAGACGAAGCTGTATTTCGATATTTTTATAATGTAACCCGTGAACCTCTTTTTAAATACTTACAAAAAAATCTTGATAAAGAAGACGCAGAAGAGGTAATGCACGATACCTATTTGGCATTTATAGAAGGTCTGCGAAGCTTTAGAGGGCAGTCTACACTTAAGACGTTTTTGTATGCTATTGGAAAGCGCAAGGCAATAGATAAACTTCGTCGCAGCAGAGTTAAAAAAATTCTTTTTTCGTACCTCCCAGAGGCATTTGTAGAATCTATTGCCAAAGTATTCTTAAAAGACGACATTGATAAAAGACTGCTTAAACATCGCATAGAATCGATTTTTGCAAAGCTACCGCATGATTATTCACTTGTTTTGAGACTAAAGTACAAAGAAGATTATAGTGTGCGCGAAATAGCAGCACATATTAATGTTTCGTTTAAAACAGCAGAAAGTATGCTGTTTCGCGCGCGAAAAGCTTTTATTAGGGCATATAACACACATGAACGACAAACTATACTTACAATTGAAGAGGCGCTACAATGATGTGCTTGAGATTGAGCCGACACAATTTAAAAGCACAGCAGCCACTCGCATTTACAAACTCCTAAGCCACTATATAAAGCACTCGCCCTTTCTTGTGGTTATTCCTGTGTCATTGCTGCTATCTATGTTTTTTATGCATTCTTTGGTGTTGTTATTATTCAAATAGTCTCCTTTTTTCAACACGGCTTTTAGGTATGGTACATATATTTGCCAGCATAATGGCCTCTTGTATACTTGTTGTTCGCAACTCTATTCGCATATTGCATGATCCATACAAGGCTATGCGTGAAGTTTCTCGCGAGCATGATGTGCTGCAGATTGCGATTATACTTTTGGTTAGTTGTGGCTATTTTTTGTATGCTGCGCAGGTGCGAAACGCCGGTGTAGATGCGCTTATTGTGGCTTCATCTGCAATGAACGCTTCTTTAGCTTTTGTAACTACATTTTGTTTATCGATTGGTTTTTTGTATATGTTTGGAAAAATCTTCCGCGGCAGGCAAAACGATATGTTGTTAAGAATAATCAATCTTACTGCGTATTCATTGTTACCTGCTTTTATGTGGTTTACGATTACCTCTACTCTATTTGTGGTGTTGCCTCCACCGCGGTATGCAACGCCACAGGGCATTGTGTTTAGCATAGTTTTTGTGGTGTACTCACTTGTTCTACTCGAATTGCGCTTTATGATGCTCTACATGACAATTCGATTTGCACTGCGTACATCGTTTTTAGACACAGTTAAAGTTATGGCTGCCTACCTTGCTGTTTTTTTGCCCTATGCATTTGTGCTCTATAAGTTGGGTTTTTCTCGAATTCCGTATATGTAATTATGGTTACTGCGTTTTCAGCCCCTGTTGGGGTAATTATTTCGGGTGCTGCAGGTTTGCCGTATGGCAAACCTGCAATTGGTGCTGCTTTGACGGCAACCGTTGCCGTCAAAGCTATAAAGATCGTGGCTTAAAAAACGCCCTGTCGTTTTATAGAACCTGTTACCAGTGTTATTGCTGCATATACAAAAAGCACCCACGCAAGCAGCAAGTCTATGCTGTGGGTGAGCCTCCCAAAAAAAATTCCAGAAGACTTTGAAGGTGTTGTAGCAGCAGAAATTGTTGCCACAACAGCAGCACTTTTTGTGCAGCTTACTGGAACGCAGCCCTCACAAGACACAATAAATGCGCTTGCATTTCAAGCACATAAAAA
Source organism: Microgenomates bacterium OLB23 (assembly GCA_001567245.1). Lineage (GTDB taxonomy): Bacteria > Patescibacteriota > Microgenomatia > UBA1406 > HO2-37-13b > OLB23. The sequence continues at coordinate 37,955 of LMZU01000028.1, forward strand.
AATATATCCGCAGGCATCGGGGCTGTATACCTCTCTTTCTTCTTTTGGCGGCCTTATTTACTACCGCCGCGAATTTGAGTTTTTAAAAGGCATATACAAACTACCTTATAAAATTCCCAATCACATTCAGCAAAAGCTCTTTATTAACTTTACCCAGGCAGCAGATATATACGCTACTGAACCCAAAAATGCAGACGCACTGCTTGCAGAGCAGGAAAAGCGTACAAAGCGAGCCATGGTTGCCATTATTAAAGAAGATGCGGCATTATTCTTTGGGCAGTTTCCGCCAATGAACGAAAAAAATTATCAGTTTAGCCAATCTTTTGATGGCGTTACCGCAGCCTAAATGGGAGCAGAAACGAGAAAACACATAGTAGAAACAGACCCCCGCATTACAAAACAGGGGGTAATTGCCATTATCTTAAGACCATCAGACTCAAAAGATGGATCATACACTTATTATCTGTTAGACCATAATGGTTATTCGCACACCGAAGTTGACGGGCGCAAAACAGTTGTAGGGGGTATTGGACTTTTAAGTGAAACAATGCACAATGGTGAAAGCCCCGAAGACTATTTGACTGTTCTTGCCCGGGGCTATGTTGAAGAAATTATGGGCATTTCACCAGAGACAGGCACAAGCAGTGAGAGTTTTAATAACCTAGTAAGCCAAACGAAAGAATCTATGCGCACTAATTTGCGTGAAATTGGGAGCTTTTTACATGACTTTAACTATCATGACCGCAATCATTACGCAGATGATCCCGATACCAGGGGACATGTGCATGTGTTTCTCGATGACCACGCAGTTATGGATATTGGAGACATTAATCAAGAAGAAGTAACATTTGCGGGATATTTAGGTTCTGGTGTGGACGGAATAGATCATCCACGCGCCCATTTTCGCTCTGGGTATGACACAAGATTGCTCTTAAACTCTCCAGAGTTGCAAGATATTCTTATAGAACATTGCATTACAATCGAGACATGATGTTTAAAAAAATTGCGACAAATAAAGTATAAATTTGTGTAGATATGGCAAAACGATTAGTGTGTCTTAAGCTTGGTGGAAGTCTCATAACAGATAAGGCCACACCAATGGAGGCAAAAAAAGAAATTATTGTAACCCTTGCACAGCAAATTGCTGCAGCACTTAAGCAAGACCCCAACCTGCAGCTAATTATTGGAAACGGCGCTGGATCTTTTGGCCATTATGCAGTTATTACGCACCATATGCAAAATGGCCTTAACGAGCCGCAAAAAAACATTGGTTACGCATATGTGCAAAAGGCTGTTGCTTTGCTTAATCGCAGCATTGTAGATGCTCTACTCGATGCTGGTGTAGCTGCAGTATCATGGCAGCCTTCGGCAGCAATTGTGGGTAATGCAGGTGTAATTGAGAACTTCCCCACAGATGTAATAGAGACAGCGCTTTCTCACAATATAGTGCCTGTTATATATGGCGATATTTTGCTTGATACGCAGCATGGATCTATGATTGCTTCAACAGAGTTACTACTAGGAGCAGTTGCACAAGCATTAATAAAAAAAGGTCATGTGCTTCATAAAGTCATTCATAATGGTGCCACCAAAGGAGTGCTCGATGCACATCGTAAGGTAATACCCCGCATTACACCCCACAACTTTGAAGAGATTACACAACTCATTTATGCAACAGATGGATTTGACGTTACAGGAGGCATGCTACACAAAATTAAAGAATCTTTGCTTCTTGCTCACAAAGGTATTCCCTCACTCATTATTAACGGTGTATCCGAAAAAGATCTTCTAACCAGGGCGTTATTAGACGAGCCTGTTGAGGGTACCGAGATTACCGCGTAGGTTATTCAAATGGTGTTGTTGGTCTCACCCCACCACCTGTGCCAGGCTCAATTGGTTGAATAGATCCCTCAGAATCGTCAGGATTGGTGCCAGGGTTAGAACCGCCAGGATTAGTACTACCCCCCCATTGTTAATCGATGGAAGGTTAAATCGAATGCCACCGTTTTCATATTTGATTGTTCCAAGAATGTTAGATGCTATAAATACCCATATAACAAGCGCTGCAATCATTATTATGATGCCTATGAGCGAGTTTACAATTTTTGCCTGAGCTGTTGCCAGTTTTTCATCGTTCCCCCCCGATGTCACCCAATCTAAACCTCCCCATATGAGTTGTACTGCAAGTATAAAACCGGCCACTACGAATACAAAATTAAGTGCAAATGAAAAAGCGCGTGAGATTGTTTCGGGCACGGTACCAGAGTTTAACCCTGCTGGCCCCGGAGCTTTTATTGGATCTCCAAAAATGTCATTTACCCCATTCATAGTAAAAATGGAACTTCAAATATGGTGGCAATAATACGCACCACAAAAAAGCTTGTAAATATAATAACAATTCCAACACTTGCATACAAAAATGTTTTCCTTCCGGCTTCTAGCTTGTGAGAATCTCCACCTGCCGTAATAAACATAAATGCACCTTTAAAGAGTACTCCCAAGGCTATGAGCGATATTACTACGAATAAAAAAGGAACAACCAATCCAAGCATTGTATTGATGGTGCCAAACCTGGCAGGTGCAAAATTATCGGGGTTAATAAACGGAGTTGGTGCCATATGATGAGTGTAGTACATTTTGCGTGTATAATCTAGTCATGCAAAAAGATACCAATGTAATGCCACAACACATTGCCATGATACTCGATGGAAACAGGCGATGGGCTAAAAACGAGGGGAAAAATGTAATAGAAGGTCATAAAGCTGGTGCGGCAACAATTTTAGAAATGATTCGACATTTATACAAAAGAGGTGTTCATACAGTAACGTTGTGGGTTTTTTCTACAGAAAACTGGAACAGGTCTCCGCTGCAAGTAAAAGCCTTAATGATGCTCTTTCAAAATTTAGCCGACCCATATTTTGAAGAAGCTGTGCGCCATAAGGCTCGTTTTGTGCATCTCGGCAGAAAAGATCGCATTCCTACGGCACTGCGAAAAAAAATTGAAGAATATGAAAAAAAATCGGCAGATTTTACCGATCATGGGCTTAACGTAGCGCTTGATTATGGCGGTAGAGATGAATTTTTGCGGGCGGTGCAAAATATAGTGCATAACAATGTGCCCGCCGCCTCTATTACAGAAGAAACAATAAGTGCCCACCTGGACACACGCGATGCAATGTACCCCCAGCCCGATCTTATTATTCGCACAGGTGGTGAGCAACGCATGTCAGGCTTTCTTATATGGCAGGCAGCATATGCAGAGTACTTTTTTCTAAAAAAAATTTCTACCTGAGATGACAACAGATGACCTAGATGCTATACTCGATGAGTACAACAATCGTGAAAGGCGATTTGGCAAGTAATTGGAGTACGCATGTATGTATGATCCGCGATTTACTATTACAAACAGTCTTCTAAAAAAACATTGGTATTATCGAGGCCGCTCGAGAAGTTGTTGCCGATGCCCCACTGCTGCCGCTATGGGAAAAAACGCTTTCGTGACGATGCTGTTATTCGTACTGCGCATCACGGCACCCATATAGAAGGAAACAGACTTAATTTAACCGAAGCACAAGATGTGTTATTAGGAAAAGACGTAGTAGGAAGAGCGCGTGATGTGCAAGAAGTTATCAACTATCGTCGTACATTGCAGGTTATCGAAGAAGAATCAAAAAAAGATTTACAGCGCATTACCGAAGGTACAATAAAAAAATTACACAAGTCGGTTGTAGAAGGCATATTACTGCCCGAGCAAATAGGTGAATATCGCACAAAGCAAGTTGTCATAAAAAACAGCGAAACTGGCGAGGTAACTTTTAGGCCACCCTCTCCCGTAGAAGTGCCATTTTTAATGCGCGAGTTTTTATATTGGCTTAATAAGCCAGACTTAGATGTACACCCAGTGCTAAAAGCCGGCATTGCGCACCATGAATTGGTGCGCATACACCCATTTATAGATGGCAACGGCCGCGTATCTCGCGGCCTTTCTACGCTTATTCTGTTTTTAGAAAAAATACGATATACGTCAGTTTTTTTTCGCTCGAAGAGTATTACGATAAAGACGCAATTACCTATTATGAGCACTTGCAAAAGGCTAATAGCGGTGATTTAACTGCGTGGCTTGACTATTTTGTATTAGGTGTTGCTATAGAGTTTGAGCGCATTAAGAAAAAAAATTCTTAAATTATCTAAAGACACGTATCTTAAGGAAAAACTAGGTGGTAAGCAGGTTTTTTTGTCTGAACGCCAAACAAGAATTATTGAATATATTCAGAGTATTGGTTATTTGCAAAATCAAATGTTTGGAGAGGTTGCCGATGATGTGTCTGAAGACACCATTCTTCGTGATTTAACCGACCTTATGGAAAAGGGCATTGTTAAAAAGGTCGGAAAAACCAAAGCATCACGCTATGTGATGGTGTAATAACACAGTGTCTTGTTGAATCGTGCCGTTTTTTATATGAAATTTAGACTACTAGCTGAATACTTTCACAAAATAGAAGATACTGCTTCGCGTCTTGAAATGACGCGAATTCTTTCGGAGCTTTTTAAGAAGATAGATGCTGAAGAAATAGACAAAGTTTTATACCTTTTACAGGGCAGACTTGCTCCGCAATATGTAAAAATCGATTTTGGCCTTGGTGAGAAACTGGTTGTGCGTGCAGCAACCGAGGCTTTGCAGCTTGATAAGAAGCTTTTTTTTAAAAAATTTCAGGATGAGGGTGATGCGGGTAGAGCAGTTGAGTACTTTAAGCAATCGATTGTAAGCATGCACGAACGCGACATGACCATTAGTGAAGTTTTTACAAAGCTAGAAGAACTTGCAAAGTCTTCGGGAGATGGCTCACAAGAACGCAAACTGGCAATTTTGGCTGAGCTTATACAAACTCTAGATGCACTTTCAGCTCGATATATAGTGCGTATTCCTACAAACACTCTACGTTTGGGGTTTTCAGATATGACAATTCTCGATGCATTTTCGTGGATGATTAAGGGAGATAAAAGCCTTCGGCCGGCAATAGAAGCTGCATATCTAGTTCGGCCGGATTTAGGATATCTTGGCGCCACATTAAAAAAATCTGGAGAAAAAGGTGTGGCACACGTTGAGCCAACCGTATTTACACCTATTCTTATGATGCGCGCGCAGCGCGTAGGTAACATTGATGAAATTTTTTGACAAGGTCAAAAAATGGCCTTATTGAGCCAAAATACGACGGTTTTCGATTGCAAATACACAAGCGCGCGAAAAAAAGTGGTGCTTTTTTCGCGCGGCCTTGAAGACGTTACCTATATGTATCCAGATATTGTAAAAGGTGTTCAAGAAGAAATTACCGCACACGAAGCCATACTAGAAGGCGAGGCAATCGGGTTTGATCCATACACCGGCAATTTCCTACCCTTTCAGGAAACCGTGCAGCGCAAACGCAAGTACAATATCAACGAAAAGGCACTCGAAATTCCACTCAAAATGTTCATATTTGAGTTGTTATATGCCGATGGTGACGCATATCTTTCTCGCCCTCTTACCGAGCGAATCAAAAAACTGCGATCAATCACCAAGCTTTCTGGTGACATATTTAAAGACACACTGCTTTTATCTGAGCACAATGGCCTTGTCGATCGTGCCCATCTAGACACAAGTTTTGATGAGGCACTCTCCCGAGGCTTAGAAGGCATAATGATTAAAAAGAATGACGGCGTGTATCAGCCCGGTGCCCGAGGCTATAACTGGATTAAATACAAACGAAGCCAGTCTGCAAAAATTGACGACACCATTGATTGTGTAGTAATGGGTTATGATAAGGGAAAGGGCAAGCGCACTGTGTTTGGTATTGGCGCTTTTTTAGTGGGCGTATATGATAGTGCATCAGATACATATAAAACCGTTGCAAAAATCGGCACGGGCCTTTCTGACGATGAATGGCGCGAACTTCATGTTCGCTGTGAAGCAATATCATCTGCCCACAATCACAAGCCGGCTCTTTATGACGTTGATACTATTATGAGTGTCGATGTGTGGGTGCAGCCTTATATTGTGGTTGAAATAAAGGCAGACGAGCTTACTAAGTCGCCAATGCATACCGCCAAATATGCGCTTCGCTTTCCTCGCTTAAAGCGCTTCCGCGATGATAAAAAACCCGAAGATGCAACTACACTGCAGGAAATTGGCGAAATGTATTTACAAGAAAAATCTGTAAAGGCGAGCGTATAGCACATTGATAAGAGCCATGTAGTTGTAATCAAAAACAAAAGAAAAAAAAGTTTCTGTGAAGTCTACGGAACGATGTATTCATAAGAAGATGTTTATCAAAATATAGTGTTCCGTGCTTACTTATTAGTGTGCCTAGAGCGAGATCTTCGTGCATTCGCATTGGCATATGTGTTGCTTTTACCCGCACTTTGCGCCATATGCTGCTTGTAAGTGCGCAGTTGAATCCAAGCATAGTTTCGTGCCCAAAAAGCATACGTAGCACTGCAAGATAGATAGTTTTTAATAAGGGGTTGTTTACAAACCATGGGCCATCGTAGTAGTGGTAGGGTCCACATACTCCATCTATTTTCTTTTCAAAGTTTTTTTCAATATTGGCAATCCAATTATTTGGTGCAATGCAGTCGGCATCGATGCGTGCCAAAATAGTGCCTTTTGCTTCATCAAATCCTCTAGACCGTGCAAATACTATGCCTTGACGATCTTCGTGCAAAATACGCAGAGGCAGTTTTGAAGTGTATTTTTGCACAATCTCTACAGTTCGATCGGTAGAGTTGTTATCTACAATAACAACCTCAAATTTTGCATCTGTTTTTTGCGAAATCAGGCTTTTGAGACAGCCATCAATATACTCTTCCTCGTTGTATACAGGTATAACAATTGAGATCATGAGTTCGTTGTTATAATATAACCTATGAAGGATTATAGCACGCCATATGTGTCGATCGTCATTATTACCTACGACCCAACAGCAGGACATTTACAAAAAACACTCAAAACCCTACAGCGCCAATCATATCACAACTTTGAGATCATAATAGTTGACTCAGGGGTTAACAAAAGCTCATCAGAGGTTCTATATGCTACATTAGGTACCACCGCAATTCCCCCATAGATCAATTGCTCTGCATACAAAACCTGGTGCAAGGTTTAATTATGCGCGCGCATACAACACAGGAATAAGAAAAGCCAAGGGTAATGTGGTGGTGCGATTGAGTGGAGACGCAATACCTGTGGGCATTCATTGGTTAAAAACGTGTGTTGACCTTCTTAAACAAGAAGACATAGGTATTATTACAGGTATCGATGTTATTAAAAATGATCTTAGTCTCGATACATATTTTCTGTCAGCCATCTACGACAGAGCCCGTCACATGGCCATACAATCTAACAAGCGCAGTAAGCTTAAGAATTTACCCCTCATTAATGGTCCCTGTATGATTTTTTATCGTGCAATTTGGAGTAAACATAAATTTAATGAAGAATGGTTATGGGGAGAAGAACTTGAGTTTACAACATGGGCAATGCGACATGGGTATGCTTTGCTCTATGATCCAAGAGTCAAGATTTTGCACTCTCATAGATTAGACTCTAAAAAGGCCTTAAGGCGCATAGGGTCTGATCTTGCATTTGTATTTAAAGCTAACAAGCTTTTGCAAGAACAAATTGTTGCTCAAATTCAGGATATTTTTAAACATAGTATAGAAGTACCGTTTGCACAATTAGAAAGAGGGCGACAGTATTACATTAAGAACGGTTCAGCAAAGATTGTGCATACCTATACAAAGCAGGTTGCACAGCTCAAAAAGTTATTTGAAAAGTTTATATCTTAGCTTTGAGTGCCATTAAGAAGCGCGTTATAAATCGTCCCTGTCTCTTCCAGAATGATGGAAAGTAGATAATGTTGAGAAAGATGAGCGTAATAATGAGTATTGCATCATAAGAAACACGCGCCCAGTACTGATCTTCTAATAAAAACCATAGTGCAAACTCATCAAATGTAAGAGCAAGGCCAATGCCATATAAAATTGCGACAAATCTGTGAATTTTTGGCCTCAAATCGTATAGTGCAACAAACCCGGTTATTGCAAGTAGCACAATGCCAAAATTAAGGTGGTGCACATGAATGCCCTTAAAATAAATTCTCTCGATAAACAGGGGGTGTGCAAGGTAGTCATTTTGTGTTAAATACACATACGAGCGTGCAAATAGCAAATGACAGTAAAAATGACATAAACACTATAAATGGAACCTCCTCCATTTTGGAGACAAAGAATTTTCTAAAAAGTTCTTGAAGCTTAGTTCGAATGCCTTCCATACTAACTTCCTATTTTACACAAAAATTTCTGTGGGCGACAAGAAAATGAGAGACGCTCTAAAAGTTATCCACATGCACACGGTAAGTTTTTAAAGGCTGTCAAATCAGCCTTTACATGAGTAAAATAGTTATAGGATGTCCTGTAGTTTCAATGAAAATAACTATGGGACTTGACAAAAAAAAGATGCCTTGGTTAGACTAAATTTTGAACTATGAATAAAACACACATCACCATACAGTCGAAGTTAAGCGAGGTAGCTAACAAAGACAGAACAAAGCTTTTGAGTTTTTCTAAAATGCAATTTGATGCATTAAAAAAGAAAAATTTGCGAATGCCCGTGGTACTATTTCAATTATAGTGGTTTGGGGCTCTAGGACAAAAAAAAGAGCATCACTACCGTTCGGTTAAGGTTCGACGAGTAGTAATGCCCTCTATGGGTCTCCGAGGATCGGAGTTACCTAACACATTATCAAAAAATAAATCACCTGTCAAGGGTGATTTTGTATACTTTAGACGCACCCGATGATGTGGTGAATACGACTTGTCCTAGAGCCCCAAACTTGCTTTCCTGCAATCCCTTGTATTTCTCTCTTTCATGAGGGCCAATAACTACATAGGTAACACCATATTTTTGGAGCAATTCTTGTACGCGGGCTTTATCTGAGCTTTCATACATACTTTGAATATCTGGAATCAAAGCACCAACAACATCAGATGAGCCTCTCCATAGCCACTCATGTACCCACCAGCCTGCAACTGTGGGTAGGCCAGTGTATGCAGATATCACATTAAAATCGGTATATGAGTCTCCTTGTGCCTCAAGTATTGTTGGCTGCCCTTTTACAGAAGTATTAAAGTAGTTCACAATTTCTGCGTTTTCGGGGAACGTCATTGCAAGCCATTGAGCACCGTCTAGCGAAGTTTCTGGTTTGTTGCCGTAATACGAATTTATAGCGAATGATGGATATATTGCCACTAAAAAGAACAAGGGTACAGCGAGCACCATATAGAATATCGAGAGCAATGTTCTTTCTCTTTTTAAGCGGGCTTTAAACAATACAAATGTGTATGCAGATGCAATACTCATCATAATAAATGCCTGATAGCCAAGCTTGAACATGGTATTTGCCCTAAAATGTGAGGGATAAATGTCTTTTGCGTAGGCAAACTCTGGTATTGCAATAAGCAGTGTGCCATAGGCAAAGAGCATAAGCATAAAATAATCTGCAGCTTGTAACGATTTTTTGAGCGTAGGATACAGTTTGCATATAAAAAACACAAAGTTAAACCAAAAGAATCCCCACAATGTCATTAGCATCCACCATGGAGAAATTTGGCAGTTACCTGCTTCAAACAAAAATGGCCCCGCTTTTTTTATGTCAGTCAAAAATTGCGGGGCGCAGTTAATGCCTACACCAGTTGCAAATGGCTCAAAATGAGCAGTAAACGGCAGGCTGGAAATTACAAATGCACCAACAAGTACACCTGAAAACATAATGAACCTGCGGGAGGCTTTAAATACCACAAAATAACAGTAAGGTAAGGATAAGGTAAATTGGTGCGTCAAAGGCATTTGTCATGTAATGTATGGCCGCCATAAAACCAAGCAAGAGTGCATACAACCACTGAGGTATATAATCATTTTTTCGTGTGCTCCCCTCAAAAAACAACCACAGCAAGGCCAAGGTAAGCAGCACAAATGGTATGTCATACACGTGGCCATGCAAATCTGCAACAACGTAAGAATATATAGGAAACTCATGAATGGTTAGCGGAATGAAGCGAGTAGCATTTGGATACCAGTAATTTTCTGCAAGTTTTTCAAACGAAGCAACTGGGCTTGCCAGATCGGCAACAGTATATTTTGGTGCCAACTCCCATAGTGGTACGGGTTTTTCGTTTGGATAGCCTTCTGTTAAAGAGTATGCAGTATGCAAATTGCCACCCAGGTTTACTAAAAACATAGCTATTGTGGCGGTAAGCAGTGCTAGTTTTGCATGTTTTTTAAATCCAACATAAGCAATGTTTAGCGCTATAGAAAAGCTTTGCACCATGCCAAATGCAAATATGCTTGCAAGAATAAGGTTGTAAGCAATATATGAAGGAATATTCGAAAGTCGAGTTAGTACAGCTCCGGTTACATGTCCAAAGTAATAGTAGTTAATCGACTTTCCGGCAAGCCACATGTCTTTTGGAGGAAAGTATTCACCTCGTAAGGCAGAGTTGGTAAAGCCAAAATCCATAAATTTTTCTAGTCCTCGAATAGAGGGCTCTTGTCCACGTACATATGCCCAAGCAAAGAGCGCACAAAAAAACAGCACCTCTTCAAAAATCCACAATTTAGAAAAGGTAAACTGATCTTTGGTTTTTTTTGTAGATAAATGCATTCACAATGCCCGCTGCAATAACAATACCTATTAGCGTGGCAGGTGTAAAAGGAGCTATTTTAAGCGTTCCCAATACAAAAGTTGTGTAGGTAATAGCTAAAATACCGATTATTTTTGAAAATGCATATCCCTGATCATAGAATCGTGCAAAAAGTAGTCTTGTGGTTGGGAGAAACACAATGCCAATGATACTTAATATCACATACCACCATAAGGTAAAAACTTGCCACTCCATGAGTGTAAAGATATAGCTTTTAGATTGAATTTGCAACCTACATTTGCTATAGTTGCCGGTATGCAAAAGACGTTTGTGCCGTCAGAATGGGAAGAAAAATTATACGCTCAATGGGAGCGCACCGGTATATTCAAAGCAAAAGTTAACCCACACAAAGAGCCGTTTTCTATTATTTTGCCCCCGCCAAACGCTAATGCCGACTTGCATGTAGGTCATGCCATGTATGTATACGAAGACATTATGATTCGATACCACAAGTTACAAGGTAAGGAGGTTTTGTGGCTTCCTGGAGCCGATCATGCAGGTTTCGAAACACAGTTTGTATACGAAAAGCATCTTGCAAAACAGGGCAAGAGTCGCTTTGATTACGAGCGAAATGAGCTGTATGAAAACATTTGGAACTTTGTCATGGCCAACCGTGAAACAATGGAAAACCAGCTGAGAAAGCTTGGATTTGCACTAGATTGGGATAAGAAAAAGTTTACGATGGACGAAGAGTGGTACATATAGTTTATGAAACATTCAAAAAAATTACATGATGATGGCCTTGTGTACAGAGACAATAAGCTGGTTAACTATTGCTGTAAAGATGGCACCTCGTTTTCTGACTTAGAAGTGGTAGATAAAGAAATAGCAGAAGATACCCCAATAGACGCCGAGGGCGGATTGTTCTTTATAAACTACCAGGTAGTTAATGGCGCACAAGATGATGCTATTACCGTTGCCACAACCCGACCCGAGACCATGTTTGGCGATGCTGCCGTAATGGTGCATCCGTCAGATGAACGCTATCAGCACCTTATTGGAAAAACAGTACGTATTCCGGTGATACATAAAGAAATTCCTGTCATTGCAGATGAATATGTAGATGTTGCATTCGGCACGGGTGCTGTAAAAGTAACCCCACTGCACGATTTTAATGATTTTGAGGTTGCAAAACGACATAGCCTTACCGGCACACAAGTAATAGGATTTGACGGGAAAATAATGAATACAGGCACAAAATATGATGGCCTTCGAGTTATTAAAGCAAGAACAGAGCTTGCCAAAGATTTACAGCTTGTTGTAGCACAGCATAAAAAAGTACTAAAGGTGTGCTACAAATGTGGCAAAACCCTAGAGCCATTACCCAAAGAGCAGTGGTTTATAAAAGTGCGCCCCCTTGCTGATAAGGCAAAAGATGCGGTTGAAAAAGGTGCAATCACTATTTATCCAAAGCGATTCAAGCAGGTAATGTTAGATTGGCTAGATCGATTTCATGATTGGAATATATCACGTCAGATTGTATGGGGCATTCGAGTTCCTGCATATAAGTGTGTTACATCTGGAGAGTGGTTTGTGTCGGTTAACACACCTGCTGCGTGTGAAAAGTGTGGCGCATGCGCATTTGTGCAAGATGAAGATACGTTTGATACCTGGTTTTCTTCTTCGCAGTGGCCCTTTGCCACGCTTAAGGCGCAACATAACCCAGAATTGTTCAACTATTTTTATCCGACAACAGTAATGGAAACCGGCTACGATATTTTGCCTGCCTGGGTAGTGCGCATGAGCATGATTGGCTTGTATGCAACAGGAAAAGTTCCTTTTACTAATGTGTATCTTCATGGCATGGTAAGAGATAAAAAGGGCTTAAAAATGAGTAAAAGTAAAGGTAATGTGGTTAACCCACTTGCAATGGTAGAAAAGTACGGTGCCGATGCGTTGCGGGCAACACTTGTGTTTCAAACTACCCCAGGTGGAGATGTAAACTTTGCCGAAGACAAAATCGTAGGAATGCGAAATTTTTCTAACAAGTTATGGAATATTGGCCGTCTGATTAAAACATATGCAGATAACGCAGCTACACCAGCAGAAAAACCCTCCACAGAAGCACAAGAAATACTTAAAGAACTACGCAACATGCACACTGAGCTCGAAAAAAAGGTGCATAAAAATATGAACACATACCAGTTTGCGCGAGTATTTGACGATATGTACGAGTTTGTATGGCATCAGTTTGCCGATGTTTATATAGAGCGGTTGAAAGAACCGGTTCGATCTGGTAATATAGAGGTTCTTGAGGAGATGAAAAAAATCTTTTCTGTTGACCTCAAGCTTCTACATCCGTTTATGCCGTTTGTAACCGAAGCGGTATGGAAAGAACTGTATGGAGAAGATACATCAGTTTTTGATGCATAATTATGCCAACCAAACGAACATATCAGCCTAAAAAACTAAAAAGACTGCGTAAGCATGGCTTTTTAACTAAAAAATAGCACCGCAGATGGTAGAGCTACCCTAAAAAGACGACGTCTCAAAGGAAGAGTTCGTGCTGCGCTTTAATACATATGGGTATTGGAACTTTGTACAATCTACTTCTTGTCAACCCGACAATTAACTTCCTTCTGCTGTTTTTATTCATATTTTCTACCTGGAATATTCCTGGTGCATTTGGATGGTCCATTATTGCGCTCACCATTTTTATTCGACTATTGCTTAACCCCTTGTTTGCAAAACAAATGAAAACGGCTCGCGACATTGAAATGTTGCGTCCCAAGCTTGCCGCACTTAACGATAAACACAAAAACGATAAGCAGCGCTTACAAAAAGAGCAGATTAAACTGTATCAAGATCATGGCATAAACCCCGCCGGTGGATGTTTAACTGCACTTATTCAAATGCCGGTGTTTATTGCTTTGTATCACGTGCTACAGCTATTCTTAACACACGATGTGGCAAAAATAGTGCAAGAAGTTAACGCCGTTGCCTATTTTGACCTCATAAAAATAACAAACATAGACCCATGGTTTTTGGGGTTTAATTTGGCTGCAACACCTTCGCAGTTTAAAGAGCTGGGGTGGTTTTATCTTGCAGTACCTGTGGTAACTGCAATTTTGCAGTACTACCAAATTAGTATGCAGTCACCTGCATCTGCGCCTGCTAAAAACAAGAAGTCAAAAGAAGCAGATAGCAATAAAGATAAAAAAGATGATGCAGAAGATATGCAAGCAGCAATGGCTAAGCAAATGCGTATTATGTTCCCCATTATGATTGGTTACTTTTCGTATGTGTTCCCCATAGGCTTAGCGCTATACTGGAACATATTTTCGGCATTTAGCATTATTACAAGTCGCACACACAAAACATGGACCACACAGAAGTAATCTCAAAACTTACCAAGGAACTTATTGCTCAGCTAGGCTTTACCGCAGACGTAGAGGTTAAGCTTGAAGGTGGGTTGTATTACGTTCATTTAAAAACAGAAACCGATGCATCACTGCTTATTGGCAAACACTCACACATGCTTGCATCGCTGCAGCGGGTACTCTCTGCAATGTTGTTTCAAAAAATTGGAGAAAAAATTGACGTGCTTCTTGATATTAATGACTACCGTGTTGCGCAAAAAGAGCGTCTTATTGGCATAGCCAACAACGTCGCGCAGCGTGTTCTTGACGAAAAAAAGAGATGCGCGACTCGCATCGTTTTCTGCATATGAGCGACGTATTATTCACGAGCACATTGCCGAAAACTATACATCACTCGAATCGTATTCGGAGGGTGAGGGTAATGATCGCAGTCTCATAATTGCCCTCAAAAAAATCCTAAGCCAGCCTGCTATACTCTTTTCATACCCGTTTATTTATTTCTGTGGTATAATACTATAAGTCGTAAATAAACACGATGAAGGCTTTGCAAGACCGCCACCATATGACGTCTGCAATTTTTTGCCTTAGGCACTGTGCTTTTTTTTTGGCCCCCTTTCCTCCTTCTTACTTTTTGATTCTCTTTATTACCTAATTGTGCGCCCCACATGTTTACAATGCGGTGCATTAGGCGAATTTCTTCGCAGTCAGTCGCTTACGGCAGCAATGTTTCTTCACTTTGATATATATAAGT
>LMZU01000029.1 GCA_001567245.1 Microgenomates bacterium OLB23
GTTCGCAAAGCTCCTCTTGGGAGTGTCGAAATTATTGTCGTTGACGATGGTTCAACCGATGGCACACAGTAAACTACTAGAACAATCAAAAAAATTAATTGACTGTCTGATTCTGCGCCAAACCAATGGCGGAAAAGGGGCTGCACTCCGTGATGGGATTGCCAAAGCTTCAGGCGAATTTGTGGTTGTCCAAGATGCAGATCTTGAGTATGATCCCAATGATCTGCCACTTGTGCTAGAACCATTAATTCAAGGCAAAGCTGATGTCGTCTATGGTTCGCGGTTTATGGGTGCTCATCCCCATCGCGTTGTTTATTTTTGGCACTATCTTGCCAACATTCTTTTAACTTTGCTGTCTGACATTTTTAATAATGTTAATCTGACTGATATGGAAACCGGCTACAAGATGTTCAAACGCTCGATTGTCCAATCGATAACGATCGAAGAAAATGGTTTTGGTATCGAGCCCGAACTTACTGCCAAAGTTGCACATCTCAAAGTACGAATGTACGAAGTTGGTATTTCGTACCATGGCCGCACGTACGAGGAAGGTAAGAAGATTGGACTTGCCGACGCACTACGAGCGGTTTGGGTTATCGTGAAATATGGTGTGAAATTAAAGTTTCGTTAAAAAAACGGACAGTTTTACAACATGTCCAGGTTGTCATTCATGTTTAATTTGCTAAATTAATAGACTCACACCGATCAGGAATCTGTTGATCTAAACCATATACTCGAGCTGCACCAGATTCGAAAAAATTATCCCATCTGGCATTATAATCTCTACAACGACGATTATACTCTTGACGAGCCTCAATTCGTTGTTCACTCCATTGTTGCCAACTCAACCGATCTTGGCTAGACCACATGGATTGGTCCTCATAATGTGCATTACGCTGCTCTATGAGGGTCAATTCCTGGTCGAATCCTTCAAGATTATCTGCGAGGGCTTGTAACTCATGGTAGCTGTTTGTGAGATCAGTCACCTGAGTTCTAGCTTCCTCGGCAGTTAGAGATTCTGCAGGCAAGGTTACCCAGCCCAATGCAGTACTCAAGTATACTCCTAGGATAAGCAGTAGCAAAAATCCCAAAGCAATTCCAACAGTTATCAGCCACTTCGGAATACGAATGTTCATATTAGCCTCCTGGTGAAATCAATTCAGGTGTTGGCGAAATTGGTGTGAGCTGCGGCATTGTACTTGGCGAACTCATACCAAGGTTATTTTCAACAACTGAGCATTCGATTTGATTGAGGTTACTATCCACACAACCTCCAGCAGCAATAATTGCTTTTGCTGTCTCAATTTTCGCCACTTGGCTTTCGTCCACTCGGACAACAGGATCGGGGTAAACCCGAGGCGCAGTGGTAACACGAACTGAATCGGTAAATGACCACTGCTCGTAATGGCCTTCTGGCGTGATGCAGTACAGGTAAGGCACTGGGTCACCATAGGTGCCATCAATGCCCATAACCTCACTTGTGTAGGCTCCATGACCATCAACATCAATCCGCCAACGCGACATTCCCACAGGCTCGGCCAAATTGGGTTCGATTGATTCGGTTGACGACACTGGTCGGCCCTGACACATCCATTGGTCAATCAATCTGCCATCTTCTGACAGCTGATAGGCCCAAAAGAACATATCATCGCGATTACTGAGGTAATCAGCAATGATAATTTGGTTTCGCTCCCTAAACTCATCAAAATCTGAGTCGGGAGCAGGAGCTGCTTCTTGAGCATTTTCCATACGCTCAGTGGTAGCCCCACATGCTGGTAATATCACCAACAGTAGGAGTGCAACTAACATAATCAAACTTACTCTCATTCGAAGCACTTTTCCTCCTTAGTGGCTCAAAAAAAAAAACATGAATGGTATTAAAAGAACACATATCCTCCCACAGTTTCCTATGTGAAGATATGAAAGAAGAATTATATAGGAAAGTACTATCTTGTCAATTGTTATGGGACTAACTGTTTCTTTGCTTCGCGCAACTGCAACTTAAATCCATATAATTCGGTTTCTTCTATAAGCACAGTAGCTTCGTTAACCGAATCCATATACTGCTCGTAGATATACGGACTTAAAAATAGCTCATAGTTTTGTTCAATAACGAGTATGTGTCGTTCGGCCGGATGATCAACTTTGGTAAAGTAGCTATCTGCTGGGTAACCGAGAGCTTGGTAGCCATACCAATTAGGTTTTTCGAGAGTTGGTCGTTCGGCTAAGTAATTTTCGAATACTGTCGCCCACACCGTTTGTACTCCATACGGAGTACCAATTACGCCAATCGTGAAAGGTTTTGCATCGGCTAGTCGATACATTTCGGAAACAATTTCTTTCTTTTGGGAGAGTAAAATTGCGGCCTGATGGAAATTATATAATTGCATTGGTGACTGCTTTTGCACGTTTGCTTGTAACTGATAGAGTTGCGATACCACAATACCAAATGTCAGCAGGTATGCTGCCCATTTTTGACCAGACTGATATAACAACCACACCACCAAAGCAAAGAGGATAATAATCGGCTCAATAATTGAGAGATTTAAAAATACGGCGTCAACATAGTGAAATGTCAGCAGAAAACTGTGTGAAAAAAAGTAGCGCTAACACAAATAGCACTTGCGGTACGTATGATCGCGACAACAGATGTTTCTTTAAAAAAAGCAGTACAAGCAGTGCCGCAATAATGCCCCATACACCCATAGTTGGTGTAATGCCAAATACATTTTGATTAGTGGTCATACCCAAATGGTCAAGGTATTTTGCAACAGCAGTACTGGCAAGGTTGAGCCGATCAGAATGACTCCCAACAAATTGTGTTAAAAAATGTTGTACTGCCAAGAAAAGAAAATTTAATTTCGGCGGCAATAAAAGAACTCAAACCCAGCAGAAGTCCAATGTGGTAATTTCGAACAGCTTTTTTAGAAACAGAGAACAAATAAAACAACACGTAACAGAGTGCTATAAGAAAGATTAAGAAAAACTCTCCTTGAATTGCCAGTCCCGTGAAAACACCTGTGAAAAACGCACGCTTATTGTTTGCAAGGGTCTGCCAAAGAAAGTAGTACATCCAAGCAATCATTGGTATAGTAATGGCTACATTCGAAAGCCAGCGAGCGTACTCAACCTGTTGATACGCCACAGCAAATAGGAGAGCAGCGACCACAGTAATTCGTCGATCCTTAAAGAGTGATTGCACAAGTAACACTAGAGGTATTAATGTACTAAGATTAAGTATTATCATTGCATACAAAGGAATATTAGGATTCCACTGGGCAAGGTGATAAAAAGGGGCAGCATAATAGTAGTAAAGTGGGCCATGATTCAAACCAAAAAATTCTGTTTGTGGTCCCACAATCATTAAATTTTTTTTCGCCTAAAATAGTTCGAATAACAACCGAGTCGCGCGCCTGATCATAGTCCCATATAAGGTGGTCAGTACCTGGCAAAATGCGCAAGAGTAACCCGATTAGAGCAACAAGTCCTAACAGTGCATAGTCGCGGCGCGTAAGCGAAAAATTTTCGACAGTTTTGGAAATAATGACGAGCCATCTTTGCATGGATTACTTTCTAGATGCTTTATAGACCACAAGGGCTTCAGAAATAGGTTTTTCTTCTACAATTGTATATGCCGAGCCAACACGTTGCCACCACTGCTCGAATACATCGGGATATATGTAGTCTTCGACAATAAGCATTGTATATTCTGGCTTGGTGTCTTGAATGGCAAGTTGTTTATAGGGGTTATACAGTTCTTCTCCAGGTGCATAACTAAACTCGGTTGGCGCTGGCTTGCCTTTGCGAATTTCATTTAAATATAAAAAATTGATATGTGTAATCGTACACCTGTGGCACAAAAATGATACGAAGCAAAATGGCGTAGCTGCTGCTAATTCATATGCTGTTTGTACTGCCGTATATTTTGGAGCATACAACTGTGTTGTCGTGTGAGCAAGATTTTCGTAGGTAGCTCGTTCGCGTAGTGTATGCACACATGCTAAAACTAAAAAAGCACTGGTTAGTACTAGAGGTACTACTACAGAACGTTTGGAGATATAGCTACCAGCAGCAATGATCCACACGGGTAAAAGTGCTACAAGATAGTACGTTTTTGCAGGTAGAACGAGATAGAAGAGAAAGCTACCGAGCAACAATGGCACCACTACTAACATTTCACTACGATTTTCACGCTGAGAGAGGTGTCGGTACACTAGGTAGATAACAGGTATACCCAACCACCAAGGTGTGTGAACAGGGAAGAAACTAGCTCCAGCATTTGCAATCATGTCTTTACCAATCTCTATGACTCTGGCAACACCAGTTGCATTTGGCTCGATGGTGGCAGCTGCCGAACCAAAGTTTTGGATAAATGCCACTACAGCTTTAGTTTGCAGAAAATTATTTTTAAGTTCGAACAAAAAGGACGGAACCAGTGTCGAAAAAAATGCAATCAAACCTAGTGAAATTTGTGAAAAACTAAACTTGACTCGTTTGAGTGCTAGCACAATCAGAACAAGCGGTACACATACAATCGCAAAGGCAACCTGAAAGTGAAAAAGCAACGACGTGCACAATGCAATTAAAACAACCATTTGAGTTGTAGTTTTTTTCTTTGGTTGGAGCTGTATGAGAAGAATTACCAGCGGCACCATCAAAAGCGAAGTCATGTATGGCGTCCAGGCATTTTGTTGCGAACCAATGAGTCCGCTCGAAACGCTGTATACGAATGCTTCGAACCAACTACGATAACGAAGCAGGAGGTAAATCGAAACAAGAACCCCTAGCCACACCACTACCTACACCTGCAAAGGGGTCGAACCCAAGCAAGATATTAGGAATAAGCGCAATATAGTACCAAGCTGGTCCATAAAATAATCCTGGAATACTGGTAGTAGGGCCTACAAGACTAGGGTCTTGATGCTGGTACATCTTGAGCATAATCAGTGAATCTTTGGCCATGTCGTACTCGAAGGTAAATAAGCCACCATGAATGGGGTACCACCGAAAGATAAGAGCAATCACTGCCAGGTTAAAAAAAACGAGCCAGCGCCAATAGTTTCGTAAAAGCGGCACTACTGCTAGGAGGGTTAGAATGGTTTTAATACTACTCACAGCACTATTGTACCCTATTTTGCTTAGACTAAAAAACAAAGAAAATACCCCCATGACAATGTCATAGGGGTATACAATTAGTGTTACAAATTACTTATTTTACTTATCCATCAATCTCTTCTAAGCCAACCGTGTGGTCGGCAAAGGCCTCTTTGGGCACGTAGGCCACAAAGTAGGGCAAGTCAAGATTGGGGCGCTTAAGCCAAATCAGTAAATCGTGATCTGCCACATAATCGGTGGGACCACCAATACTGAAGCTTTCCATTGCCACGGCCACCGCCACTTTGGCGCGAGCACCTTTGGGTCCCACCGCAAACATTGCTTGCATGAGAGCCTCGGCAACCCGCCAGCCTTGATCAGTTGCATCAGTTGTGTGTAAGCCACACAGCCAACTGATGTCGATTGGACCATCTTTTTCCGAATTATACAGAATATTCGGAAACCGCAGACCGTTGTATTTGCCAACAATCAAGAGGCTGTGATTCATGAGCATGGTATGCCACCGTTCTGCTTCAGCAAGCAACTCGAACTGCTCCAAGGGTTTTGGAGCGCGAGTAAAGCACATGACGTCACCGTTTTTGGCAGGAATCATCCCGACAACGGCATCAGTTGTTTCATAAAAGCCCAGCTCTGCCTCGTAGAGAGGCAAACGGAAAAATGGCTTACCATCATGCTCGTAGGGCATACCCCATTCAGATTCTGTTTCACCTTCGACCAACCACTTGAGGGTAATGTCGTACAAGGCCACAACTCCAAATTTGCCGGGGGCCTTTTGCCAAGCCGTTAACCGAATGGAGAACCCATGCTCTTCCAAGATTGCATTGAGTTCTTCTGCGGTATCTTTTGCCCAAGCTTCAAGTTCGGGCAATTTGGCCAATTCGGCTTCGCCAATTTGGT